>CAYGBL010000022.1:0-26390 GCA_964348135.1 uncultured Actinomycetota bacterium
CAGTGTGGCCGTACACCCTCTCAGGCCGGCTACCCATCGTCGCCTTGGTAAGCTTTTACCTCACCAACTAGCTAATGGGACGCGGGCTCATCCTGAAGCGAAGGTATAACCAACTTTGATAACTAAAAGATGCCTCTCAGTTATATTATCCGGTATTAGCCCGAGTTTCCTCGGGTTATCCCGGTCTTCAGGGTAAATTACCCACGCGTTACTCACCCGTTCGCCACTCCTCGCTGAACCTGAATCAAGCAAGCTCGATTCAGAGCGGGGCGTTCGACTTGCATGTGTTAAGCACGCCGCCAGCGTTTGTCCTGAGCCAGGATCAAACTCTCCGTGAAATCTATTGACATCCCTATAAAATAGGGAGGCCATTCACTTTAAGCTTGGAAATTAAATCTTGACAGGCTGGTCATTTGACCAGTCAAAGAGCTGGCTTTCATAACACTGTTTAGTTTTCAAAGACCAAATTCAACAAAAAATGCCGCTGCAAAACTGATCAGCGACACAAAAGACTATGTAAGACTAGTTTTTTCCTCTAGCTTACCCTATAGCCCCGTCGCCTCCAATCTGAACAGTTCTGCAATTTTCAAATACAACACTCCAAGCATCTATTTGTCTTTCGCTTGCATAATTATAATAGAACAGGCAAAATCTATTGTCAACATCTACTTACTTATTTTTTACCCAAACCATGCTGTTTTAATCAACAGAAAGATTATGCTAAATAGTAACATATATTACCATATTATAGCTAATTAAACTTTCCCACCCTTCGCTTGCCGACGCGAAGAACTTTTCCTGCTAAATCGCTTGTCTTTATGTCCATACTAGGATCTTTTATAACTTGCCCATCTATTTCAACCGCTGACTGTTTAATCAGCCGCCTGGCTTCACTGTTTGACTTCGCAAATCCAACGTCAACAAGTAGCTTTACGATCCATATTTTGACTGAAGAGGGTCTTTTGAGTTCTAGAAATATAGTTGGAGTTCCAAAAGCTTCTTCGCTAGGAATAGCTGCTGACTTTTTCCTAAATTCATCCGCATACCCTGGCTTAAACATAAGATCAAATTCATGTTCGGCCTTTTCAGCTTCTTCTTGATTGTAATACAGTGTTACAATCTCTCTTGCCAATCTTGCTTTAGTATCGCGAGGATGGAGTTTGCCTTCTTTGAGACCCTTTTCAATAGATTCTATTTCATCTACGTCCACATCAGTTGCCAGTTTGAAGTATCTAACAATGAGCTCATCAGAAATTGACATAACCTTTCCAAATATTTCACGTGGAGATTCTGTTATACCAACGTAGTTGCCTAGACTCTTACTCATTTTTTGAACACCATCAGTTCCTTCAAGCAGAGGCATAGTAAGAATAACTTGAGGCTCTTGTCCATAATCCTTCTGCAGCTCTCTTCCAACAAGCAAATTAAATTTCTGATCAGTGCCACCCAGCTCAATATCGGCTTTAATGGCAACCGAATCCATTCCCTGAAGAAGTGGATACATAAACTCTACTAAACTTATAGCCCGCTTTTCGGCAAATCTAGTGGCAAAATCATCTCGCTCAAGCATCCTTGCTACTGTTATTTTGGAGGTCAGCTTAAGCACATCAACCATAGTGAGTTTAGCCAACCACTCGCTGTTATACACTACCTCTATTCTTTCTTTATCTAGAATTCGGCAGACCTGCTCAACATACGTGGCAGCATTCGCTCTTACTTCTTCTACTGTCAACTGCTGCCTTGTTTCCAACCGTTGACTCGGGTCTCCTACCATTCCTGTAAAATCTCCTACAATAAGAACAGCAATATGACCAAGGTCTTGAAACTGGCGAAGTTTTCTTAAAACAACAGCGTGTCCCAAATGAATATCAGGAGCGCTGGGATCCAGACCGAGCTTTACCCTCATGGGTGTTTCGGTTTCCACGGCACGCTTCAGCTTGCCCTGAAAATCATCAGCAGGAAGTATCTCCTCTGCTCCCTTTGAGATGATCTTAAACTGTTTTTCTATATTCTTCTCCATTGGCATTCCCCATCTTTAATGCACTGCATTCAAGCTAACTAAGGCTAAATCTTAGCATACAGTCAGCGAAAATGTCTATTAATAGACCCGTTCCTCTTCACTTTTATTTAATCAGATCATTGCCTGCGCTAAACACTGCGCCAATTTATAAAATCATAGTCAGGATTAAACCTTCAAAATTATATATGACCAGAGGATTTATGGGAAATTATTGGCATATAAATCGTTAATAATATATAAATGGATAAGGAATGCTCGGAAATCCCATACTATGTTATAATTTTGCATAGGTCAGGATGTGATATATATTGACGCTTGCGAGAAAAAAGCGCATAAAATCAAGACGAAACAGGACCGGGATTCTAAGGTTTGTAAGTCTATTCTTTTTCCTTTTCCTGCTTTTTTCCTGGTTTGGTTTCAGGCAAATAGCTTCAGCCCTGAAGGAGATGCCACGTCTGTCTTTGGACAAACCTATTGTAAATGCCCAGACTACCAAAGTTTTTGCCTCTGATGGATCTCTTATTGCTGACCTTTTTGTAGAACAAAATCGAGTTATCATACCACTTTCCGATATTTCCCTCCATTTGCAGCATGCTGTGGTTTCTATTGAAGATGAACGCTTTTATGACCACCAAGGTGTTGACATAAAAGCGATAGCGAGAGCCATTTATATTAACCTGAGAAGCGGAGAGATTGTTGAAGGTGGTAGCACCATCAGTCAGCAATATGTGAAGAACTCCTTTATCACTCCTGAAAAGACTATGCAACGTAAAATAAAGGAAGCAATCTTAGCATATCAACTGGAAAGAACTCTATCAAAAAAGAAAATTTTAGAAAATTACCTGAATACAATTTATTTCGGCCACAGCGTATATGGGGCTCAAACGGCAGCACAATTCTACTTCAATAAAGACGCAAAAGACTTAACATTAGACGAAGCAGCTTTTCTTGCCGGCCTGATCCGTTCCCCTAATCGATATTCCCCCTATATTAACCCTGAAAAGGCTTTGGCCCGCCGAAATACAGTTCTTAAGAAAATGGCAAGTCTTGGTTTTATCACGCCAAAAGAAGCGGAAGCTGCAATGGCTTTGCCTATAAAAGTAAGTCCACCTGAACAAAAAATTGCTGTTGCTCCTTATTTTCTTGAATATGTAAAACAGATGCTCATAGATAAATATGGAGCAAACATGGTCTTCAAGGGAGGTTTAAGAATATATACTACTCTTGATCTGAAGATGCAGCAAGCTGCAGAAGAGGCGGTTTCCAAAGTTCTGGATCGACCTGACGATCCAAGTGCAGCTCTGGTAGCAATAGACCCTAAAACCGGTTACATGAGAGCTCTGGTGGGAGGGAAAGATTTTAATACCCAAAAGTTTAATCTTGCAGTTCAGGGTCACAGACAGGCAGGATCAGCTTTCAAGACATTCGTTCTGACAACTGCTATCGACCAAGGTATTTCGCCTAATAAGGTATATAGGTCAACTCCAGTGACCATAAAGCTTCCAGGTAAAGACTGGGAAGTTCATAATTATACGGAAGGCAGCGGAGGACCACCAATGAGCATCAAGGCAGGAACAATACATTCCGTTAATTGTGTGTACGCACGCTTAATTATGGATGTTGGACCTCAAAACGTTGTTGATATGGCCAAAAGAATGGGAATTGTTACTCCTCTCGAGCCTTATCCTGCGATTGCTTTAGGCGGTCTAAAGACTGGTGTTACCCCACTGGAAATGGCATCAGCTTACGGGACTCTAGCTAATCAAGGGGTTCATATAAAACCTACACCCGTAATAAAAATAATGGATTCATCGGGAAAAGTCATCGAAAAAAATAGGAATGTAAAACGTTCTGCTATGGACCCTTCAGTTGCTTATATGGTCACAGATATATTACAGGATGTAATTAGCTATGGTACGGGTACCCGTGCAAGAATTGGTCGTCCAGCAGCAGGAAAAACTGGTACTACCCAGAATTATCGTGATGCCTGGTTCGCCGGGTATACACCGGATTTGGTTGCTGCCGTTTGGGTTGGACACCCTAAAGCTCAGATCTCTATGCTCCGAGTCCATGGTATACGAGTTGCGGGAGGTACGTTTCCCGCGCAAATTTGGGCAAGATTCATGCACGAAGCTTTAGAAGATATCCCGCCCTCTAATTTTCCAGTTCCTAAAACTGGTCTCAAACGTATAAAGATTTGCGTAGAGTCAAATCTATTAGCTACGCCATACTGTCCAGAGGTAAAAACCGCAACTTTCATAAAAGGATCGACTCCTACTAAATACTGCGATATTCACACTGAACCAAAGGTAACCGAAGAAGAAGGTGAAAAGGAAGAAAAAGATGAGAAGAAAAAAGATAACAAAGTAAATATACCTGATGTTGTGGGAATGCCTTCAAGCGAAGCAATTTCCGCCTTACAGCAAGCGGGTTTTGGGGTCGCCCGATCTATGCAGGCAAGCACTTTACCAGCCGGCCAAGTTATAGCACAATCTCCTTCTGGTGGCTCTTCTGCTCCTGCTGGAACTACAGTGCTCATAATTGTAAGCTCAGGACCCCCTGAACCAACTCCTCAACCCGAACAGTAGTTTCTGGCTATTGGCTGTTAGCTTCTGGCTTCAAACTTTCAGCCCTAACCGATTCACTTACGCTCTGCTCACTCTCCTTAATCCTGAGCAAGAGATAATCTTTATATCTTTCTTCTCCAGCATATCCAGAAATAAATTCATTCCTATGGAGTCACTTGCTATATGGCCTGCTATCACAACATTTACATTATGTTTCTCAGCCTCTTTTCGAATTTTTTCACCCATATGCATACCTACTAGAGTTCCAATTCCCGCCGCTGCAAGTTTCTCAATAGCCTCTCTTGGTCCTTCAGTTCCTCCGGTCATATCCACCATTACCTTTCCTGCTCTATTTGATTCCTCACCTACTAAGATATCAGGACCAGCACTCTCTCTTGCTGCCTCTTTAAATTCAGGGTATGTTCTCAATTTATGCATAACATCCTTCAATGTGTAAGGGGGATCATCATCAAAAGCCTTCTGGAGAAAAGAGGTTACCAGGTTATCAGCTGGAGTATGCACACACATAAACGGTATGTTCAGAATTCTTGATACATCGATCGCTCTTTCATGGTTGACCGGCATAAGCATCCTGTAGACTTCTCTCATCCTTCTAGACATTAAGCTCTCCGCTATATTAATGGGAACACCCTGCTTATGCCAGATATCGGCTTGCATAATCATTACGTCTGGAAGGGACGCAAGTGCCCGTCCCTCTGGATGATGGGAGATAAGAAGATCGATGCCCTCTCCTTTTTCACGCAGCCTGTCAGCGAGTAGAACTTCACCTACCTCTATATCAATACCAGCTAAAACGTGCTTAATTTCTGTACCCGGGTTCCCCACCAAAACTCTAGTGTCAGAATAGGGATTGCTCAACTTTTCTAAGTCAAAAAGTTCCTTTTCTTCTGTACTTAACCTCTCCAAGCTGTCTTTGACTCTTTTCAGGGATCTTTCCACTTCTTCTTTTCCGCGAGGATCTGCCTTTATGCCTTGTTCTATTGCCAGTTCATAGATTTCCTTTATCTTCATTTAACCTCCTATTACTAGTTGTCAGTTGGCCGTTGACAGTTGACGGATCAAAATAAAGGGTTATGACTTCCATCTACCAACTGTCAACCGTGAACCGTCAACCAATTTACTTTCGAGAAACAAACCTGTTGCCTTCAACATAGTATCTTAACAACTCATCCTTAGCAACAGAGATGCCTATACGTGGTACCGCTTTAATTTTAATGTTTCTACGTTTGTTCCCTGCAACAATCAGCGGTTTCTTTGTAAGATTATGACCGTTTAGGGCTATGTCAATACTCATAGATTTGGTGAGTTTCCCTGGCCCGTTACAAAGCTCTTCTATCTGACTTACTTTTCGATTTCTTTTCATAACCTCAATGCCTTCGAGGGGTTCAATTGCCCTGATAAGCACAGCACCGGGAATAGAAACTTTTTCGGTTACTACGTTAAGGAGATAATGTATTCCGTAGTTGAGATAAATGTAAGCTACCCCCGCTGAGCCAAACATTATTGAACTTCGCGGTGTTTTTCGATAAGCATGGCTTGCGGGATCGTATGAACCATAGTAAGCTTCGGTCTCAACAATCTCCCCTGCCAGCTTACCATGGGGACTGAAATAAACAAGCATTTTACCCAGAAGTTCTTGAGCTACATTTTTTGTATCTCTTCTATAGAAAGACCGAGGTAGGATTTCCATTGAGGCTTTTAGAATAGCGTTTGCTCAGAGAGAGACTCTTCTTTTTCGCCACTCAGAAGGAATTTCTTCATCTTCAACTCAATCTCATCAATATCCAGTTTTGCTTCCTCTTTAATGCTTTTCCTTAACATCGGTCCTACGTCTCCTAGATCATTAAGTATTTCTTCCATAAGCTCTATTGCCTGGATTGACCTTGCAGTGACCTCTGGTGACTGAGTGATATCACGCAGGATTGTAGTCTCTCCTCTTGATGCCACTATGGGTTCAGGTTTTCCCTCAATGTAAACATGAGTTCTGCGTTGCGGCCCCCTGTTTTCTTCAATGGGCTCAAGTCCTACGATTCTATCAGAACGAAAATACTTCCCGTAGCCCAAAGGAATCATTAAATCCTTCCTTATCTTCATTTTTCCTCCTTCGTCGTTCACAGTTCACGGTTCACCGTTCATTATCTTCTATCTCACGCATTTTAGATCGCAGATCGGTCAACAATGACGAATGACGAAATCCTAATGACGAAGGAATGACAGAAACCTAATGTCTAAATGCGGTAATTCGGGCTTAGTCATTCCTTAGACATTCGTCACTTGACATTCTTTAGACATTCGTCATTAGACATTAGTCATTCCTGTGGTGTGCTCACCTACTTCTTCTTCAACACCTTCCTCAGCTTATCCAATGGATAGGTATTTACTACGTCATCCTTAGTTAACCATCCTCTTTGAGCCGTTGAAACACCGTAATTAACATAGCGCAGTTGGTCAGCCATATGGGCATCTGTCCCTATAGCAATTTTTACTCCTTTTTTCTTTGCCTCTCTTAAATAGTCGTCTTTAAGATCTAATCTATCGGGAAAAGAATTCAGCTCCATCAGGGTCCCGGTTTCCTTGGCTTCTTCCAGAATCTTTTCCGCATCTATGGCATATGGTTCTCTCTTACCAAGAATCCTTCCAGTGGGATGACTCAGAACGTGGATATAGGGGTTGTTCATAGCGCGCACGGCTCTATCCGTAAGCTGCTTTTGGTTTTGGCCGAACCCAGTGTGTATAGAAGCAGAAACGATATCAAAATCCTTCAAAATATCAGGCCCGTAATCAACGCCACCTTCATTGTTGATATTAAGCTCGACTCCAGCCAAGATGGTAATGCCCTTCATCTTACCATTTAGTTTCTCTATCTCTTTTGCTCTTTTTCTTATTTCTTCTGGCGTCATTCCCCCAGCTACTTTTAGTTTCTCTGCATGATCGCATAAGGCCACGTATTCGTATCCTAGCTCAAGTGCAACCTTGGCCACGTCTTCAATTTTACTTACTCCGTCACTCCATCGGGAATGTGTATGCAAATCTCCTCGAATATCTTTAACCTCGATCAGTAAAGGAAGTTTTCCAGTTAATGCCGCTTCTACTTCCCCTTTGTTTTCCCTGAGAGTGGGATGCACATAGTCCATTCCTAATTTTTCGTATATCTCCTCTTCAGTCTTTCCGCCTAATCTTCTATTGCTGGAAACCCGAAATATTCCGTACTCACTTATCTTAAGCCCCTTCTTTTTAGCAATATCCCTGAGGTGTATACTGTGTTCCTTCGACCCGGTAAAATATTGTAAGGCTGATCCGTATTCTTCCGGTGCTATCACTCTCAAATCAATTTGCAGTCCGGACTGAACAATCACGCTGCTTTTAGTCTTTCCCTTAGCCAGAACCCGTACTACATCTGGAAGGGAACAAAAAAAATCAGCTACCTTTTTTGGATGCTGACTGGAAGTAAGAAGATCTATATCTCCAATAGTTTCTTTCATCCTGCGAAGAGAACCTGCCATATCTGCTCTCTCAACAAAGTGCTGCTTTCTCAAACATTCTACAATCCTCTCTGCTATAGGTAAGGCCTCAAAGAGAAGTATTCTTTCTCTATGCTTTCGCCAAAGCTCAATGTCTCTAAGTATATTTTGCTCGGTCTTTGCACTCATGCCAGGAAGCCCTCTTATTTTTTCCTCTTTCGCCACTTTCTCCAAAATTTCAACATTGGTAACATGAAGCTTTTCATACAAGGTTTTTGCTTTCTTAGGACCAATGCTTGGGACTTCCATTAAAGTGAGCATGGCGGGAGATACTTTTTTCTTTAACTCTTCATAATACGCAAGATGTCCTGTGCGCAGAAGCTCACCAACTCTTTCGGCTATATGAGCACCAACTCCCGGTAATTCTCCAAGCTTCCCCTCTTCATAAATTTTGTTTATGTCAGTAGTTAAGCTGCGTATAGTATTTGCTGCACGATGATATGCACGGACCTTGAAGGGATTCTCTCCCTGTATCTCCAGCATGTCACCGATATCGTCTAGAAGCCCAGCAACATCATTGTTATTCATTCTTAGTTATTAGTTATTCGCAATTAGTTATTAGTTGTAAAACTAAATTTCCTAATTTCCTTATTTCTCATTCTTAATTCCTCGCGGTTATTAATCATTTACTTCAGCCAGTCTCCGCTTTTTTTTAAATAAGCATTTGCCTTCTTTATTTGTCCCTTAACGCTCTCTGTGCTCGTTCCTCCTTCTGAAACTTTATTTTCCACTGAGCCAAGGGGAACTATAATCTTAAATACATCTTCATCGAAAAGTTGCGATGCCTTTTTGAATTCTTCCAGTGTCAGTTTATTAAAACTGTTGTTACCATCCTTAAGACAATCTTTTACCAGCCTTCCTACAATCTCATGTGCCTGGCGAAAGGGCAGGCCTTTACTTACCAGATAGTCAGCAATATCCGTGGCTGTAGAAAAGTCTTGAGCGGCAGCTTCCTGCATGTTCTCTTTTCTCAATCTTATCGTTTCTAACATGCCCTTAAAAACAAGCAAACTGGGAACTAGAACATCAACAGTACTGAAAAGGCTATTCTTGTCCTCCTGAAGGTCACGATTGTAGCTCATAGGTAAAGCTTTAAGAGTCGCCAACATAGCTATAAGATTTCCCATAACTCGCGCCGTTTTAGCCCGTACCAATTCAGCCACATCAGGATTTTTCTTTTGCGGCATGATGCTGCTTCCTGTAGTATAAGCATCATCGAGCTCAATAAATCCAAACTCAGAAGAAGACCAGAGCACAATCTCTTCCGCCAGTCTGCTTAGATGAACCATCAATATAGAAGCTGTGGACAAGAACTCAACTATGAAATCACGGTCACTGGTGGTATCAACACTATTTTCGCTTATACGAGCAAATCCAAGCTGGTCAGCAACCATCTTCCGGTCTACAGCAAAGGAAGTTCCGGCAATTGCTGCTGTACCTAAAGGCATTACATCAGTTCGTTGGTGACATCCTTTTAAACGCTCAAAGTCTCTCTGGAGCATGAAAAAATAGGCCAAATAATGATGGCTGAATAGAATAGGCTGAGCTCTCTGAAGATGGGTATATCCCGGCAAAATAACATCCAGATGTTTTTTGGCAAGATCGAGCAGTGTATTTTGCAGAGCAACCACAAGAGTCGCTATTTCTTTTATCGTCTCCTTCAGATACATACGCATATCCAAAGCGACCTGATCATTCCTGCTCCTTGCCGTATGCAGCTTTCCTCCTACCGGTCCCACTCTTTCAATTAAACTACGCTCTATAGCCAAATGTATGTCTTCATCAGAAACGTTAAATTTAAAACTGCCGTCTTTAATCTCCTTATAAATCTTATTCAAGCCCTGAGAAATGGTGTCAGCCTCTTCTGAGGAGATAATACCGCATCCGGATAACATAGCAACATGCGCCAAGCTTCCCTTTATGTCATATTCATAAAGACGAGTATCTATAGGGAGTGAAGAAGTAAACTCTTCAACAAGTCTGTCAGTGGGCTTTTCAAAACGTCCACCCCAGAGTTTCATTATGTCTCCTTTAAGCTAGCGATACACGATTCATGATTCACGATACAGGACAGAAGAGTTTTACTTATCATTTTTCTGCGATCGTGTATCCTTGATCTTGTATCCTGTATCATTACTCTTTGCGCGCTTTGCCCAAATTTTCACTGGTAATCCCCATAACTCTATAAATCCCTTTGCAGCTTCGTGAGAGAACTCGTCCTCGGTTTCGTAAGTTGCAAGCGAGTAGTCGTATAAAGATTTTTTAGAACTTCTGCCTCTAACTTCACAGCTTCCTTTATAGAAATGAAGTTTTACAGTTCCCTCTACATCTTTCTGTGTCTCCCTTATAAATGCATCCAAAGCCTTCTTTAAAGGAGAATACCAAAGTCCGTAGTAAACAAGCTCTGCATATTTTTGTTCAACCAGAAATTTATAATGAAGAAGGTCACGCTCCAGTGTTAAGTCCTCAAGATCTCGATGCGCTTTGATAAGCGCTAGTGCTCCCGGTGCTTCATATATCTCACGAGATTTTATACCTACCAAACGATTTTCAACCATATCGACGCGGCCAAACCCATGTCTTCCACCTATCTCCTCCAATAACCTCACCATCTCGACAAGACTTTCACCCTTTCCCTTAATTTTCACAGGGATTCCCTTCATAAATTCTATCTCCAAATCTTCAGCCTCATCCGGACATTTATCAGGTTCTAACGTACGTTCAAATATTCCCGTAGGTGGTTCCTGCCAAGGATCTTCCAGGATTCCGCACTCAATGGTTCGCCCCCATAGATTTTCGTCTACACTGTATGGACTTTTCTTGGTAGCGGTAATATGTAGATTCCTGCTCTTTGCATAATCAATAGCTTCCTCTCTACTCATTCCCCATTCTCTGACTGGTGCAATTATCTTAAGTTCAGGTGCCAGTGCTGAAAAAGAAACCTCAAACCTCACCTGATCGTTCCCTTTACCAGTACATCCGTGAGCCAGATAATTTGCGCCTTGAGATCGCGCTACTTCTACAATCTTTCTGGCAATTAAAGGGCGAGATAAGGCTGATACAAGAGGATACTTTCCTTCATATAGAGCATTTGCTTGTAAGGCAGGAAGGATGTAATTTATAGCAAATTCCTCTTTAGCATCAATGATTACAGCATCAATTGCTCCCGCTTTTAACGCTCGTTCCCTTGTCCCCGTCAGTTCCTTTCCTTGACCTACGTCTATTACTACAGCGATCACTTCGAGGTTATGTTCCTCCTGTAGCCACTTAATAGCTACAGTAGTATCTAAACCTCCCGAATAAGCTAAGACAACCTTGTCTTTCATCGTCTTTCCAACTCCAGTTTTTGCCATTTAGGTTATAAATAAATTTAATTTACACTTTTGCAAAAGTGAGGTTTGTTTACCAAAGACTAAATGCAAAAATTAAAACTAAAAAATCAAAATTACTGATCAAAATTCAAATTATTTTAAACCCGGACTTCTGTCCCGCCCAATCACATAACTTTTTGAAATTTACATTCTGCATTTTAAATTTTGAACTGACAATATGAACAGGACTGCAGTACAAGATTACTCCATAAACTTTTTCAAACGTTTTACTATTTTTTCTCCGGTTCGTTGGTTGCGAGCTACGATTAAAATAGTATCGTCGCCCGCTACTGTCCCCATCACATCTTCCCATCCTACGCTGTCAAGTGCTGATGCAACTCCTTGAGCTCCTCCCGGGGTAGTTTTAACGATTACCAAATTTCCACTCTCATCTATCTGACGTACAAAGCTGGTAATGCTTCTTTCCAAACGTATAAGTTCATCCTCACTAGGAGTCAAAGAAGTCTTTCCGTACGAACCAGTCTTCCTATTTTTATGTATATTCAGCTCTTCGAGATCGCGCGATATGGTTGCTTGAGTAGTTTCAAAACCTAATTTTTTTAGCTCGTTAAGTAGTCTCTTTTGAGTTTTGATTGTCTCCGAAGAGATTAAGTTCAGTATGGTGCGCTGTCTTTCACTTTTCATTTCTGCCCCTTCACGCCAAGAGCAGCATTAACAAGGCCTTTTGAACATGAAGTCGGTTTTCTGCTTGCTCAAATATTACTTGCTGAAACCTATCAAAAACGTCACTTGTAATCTCTTCTCCTCTATGCGCAGGTAAACAGTGCATGACTATAGCATCATCTTTTGCATAGGATAAAATCTCCTCATTTACTTGATAGGGCCTGAAAATTTTCAAACGTTCTTCGCTTTCATCTTCTTGCCCCATACTTACCCATACATCGGTATAGACTACGTCAGCATTTCTTATTGCTTGTTTTGCCTTGTTGGTTACCTCCACCTTGCAGCGCGGGCTGTTTACCGATTTCTCTGCTGCTCTTACAACTGATGCCTTCGGTTCATATCCAGCAGGTGTGACCACTGAAACACTCATGTTTACTTTCGAAGCTGCTAAGATCAAGGAATTTGCTACATTATTTCCATCCCCCATATAAACCAACTTAAGACCCGCAAGTCTGTCCTTCTTCTCTAAGATAGTCATTAAATCCGCTAAAGCCTGGCAAGGATGCTGCTCGTCTGTAAGACCGTTTATTACCGGCACTTTAGCAGCTTTAGCCATATTCTCAATCATTTTTTGTGAAAAAGCACGTATGACAATAGCATCTACATATTTTGAGATAACGCTGCCTGTATCCTCAATTGTTTCTCCCCGGCTCAATTGCAGATCTTCAACATTTAAATATATAGAGTGTCCTCCCATCTGTGAAATACCGCTTTCGAAAGATACTCGCGTACGGGTAGACGGTTTATAAAATATTAGAGCAACGACTTTTCCTTCCAGGTACCGATGGGCCAATTCCAACCGCAATAGCCGCTTTAGCTCCATGGCTTTGGACAGCATGTGGTATATCTCATCTTGTGTTAAATCCGAAATTGAGAGGAGGTCGCGCCCCTTAAAATTTTGTACCATGGCTACTAGTTTGATAGCTCCTTCCTCATTGCGTCCTTTAGAATTCCCAGTCCTTTATCAATCTCATCCTTGGTAATAATCAAAGGAGGTAAAAATCTGAGAACGTTATCACCAATACAGTTTATTACCAGACCTTTCTCCAGACATCGTTTGGTAATATTTCTAGCTCTAGCTTTGGTCAGTTCCATCCCCAGAAGTAACCCCCGTCCGCGCACTTCTTCAACCGAGTCATTCTCAGATTTCAGCTCCTCCAGCTTTTCGGAAAAGTATATTCCCATATCCCTGCAGTTTTCTACTAGATTCTCTTCTTCAAGAACCCTCAGTGTCGCCAGTCCAGCAGCACAAGCCAGGGGGTTTCCTCCGAAGGTAGTAGCATGATCCCCTTGCGTAAAAACGTCAGAAAGCTTCCCGGATGCAATCATTACGCCGATAGGAAAACCGCTTCCCAGTCCTTTAGCTAGAGTTATAATATCAGGCTTAATTCCAGAATACTCGTAAGCAAAAAGGTTGCCGGTTCTTCCTAAGCCAGTTTGAACTTCGTCTATTATAAGTAGTAAATCGTTCTTATCACAGATTTTGCGAAGACCTATAAGGTAATCATTAGAAGCAACATTAACTCCACCTTCCCCTTGGATTACCTCTACCATTATGGCACAAGTCTTACTGGAAATGTTTGACTCCACAGCCTCCAGATCATTATAGGGAACATATCCAAATCCCTCAGGCATAGGTAGAAAATATTTTTGTTTCTCGGGTTGACCCGTTGCTGCCAGCGTGGCTAAGGTTCTACCGTGAAATCCCTTGAGCGTGGTTAAAATCTCATAAGGATAAATGGCATCCGGCTCTCCAGAAATTTCAGGTCTCCTCAAATTTTTAGGGGCTCTATGTGTCCTGGCATATTTACGAGACAGCTTAATGGCAGCCTCATTGGACTCAGCGCCACTATTTGCAAAAAAACATTTGTCTCCAAAGGAGATACTGCATAGTTTTTCAGCCAATTCACTCTGGGGTAAGATATAAAAAAGATTAGAAACATGCACCAGTTTAGCAACTTGTTCCTGGACGGCTTTAACCACTTGTGGATGACTATGTCCAACATTTATAGCCCCTAGACCGCTCACAAAATCAAGGTATTGCTTTCCCTCACTATCCCAGAGATGTACCCCTTGCCCTTTTACGAAAGCAACCGGAAAGCGGCTGTATGTGTTCATAATATACTTATTCTCTTTTTCGATAACCTCCTGGCTTATCATTGCTTATTCCTCTTTCACCAGATGCAAGATTGACAAATAACATATGACAGATAACCATTACTGATTTGTAACCATTGTCCCTATGCCACGGTCAGTAAAGATTTCCAAAAGCAAAGCATGCTTGATTTGACCATTTATTATATGAGCTCTATTTACTCCCGCTTTAAGAGCTCTTACACACCCTCTTAGTTTGGGGATCATCCCCTCGCTGAGGACTTTTTGTTCGGAGATACGTTCACACTCAGAAACTGATAATTTCGAGATAAGCGAATTCTTATCCTCCAGATTTCTATAGAGTCCCTTAACATCGGTAAGAAAGATGAGTTTATCAGCCTTTAATGCTGCAGCCAGCTCTCCAGCCACATCGTCAGCATTTATATTATAGCTGTTTCCTTCCCTATCTACTCCTACTGAAGCTACTACCGGAATAAAATCTTCCTCAGTCAGTCTCTCCAGAAGGGCATTATTAATCATTTCTACATCTCCTACGAATCCAAGGTCGACTTTTGAAGTCGTCTGATGTCTTTTAGCCAAAATCAGCAGACCATCTTCTCCGCTTATACCGACAGCCAGCCGTCCATGTCGGTTTATAAGTGATACTAATTCTTTATTTATTTTACCGACCAAGACCATTTTTACGATCTCCATAGTCTCCTTATCCGTTACTCGAAGGCCTTCCACGAATTCCACCTTCTTTTCCAATTTATCCATATAGGCAGTAATCTCCGGTCCTCCTCCGTGAACAATAACTGGTTTTATTCCCACATACTTAAGAAGCACAATATCGGTAGCTATAGACTCCTTCAATTCTGCAGTGCTCATAGCTTTACCACCATATTTTATTACTACTGTTTTGCCATAATATTTCTTGATATAAGGAAGCGCCTCAACTAATATGCTTGCCTTCTCTACCTTCATCTCTCCCCTTCCAGCAAAGAGCTTGGAGATAATCCTCTTTCCTTAACTCTTAACTCCATCCTCTATGCTCTCCGCTCATTACGTTCTATAATGTGCATTAATCTCTACGTATTCATAAGAAAGATCTGTAGTCCATAACTTAGCAGAATCTTCTCCTGCCTGCATATCAATAATAACCTTTATCTCTTCTGCTTTTAATAATTCTTGTACCGTTTGAGCACAGAAAATGGCTCCTTCTCCAGCTTTTACCACTACCTCACTGCCTATCCAAATATTAATCTTTTCAGGGTCCACGTTTGACACGCTGCTTCCAATGGCTGCCATTATTCTCCCCCAGTTGGCATCTTCTCCAAAGAAAGAGGTTTTTACCAGATTGGAGTTTGCAACACCAGCTGCTATCTTTTTGGCTTCTTCTATGCTGTGCGCTCCCTTTACCTCAATCTCAATAAATTTTGTTGCTCCTTCTCCGTCCTTTACGACCATTTTGGCCAGGTCTTCCGTAATCCTATCGAGACCTTTCCGAAACAGTACTGCTGCCGGGCTTTCCTTGGTAATATTCTTATTGCCCTTTTTACCATTAGCCAAAAGCACAATCATATCATTAGTGCTCTGCTGTCCATCAACAGTTATCATATTAAAAGATTTGTCTACTGAATCGCATAGCATCTTCTGAAGCAACTGCTTCTCAACTGATGCATCGGTAGTTATAAAGGCAAGTGTTGTAGCGAGATGGGGGCAAATCATTCCGGCACCCTTAGCTATGCCTCCTATAACAACTCTATCATTACCAATTGTTATTTGGACAGCTCTCTCCTTGCTAAAAGTGTCCGTTGTTTGGATAGCCTCTGCAGCCGCTGAAGAGTTTTGCCGGCTGAGATTAGCAGCTCCCATTTTAATACCTTCTTCTATTTTTTGCATTGGTAAAGGTATACCAATTACACCGGTAGAAGCTACTAATATTTCATAGGGATCAATCCCCATCTCTATTCCAGCAATTTGTGCCATGGTAATGGCATCTTCAAGACCCGCCGTTCCCGTACAACAATTAGCGTTTCCACTATTCACTACAATAGCTCTTATGTTTCCAGAAGATATGTGCTTTCTACTGACTTTAACGGGAGCAGCAGCGACAGAATTGGTAGTAAATACTGCTGCTGCATTGCAGTAATCCGTTGAATAGATAATAGCCAAATCCTTCTTCCCGCTCTGCTTTATCCCACACGCTACTCCAGAAGCAAGATATCCCTCTGCAGCTGTGATTCCTCCTTCAACAATCTCCATTCTCTCTCCTTCATTTGTATATGATGCATTACTTATCACAATCTGAAATTTAAGTCCTTGATTATTGCTTAAGGTTCGAGGCTCGAGGTTTAAGGTTTAAAATCTAAAACCCTTTACCTTTACCCAGTAGCAATGTTCGGACTTACCTTCATGCCTTGTTCCCATTTAAGGATATAACCCGGGAGTAGTTAAACCTATTTTCTCATCGAGTCCAAACATAATATTCATATTTTGAATGGCCTGACCACTTGCACCTTTAACCAAATTGTCTAAAGCAGAAATCACTATAACCATCCCTGTTCTTTCGTCAATATTCATTCCAATGTGACAGTAATTTGTTCCAGCCACGGCTTTTAGTTGTGGATAATGTCCCTGATTTAAAATTTTTACAAAATGGGATTCTTCATAGAAATTTTGAAATATCTCAATAAGCTCAGCCGTAGTATTTTCATTAATCAATCTCGCATTGATGGTCGTATATATTCCTCTTGAAACAGGTATTAAATGAGGAGTAAAAGAAATCTTTACTTCATTTGCTGCAAGTTTAGTTAATTCCTGTTCTATCTCCGGAATATGCTGGTGTACTCCTCCTACTTTGTAAGAACTAATATTTTCATCACAGGAACAAAAGTGAACATTATCTGAAACCATCCTTCCTGCCCCTGATATACCTGTTAGAGAGTTTATAATAATGTACTGCTCATATATTAAACCTTTTGATAGCAAGGGAGCTGCCGCTAAAATTGCGCCAGTAGCAAAGCAACCAGGATTAGAGATAAAATTACTATTTGCTATATTTTTTCGATTTATCTCAGGTAATCCGTACACTGCCTTTCCTAAAAGCTCTGGGGCCAAATGGGCGGTATTATACCATTCTTCATAAATGCTCTCTTCTGCAAATCTAAAATCACCGCTCAGATCAATAACTTTATGTTTCTTATCCTGAAGCAATTCTGGCACATACTTCATTGAGGCTCCGTGAGGAAGAGCTACGAATACAACATCTCCTTGTTTTAAGGCTTCTTCAGCACTATATGCGGAAAACTTCAACTCAGTAAGCTCAGTTGCATTTGGGTATATCTCTGAAAATTTCTGTGCTTTGTACGTTGTTGAAGTTATATATTTTGCTTCAGCCTTAGGATGCTGCATTAAGAGCCGCACTATCTCAGCTCCTGAATATCCCGAAGCTCCTATGATGCTCGCTTTTATCACTTAAACCTCCCCTATATAAGTGATTCAAAAGTATAATATACATTTATAATGTATAATATACATATTATCCTCTTTTGTCAAGTTGTTTTGCATAAACCTGAAATGTTTGCATTCTCCCTTGCGCTAAGGCTCTATACCTATCCTGCCTTTCTTTATATCCTCTTCTGCCTGAGCTAGCCTTTTTGGTGTCCCAATATCAAGCCAGTAATTTACCTTGGTGTATCCATATAGATTTTCTCCACCCAATAACATTTTAGGAAAAACATCGTCTCCCAACCCATCGCCGCCTGCTGAAATATATTTGAAAATAGCAGGTTCCATAACAGAGATACCAGTAAAAATGCCCTCAATGTACGGGTCTTCCACTGCCAATTTGACAATACTAACAACGCGACTTTTCTTATCTAAACCGATAGCACCAAAATTTTGTGCTTCTTTAGAGACCTTAACAACAAGGGTCGTTGCAGCTTTTCTCCTATAATGAAATTCCAATAGGTCTTTAAGATCAAGCTCAACCAATATATCACTATTTATTACCAGGAAAGTTTCTTGCGCTAAAAGGGATTCTACTTCCAGTATAGCACCAGCTGTTCCCAGTAATTCCTTCTCCCAGGAATAAGTAATTTTCACTCCCAAACTGGAACCATCGCCCAAATAGTCTACAATAGACTGCGGAAGATGATAGAGATTGATAATTAGGTCCCGAAATCCGTATCTCTTAAGAAGATTTATAACGTAAGAAATTATTGGACGTCCCAAAACAGGAATAAGAGGCTTAGGAATATTGTAAGTGATGGGTCGCAGGCGGGTTCCTAAACCAGCAGACAGTATCATTGCTTTCATTAATCATTCCCATTCAGCTTCTGATTTCAGCATCTAGCTCTTTTTGCAGACGAGATACTATTCTATTTTGAACTTTCTTCACTTCCAAATCAGTAAGTGTCCTGTCCTCTGCTTGATACAACAGCGAATAAGCCAGGCTTTTCTTGCCCAGAGGCACTTGCTTACCACGATACACATCAAATATTCTGACTTCCCTCAGAAGCTCCCCACCTTCGCTCTGTATAATTTCCTCAACTTTGGCTGCGGGGATCTTCTCGTCAACTACGAGAGCTATATCCAGCGGAATTCCTGGAAATCGTGGAATTTCCTCATAGGCAGGTAAGCGCTTTGAATTCCTTATAAGAACATCCTCATCAAGTTCAAAAGCATATACTCTGGCTTTAAGATCATACGAGTTCAGTACTTCCGGATGGAGCTCGCCCATTAATCCTGCTTTCTCTCCTGCTATCAATACCTCTGCAGCTCTGTATGGGTGGAAAGCGGGAAAGTCGTTACTGCGCAGTTCCCATTCATCTATGCCTAGAACTTCTAATAAAGCCTCAATTATCCCTTTCATGTCAAAGAAATTAATAGACTCAGGTGTTTCATACCAGACGTGTGAACGCCAGGCACCTGTGAGAACGGCTCCAATCCGAACTGGTTCTAGCGGAAGTTCATCCACTTTCTGGGAAATGAATACTCTTCCTATCTCAAAAAGCTGAACATCATAGATATCACGACTTAGATTATGAGTTAAAGCAGTAAGCAGACCATGAAGCATTGTAGTTCTCATAATCGACTGTTCCTCACTTAGAGGATTTTTAATTCTTACAACTTTGCGCCAGATGCCTTCTGTAGGAAATTTTAAGCGATCCAGGTCTTTTGGATTTATGAAACTATAGGTAATCGCTTCCCGAAGTTTTGCTCCAACCAAAGTATCTCTTATCATGCGCCTAATTTTCTGCTGGCGGCTTAGCCCACCTGCTCTTGCTCTGCTTGCCGGTAAAGTGGATGGTATAAGCTGGAAGCCATAGATTCGTGCTATCTCTTCAATTAAGTCAATCTCTCTTTCAAGATCGAGGCGGAAGGTAGGAATGTTTACGGAGATCATATTATGATCTGAACCCTGAAATTTGGTAGAAAGACCAAGTCTCTCAAGAATTTCTACCATTTCGTGTGCGGAAAGGTTCGTACCCAAAACCTGATTAGCCTTTTCCGGCCTTACTGATAAGGTCACCGGATTGGTTTTAACCGGATATTCATCAATCAAACCCTGTAGCACTTCTCCGCCAGCCAGCTCCTGCATCAGCTCGCAAGCGCGGTTAGCGGCAAAAATAACCCCATTCGGATCAATTCTTTTCTCAAACCTTAATGAAGCTTCAGACGATAGCCCTAATTGGCGAGACGTGCGGGATATGCTTACCGGATTAAAGTGAGCAGATTCCAAAAGAATGGTCTTTGTGTCTTCAGTTACCTCAGAGTCAGCGCCACCCATTATTCCGGCCAGTGCAACCGGATTATCGGCATCTGCAATAACCAGCATCTCCGGACCAAGCTGTCTTTCCATACCGTCCAATGTCATTATTTCTTCTCCTGCATCTGCTCTTCTAACAACTATTCTCTTTTCTTTTAGCTTATCGAGGTCAAAAGCGTGCAGAGGTTGTCCGCTTTCCAGAGTAATATAGTTGGTAATATCAACAATATTATTGATAGGGCGGAAGCCCGATGCTATGAGACGTTTCTGCATCCATGAAGGCGATGGGCCTATCTTTACCCCATCAATTACCCGAGCCATATAGCGAGGGCATAACTCTGAATCCAGAATCTTCACACTTGTAATCTCATAAATTCTTTTTTTTGATTCCTTTATTTCTGGTCGTGGAATTCTTAGTTTACCGGCCGTGATTGCTGCGACCTCTCTTGCAATGCCAATTACGCTCAAGCAATCCGGCCGATTAGGAGTTATTTCAAACTCAAACACTGCATCGCTTATATCTAGAGCAGTCTGGAGCTCTATGCCTATTTGTGCTTCAGGCTTTAATATCAGAAGACCACTTGAGTCTTCTCCTAGTCCCAATTCTGCTTCAGAACACAGCATTCCATAAGAAACTATGTCTCTAATCTTTGCAGCCTTAATTGTAACTCCGGTCGGCAGTTTTGCTCCTTCTAGCGCAACAGCCACTTTATCCCCGGTCTTCATATTTTTGGCACCGCATACAATTTTTAAGACTTCTTCGCCTACATTTACTTCACACACAACCAGGTTTTCAGCATTAGGATGATCAACTATGGATTTTATCTGGCCAACTACAACTTTATTGAAGCCCAAACTTCTCTTCTCTACCCTTTCCACTCTTGTCCCACTCATAGTAAGACGATCCGCTAATTCATCGGGTGGTAATTTGCAGTCAATATACTCTTTTAACCAGCTATAAAGTACTAGCATTTAACTCCTTCCAGCCACTAAATCAAAATGGTTCACCGTTATTCGTTCGCTGTTCACCGCACAGCCTGATTTTTGGTAAACGGTTAACGGTGAACGACGAACCATTCTATTTTAAAATTGCTCTAAAAATCTTAAATCATTGTCAAAAAGCACCCGCATATCGGTTAAATTGTGCCTTAATTTTGCTATGCGGTCCACTCCGAGACCAAAAGCAAAACCGGTAACTCTTTCAGGGTCATAACCAACCTCCTCAAAAAGTTTTGGATCAATCATTCCGCACCCTAGAATCTCTAACCACCCCTGACCTCTACATGCATTGCATCCTTTTCCAAGACACAGTCCACAGTCAATCATCACTTCTGCGCTAGGCTCTGTAAATGGGAAGAAATGTGGTAAAAATTTTACTCCTCTTTCGTTTCCAAAAAAGATGTGTGTAAATGTCTCTAAAGTACCTTTAAGGTCGGCAAAGGTTATTCCTTTATCTACAGCAAAACCCTCGACCTGATGAAACATAGGAGTATGAGTAGCATCAGGAGTATCAGGCCGGTAGACACGGCCCGGAGCAATGACAAAGAGTGGAGGTCTTTTTTTCTCCATCTCCCTAATCTGAACGGGTGAAGTCTGTGTGCGCATTAAAATTTCTTTAGGAGAAGGATGTGGTATGTCCCCGGCTTCAATATAGAATGTATCTGAATAGGCCCGAGATGGATGCGTTTCCGGTGTGTTTAGAGCATCAAAGTTATAGTAAGCGAATTCTATCTCAGGACCTTCAACCACCGAATAGCCCATACCTATAAAGACATCGATAATTTCCTCCATAGTCTGCGTGATTAAATGTTTTCTTCCCAAGCAAGGATTTTTACCAGGAAGAGTAATATCAATAGCTTCAGTTTTCAGCTTTGAGGCGATATCCTCTTTCTCAATAGTCTCTTGCTTTTTAGTAAGCAAGTGCTCAATTTCGATCCTGACCTTGTTCGCCTTGCTTCCCAGAATAGGCCGATCTTCTACACTGAATTCTCTCAGGCTCTTTAGGATTCCCGTAATTTTGCCCTTTTTACCTAAAAAACCTATTCTTATCCGGTTAAGCTCTTCCTGAGTACCGGACTTATCAATAGCGGCTCTAGCCTCTTCCTCTATTGCTTTCAATTCTTCCAGGTATTTCAACGCAAGACCCCCTTTTTCCGAATCTCATATATCTGAAGCTGCCCTTGACCATTCATTAGAAAAGGTCAGGACGATTTAAGATATTGAAATACATATATTATTATTCAATTTCATTATATTCCAATACAACAAAAAAACCTCCCGTCCTGGGACGAAAGGATTTCTTCCGCGGTACCACCCATCTTCCTCGCCGAAGCGTGGCACTTACAATTTCCGATAACGGGGATTCCGAAGAAGCTTAATTGGTCCTCAGGGCCCTTTCAGCTTTTAGCTCAGAAGTGAACTTCAGTCGGAACATTACCAGTAGCACTTGCAGCCCGGGTGCCACCTCTCTACGGTTAGATCTGACTTACTCCTCTTCTTCATTACCTTTGTCTATTTAGATAGCTTAGAGTTTAGAGCTAAGAAATATTCTATTTATCTCCCTACTCTCTGCTCTATGCTCTCCGCTTAATCAGCTTGCTACTTGCTTTTTGGCGACTTCGGCAAGTTTCGAAAAAGCTTTAGGATCATTTACGGCAAGATCAGACAAAACCTTCCGATTTACATCTACGTTTGCCTTTTTTAATCCATTCATAAACTTATTATACGAGAGACCATTCTGTCTCGCTGCTGCGTTTATTCTGACAATCCACAATCTACGAAAATTACCTTTTTTGGCTCTGCGATCTCTAAAGGCATAAACCAAAGATTTGGTCACTTGCTCTTTGGCTGATTTGAAGGTTCTGCTCCTGGCTCCTTTGTATCCTCTTGCCAGCTTCAATATCTTTTTATGCTTCTTTTTAGCGTGAATTCCCCTTTTAACTCTGGCCACTTTTCCTCCTTTTAGAACTTTATCCAGTTCCCAGAAGTCGCTTAATCTCCTTCTTATCCGATTTACCGACCAGCGTTGTCTTTCGCAATTTTCTTTTCCTTTTTGCTGACTTCTTTTCAAGAATATGGCTTTTAAAAGACTTTCCTCTCTTTATCTTTCCTGTGCCGGTTACCCTAAATCTTTTTGCTGCTCCCTTATGTGTCTTCATCTTAGGCATGGCGTAAGACTTCCTTTCTGTGAACTGTTGGAGCTAATACCATAATCATATTCCTTCCATCAAGCTTGGGAACTGACTCCACAGTTCCCAAATCTTTAACCTCGTCTGCTAAACGGTCAAGCAATTTCTTTCCAATGTCAGGATGAGCAAGCTCCCTTCCCCTAAACATTATGGTTACCTTAACCTTGGCTCCGCTTTCCAGGAATCTAATAACATGCTTCTTTTTAACATTAAAATCGTGATCTTCTATCTTGGGTCGAAGTTTTATTTCCTTAATAACCGTAGTAGTCTGATGTTTCCGTGCCTTCTTTTCCTTAAGCTCCTGCTCATACTTAAACTTTCCGTAATCCATAATACGGCAAACAGGAGGTTTGGCTTGAGGTGCCACCTCAACCAGATCCAGGTCATGGTCAAGGGCTATTTGAAGAGCTTCACGCAATGATTTTACGCCTAGCTGTTTTCCTTCAGGATCGATCAGTCTAACTTCCTCTGCGCGAATTCCTTCGTTTACCCTAGCTCTATGAATAATAGACCTTCACCTCCAATAATTATTAAATTATACCAACAAACAAAGGGTAGCATCCGCTACCCTGTATCAGTAAATTTGGGCTTTCAACCTTACTCACGACCGATAGGTCTCTTCGAGTGTGGTAAGGTGAGGCAGATGCCTTCTTTGCTTCATTTGTCTGCACCATAGTATACACATTGCTCAACATCATGTCCAGAATAACTTTTTCCCCTTTCTCCTCTACCCCAAGGTCATTACTGACTCATGCTTCTACAAAAAATCCTTACTTCTGATGACAAAACTAATAGCATGTAGAGCATATAGTATCCACCGTAAAAAATGATTATAGGTGATAGAGTAACGAGTGCAAAGTTGTATCCATAATTACGTGTTATTTTCTCTTATCAATTTCATTCATTAGCTGCTGCATGAACTCTCCAAAAGGAACACCTCGCCTGTCATTACCTTCACGGTCGCGAACCGCTACTGCATTGAGCTCAACCTCTTTATCTCCCACTACCAAAGCGTAGGGAATCTTTTGTACCTGAGCATATCTAACCTTTTTATTTACAGACTCCATCCGGCTATCTAGCTTAACTCTTATCCCTTCCCCGGTTAGTTTTTCCATTACCATCTTTGCATAGTCTATATGACGATCTGCAATAGGTACGATAATAACCTGAATGGGAGCAAGCCATGTAGGAAATGCTCCAGCATAGTGCTCAGTTAATACACCAATAAATCGTTCCAAGCTTCCCAGTACTGTGCGATGAATCATTACCGGACGGTGCTGAATATTGTCATCACCCCAATAAACCAGGTCAAACCGTTCTGCAAGATTAAAGTCCACCTGAATGGTAGGACCTTGCCAAACACGTCCTAGAGCATCCTTCAATTTAATGTCTATTTTAGGACCGTAAAATACTCCTTCCCCCGGGTCAACCTCGTAGTCAATATTGTGATATTTCAATGCATTCTCAAGAGCTGATGTTGCTTTCTCCCAGTTCTCTATAGTGCCTACGTATTTCTCAGGCCTTGTACTTAATTTGATTTCATACTCTTCGAAACCAAAGGTTTTAAGCATGTAGAAAGCAAAGTCCAGTACACCAATTATCTCAGCACCAAGTTGCTCAGGAGTGGAAAAAATATGCGCATCATCTTGCGTAAATCCTCGCACCCTTAGCAACCCATGAAGAACTCCCGATCGTTCGTGTCTATAAACCGTCCCCAGTTCAAAATATCGAATGGGTAGCTCCCTGTAGCTTCTTGGTTCGCTCCTGTAAACCAGTATATGGGCCGGGCAGTTCATAGGTTTTATACCGTATTCCTGCCCTTCGATTTCAAAAAAATACATAGGGTATTCCATTTGATAATGACCTGATGCTTTCCAAATATCGGCTTTCATTATATGGGGAGATACTACAAACTCATATCCTCTCCTCGCATGCTCTCTCTTTAGCAGGTCTTCAATAATAAAGCGCAGTACGGCCCCTTTGGGATGATAAACTACTAAACCTGCGCCTATCATATCGTGCTGACTGAAAAGACCTAGTTCCTTTCCGATCTTACGGTGATCCCTCTTCTCCGCTTCCTCCAGCATATGTAGATATGCATCTAAAGACTCTTGATCATTAAATGAGGTGCCATATATTCTTTGCAGCATAGGACGGTGCTCATCACCCCTCCAATAAGCACCGGCTGTACTGAGAAGTTTGAACGCCTTTATCTCTCCGGTAGATTTTATATGGGGACCGCGGCATAAATCCACAAAATCATCTTGCCAGTAAACACTTACTTCCTTTTCGGGAACATCATCAAGAATCTCGACTTTATACATTTCGCTCCGAGATCTGAAAAGTTCTTGGGCTTTATCCTTTCTTAAAACCTCTCGCTTAAAAGGAACGTTGCGGGAGACGATTTCTCGCATTTTTTCTTCAACCTTGTTTAAATCATCAGGAGAAAATGTATGATCCAGGTCAAAATCATAATAGAAACCGTCTTCGATGGCGGGACCAATTCCCAACTTTACGTCTCCGTATAATTCTCTCACTGCCTGCGCCATTATATGAGCTGTGCTGTGCCTGAGCGTTTCAAGCTCTTTCTTCTCCAATTCTTTCTTCCCGTGTTCTTTCTGCGCCAATTTTCTACTCCTTATGTTTAAACTCAGTTTAGACTTAAAACTAGTTTAATCAAATACGCTGCCTCTGACAACTCCTGCAGAAAAATGTAATAGAGTAATAAAGTAGTTACATTTTGTTTTGCTTTTGTTTCCAATTACGCTATTGCTATATTACTTTTTACTACTAATTATCCTTCGTTTACAACATCCTCAAAAAAGTGATAAAATTCATTTTGGTGAGGCGGCATAGCCAAGTGGTAAGGCAGAGGTCTGCAAAACCTTTATCCCCGGTTCGAATCCGGGTGCCGCCTCCAATTTGGCTCTTGGCTATTGGCAACTGGGTTTTGGCCTAGGCCAGAAACAAGATTTGCGATTGCTGCGAATTTTTTTCTTTGGCTGCCAACTGACACCTGTTAACTTTCTTTGGGCGCGTAGCTCAGCTGGTTAGAGTGCTTGCTTGACATGCAAGAGGTCGCGCGTTCAAGTCGCGCCGCGCCCACCATCTTCTCCTCTGCAATCGCAATCATTAAAATCATTCCTTTAAT
>CAYGBL010000023.1:0-11935 GCA_964348135.1 uncultured Actinomycetota bacterium
CTGACAAATTTTTCCAATCGAGAAGAGCACCTATATCTGCCATTATGTTATTTGCGTTAGGCATTTCTGCTTGGCTTTATCCCGTAATACCCGCAGGTAATTGGGTATTAAGTCTTTTTTGCCTACTAGTAATAGGGTTTATGACCTATGGACCGCACGTTTTAATGGTAGGCACCGTAGCTATGGATTTTGGCACCCGAAAGGCAGCATCGTCAGCCGCAGGATTTATTGATTGCTTCGGATACATAGGCGCTGCATTGACTGGTGTTGGTTCAGGTTGGCTCATAGATAATTGTGGCTGGAATGCATCCTTTTACTTCTGGGTTTTTGGGGCTTTAGTAGCAGCAATGTTGATGGCTCTCCTCTGGAAACATAAACCACCACGAAGTAAATACTTATAGATTTAACGGAAATTTCTCAGAGTTGCCGACTAGGTATGATTTTTTGATATAAGGAAAAACATACTAGACAAGAAGATAAGAAATAAAACGTAAAGTTAACCAAAAGACGCTTCGATATTATATTTATATTATAGATATACAAAAATCAATATACGGAGCATTCAGGTAGCAAGACTTTTGCGATATCGATTTTAAGAAGCATTTGAAAGCACTGAGAAAATAATTTTTAAAAGGGCTTTCTAAAAGATGGTTAAAGAGACGATTCAAAATAATACAGTCTTATCTCAAAAAGAATCCAAACCACTATCTTTTATAAAGAATACTTCTGCGGTACTGGCCACTAAAGTCATCCTTGTTTTGTTGAAATTAGCTATCGGAATACTAACCGCTCGGGTTTTGGGACCAAAAGGAAAAGGGATCTTTGTCTTGGCTATCCAAATGCCAGGCATACTGGCTATGCTTAGTAATCTAAGCCTTGGTGAGGCTTTTATCTATCATATTGGTCAGAAGAAAATACCGAGAAGTAGAATTCTGGGAACTATCCTTTTCTTTGCGGCAGCAGTCACCATTTTTGTTTTTGCAGCATATTTCTTGCTGTTACCTTATCTCTCCGAAACTTTCTTAAGAAATATAAACTTGGATTTACTAAGAATTTCCATCCTTCTCTTGCCACTAGTCATATTAGACTATTTGATGTTCTCTGCGCTTAAAGGGCTAAAAAAATTCAGTCTATATAATGGTTTAAGCCTTCTCGCCAGGGGACTTTTCTTCTGTGGCGTATTCACTGCGCTCATAATCCTTGGGACCGGAGTGGAAGGAGCTGTTACCGCCTATGTGTTAGCTGCACTGGGCAGTACTTTAATTCTTATAGGGGTATTATTTATATTTTCCGAGAGAAAGATGTCTTTCTCCTGGAACGGGTTGAAATCTCTGGTTACTTACGGGCTGGCTACCCATATTGCTGTAGTTTTAATGGAATTGGAATACAGGTTTGACTTTTTTATCCTGAATTTCTTTCTTTCTCCCGCCCATGTGGGTATTTATTCCGTAGGGGTCACTATGGCTCAACTTCTGTGGTATATCTCCAATTCAGTAAATACTGTTCTGTTCCCGGAAATTTCCAGTGTTTCTCGAGCTGAAGCAGCACGATTTGTGCCACGAGTATGCAGAAATGTACTTTTTATCTGCGCCATAGCAGGGCTATTCCTTGTGGCCGCTGGGTATGGCCTGATTAGGGTCCTTTACGGGATAAAGTTTACCGCCTCGTATCCTATTTTCCTTATACTTTTGCCAGGATTAATTATGGATGGGATTTTTAGAATACTTGGTTCATATTTTAAAGGAACTGCGCGTCCGATGATGGTTAGTAAGGTCTCTGCATTGACGTTAGGCTTGAATTTGTTCCTAAATTTTATGCTCATTCCACTATTGGGCATTCCTGGAGCTGCAATTAGCTCTGTTATAAGTTATTCCTTGAGAGCTTTTGTCCTAATGATATGTTTTCGAAGAGATAAGAAAGTTAAGATGGGTGAATTCTTATTGATACGAAAGAGTGACCTTGTCTACTATTCTCGGTTAGTAAATCAAGTGCGTAAAAAATTAAGAATATTGCCTGCAAGCACGAGTACGTGTTTTTGATAAGTCCAATCCCATCAGAAGAGGCAAGTATGGCAGGGAATAATTTGACCAGTATAGATTCTAGTAAAAGACGATTATGGCTTTCTATCGTGTGTCTGCTGGCTGGAAGTATTGTAGGGCTTTTTTCGGTCTCAATATATAAAATTGCTCATACGTCATCTGAAGCTATCACCTTATTTTTTTTATTTGCCTTGTTTTTGACCATAGTGGTATACTTGCAAATTTTGAAATTCAAAGGAGGGTGGCGGTTGACAGACGCCAGGTTCGTATTTGCCGTTTTTTTCCTTCTTTATGGCATTTTTCCTCCTCTCTTTGGTAGACAGAAGTGGGATATCTACCCGGAGCAGATAAATATTCAAGCTGCCCTTTGCTTTTGGCTGGGGTCTTTGGGACTCTTAGGCAGCCTTTTATTTGTCAAGCAGTCAACGTTCAAAAGGCAAAGTGATATAATTAGCCCTAAGGTTTTACGGGGAATCAGGTTGGCAGCCTTAACGGGTTTTGTTCTGGGTATAGTTATGCTGCTACTAGACTACGCTAGGCTGGGAGGCATATTCAAGGCCCTGGCAATGGAGAGAGGAAATAGGATGGCTCTGATGTCGGCGAAAAGAGGTAATTTACCATATATTTACTTTTTATTTATCTCTTCTGCAATTTATTTTTACTATCTTATATACCGCCCAAAAGGAAAAAGACTGAAAGGCTACACTTTCTTTGTCCTTATTAATCTGGCTATGATAGGGTTATGGATATTAGAGGGGGAACGCAGCAACATCTTAATGTTAGCTTTTATCATCTTGGCAATTTGGGCTTCAAAATATCCAGTAAGGATATCAGTTAAATGGTTTATTATTTTCTCAATACTATGGCTCCTGTTTGCTTCCATTGCCTATGTTCGGGATGCTATTACCCACTCGATAAGGGCTCGTGATCCTACAATCATAATTTCCCGTGTGAAAGAGAAATTTGACTGGAAATGGCTTTACCCTGGAGAATTTAAAGGACCCTACCTTACAATAACTGCCTCCATTGCTCGTGGAGAGGAGTTCAAATGTGGTCAGACTTACCTACAGGCTATCCCGTATTTGCTGCCTCGCTCTTTATACCCTGGCGAGAAACCTCTGACCGTGGGTCACGAGTTCGGCAAATATATGCAATCATTATTAAACCGCAAGAGGCGAATAGGAGTAGGTTTTTCACCGATTGCTGAAGCCTATATAAATTTTGGATTCATAGGACCGCTCATTGTATTGTTTCTATTCGGGATTGGTCTGGGATATTTTTCATCCCTTCAAAGGCGAAAAAGTTTCCTCTGGACAATTGTATATGCAAGTTTATTACCCGTAGCCTGGAAGCTTAATCGCTCGGGTTTTGCTAATTGCTTCTCATATATGGCGTATAGCCTGGGAACCTTAGTATTTCTTTACATTCTAATGCTATTTATTGCCGAAACATTTTCACCAATGAAGAAAAAGACACACAGAAGTTACACATAAGTTTTAGACTGCTTTTCTTAAGGAGAAAGTTCCCTTGTTTAATGACACTTTGGAACTGTATGAGGAGGAACGTTCGAGAAAGCCTCGCGTGTGCATGCTCATTCCCAGCTTTTATCCCTTAGTCGGAGGAGCAGAACAGCAAGCGGGCCAACTTGCCAGAAAGCTGACAGACAAAGGATTGGAAGTATTTATTATTACGCGAAGATTAAAGGAGACAAGCAAATTTGAAATAATAAATGGGGTTTCGGTTTATAGAACTTTTTATAAGTGGCATACACTCTCTTTTCTGCTTTCTGCGTTGGTTTTTCTGATTAGAAAAAGAAATTACTATGATATTCTGCACGTTCATACTATGTATTCTCCTGCTGTTTTAGCCTGTGCGTTAAAAGCAATTCTCAAGAAAAAAGTGATTGTAAAAGTTAGAAGAACGGGCTCTGGTGCACTATTTAATAGACTCTTTGTTAATTTATTAGATAAATGGCGTTTCAAATTTCTCGTCCACTATGTCGACTGTTTTATCGCGGTTAATCGGGAAGCTGAAATGACCTTGGTGAGTATGGGTATCCCAAGAGATAGTATAAAATGGATACCCAATGGGGTAGATAAAAATTTATTTAAACCAGCAAACAAGGAAGAGAAAGAGTACCTGAAGAGGATCACGGGTGTTAAAGGAGGTCCTATTATTGCCTTTGTCGGACGACTTATCAGCAGGAAAAAAGTTGAATTATTAATTAGTATATTACCAATAATTAAGAAACATTTCTCAAAGGCAGTACTGTTAGTAATTGGAGAGGGTTCAGAGAGAAAAGCATGGGAAGAACTGGCAAAGGAAAAAAGGGTTTTCGAGGATATCGTATTTGCTGGTCAATGTGGACAAGAAAAGCTGCTAAATTTTCTGAAAGTTTCAGACCTCTTTGTTTTACCTTCCCGATCTGAAGGAATCCCTAATGCGCTTCTGGAAGCTATGGCTTCGGGATTACCTGTCGTAGCCAGTAGGATTAATGGGATAATGGATCTCATCTCAGACGGGCATAATGGTCTCCTCTTTGCTCCAATGGAAGAAAACGATCTCCTGGAAAAAGTGGTCACTTTGTTGGAAAACGAGAAATTCCGAAGAGAAATAGGAGGAAAAGCCCGGGAGACAGTAGAAAACAGATTTTCTTTCGACATAATAAAGCAAGAATATGCCGATCTTTACGAGCACCTTGCAAAGTCATCACAGAAGCACAAATCTAACCCCAACTTCATCATAAAATGGAGGGAGACCAGAGATAAGAAATATTTGAAAGCGTACTATTCAAGGCCCGAATATAAGAAGATATACGAGAAACCGAAAACAAAATGGATTAAGAAGTTTAAAGTGCTTGTGGCTATGATGGGGTTGAAGGCAGGTGAAAGGGTTCTCGATGTTGGCTGTGCTTCCAAGATGCTAAAGCCACTCGTGGAAAAAAGAGGAGCGATCTATAAAGGGGTGGATATCACGGATAGTTTTGAACCCGACTATATCTGCGATGCTGAGGATATGAATCTCATACCCGACAATTCCTTTGACTGGGTAGTGCTATCCGATATATTGGAACATTTACCCTATCCAGAAAGGACCCTGGACGAAGCTCACCGCGTTGGTCAGAAGGTCATTTCAGTGGTTCCTAATTGGTACAGACTGGAAAGAATGAAGTTTCTTCCCAGGAGCGCAAATGATAGGCATCTGGTAAGAAAGACTCCCGGGGAATGGATGAAGGAATTTCAAGGGAGAGGTTTTAGAATATGCAAGGTTAAAGGAAATTATTATGTGCCAAGCATTGCCTTCTATCCCACAAAGATATTAAAAGGGATCGATTTGTTACTGCGTACTAAACCCTTTGAGTTTATCGGTTCTATTTTCGATAAGTTTTTTTCTGAAAAGCCGGTCTTTAGATTTATGGGCCAGGAGCTCATTATTGTGGCTGAACGTTGTGAGGGTAGCCGTAATAACCGTTCAAGTAGGCAAAATGAATAAGGAGAAATTGAATATTATCTGGTTTCTGGTAGATTCGGTGCGTACTTATCGTACTGGCGTGGACGACAGAGACAGACTTGATTTAATGGACAAAATGGCTCAAGAATCAGTGGCATTTACTTCTGCGGTCGCTTCGGCACCTAGTTCGATTATGTCTGTAGCTGCTATGATGACAAGTTGCCCAGCATATCAGATAGCACGGGATTATGATAGTTTCAAATTCGACGCTCATGCTTTTCCCTCACTTCCGCAAATACTTAGAAAGAAAGGATACCATATTTACAGCATTGTCTTCTTTAGAGAGGGCCGGGAAAAGCTTATTAACCTTTTCCAACAGGTTGATCGTCGCTTTTGGCCTTCTGGATTGAGCCATGCAGAAAAGTATTGGTCTAATGATAACATGAATGCCATGCTATTTAATGTGTTAAAAGAGGGTTTGCAAGAACCGTTTTTCCTATTTATGCATTACAATATTAGGCAGGATGCCCAAACCTCCGATAAGATAGAATTAGCTGTTCAGCGATTTAAGGAAAGTGGTGTTTATGACCGGAGTATTTTTATTTTATGTTCTGACCACGGATACCCAGATCCCAAGCGGGGGATGGGACCTGAATGGTTTAAACGCCGAGGATTGAGGCACGATTTAGTTATCACTGATGACAATATATTAATTCCCCTGTATATCAGATATCCGGGTATTATTCCTAAAAAGGTTGACACTGTTGTCAGTTCCCTGGACATTACTCCTACTATTCTGGAGATTCTGGGATTGGAAGGAGACCAGAGGGATAAGATTATGATGAGAGGCCGAAGTCTTACGCCTTTATTAAATAAGACCTATGAATCCAATAATTTTGAAGACCGGAAAATTCGCACAGACACACGGTTTCTCATGCAGTCTGACCGGGTTACTGCTATAAGGGATAGTCGCTATAAGTACATAATTCACCAAGATAGTGGGCGCGAAGAATTCTACGATATTAAGAATGACCCATTTGAAGAGAGAAACCTTATCGGGAACAATGCATTTTAAGCAAAAGTAGAAGAGTTCCGAAAAGAATTCCATATGCAGGAAGAAGACTATTTACGATTCCATTTCCAATATTTAATCTCTAAGTTTCAGAGGCAAAGGTCTTTTCGAAAGGAAAAAAGGGATATTCATAAAATTTTGGTAATAGATTGTAGCCAGCTTGAAAACATATCAATATTAATTGATGTTTTAAGGAAAACTTTTGTTTCAGATTCTGTGAAGGTTGTTTCTTTAAAACAAATTATGTCTCTCAACCTAAAAGAAGACCATGATCTAATAGTTATTGTCACGCCTAACATGTATACCTCTGAACATAGGAAAATAATGCAGTTTGCAAGGAAACTTTCTGCTTCTGAAGTATTAACTATCGATTCGAACATGGAAGTTAACTATCCGCAGAGATGGATTTTTTTGCCAAAACTACTTTATGCACGCAGGAAGTTCTTATTACGGGAGCCATCTTTGCTTTTTAAATATTTCTTTATTGCTATCAAAAAATATATAAAAAAACGGTAATTTTATGACACTCGAAATTTTTGTTAAGGTAACAAAATGAGTAGTGAATTAGTAAAGAAAAACTTCAAAAAGGTGTTTCAATGGAAATACTTGGTGAACAAACTTTCCAATATTCCTTTGTGGATTTTCGTCATATTTATAGCCTGTTTTTTCTTTATGGTGAAGGGCACAGTTACTGGCGGCGATTCATCTATGTACATAAGTGAGGCATTAAATATATATAAAGGGTATGGGTATGTAAATCCTGACCTCGAGCCTGTGGTACGAAGAGGACCTGTCTTTCCCCTTCTTATTGCCATATCTTTTTGGTTGTTTGGGGTTTCTGTCAAAAGTGTTTTTTGGGTCATCAGGATTTTCTATGTTGCCAACGGCATTTTGGTATACAATTTGGGTAAAAGGCTATATAATAGGGGGGTAGGATTTGTAGCATCATTTTTGCTTTTGTCATCTTACACAATCATTATAGAGTCTTTGAGAAAACCGATGCCTGATGTGGTATTGACGTTTTTCGTACTGCTCTTTTTTATGTTGGTCTATATGGCTTTTGAAAATAGAAAATATATATGGTTTGCATTGGCAGGTGTAGCGTTGGCAATTGCTTTCCTCACAAAAGAGACCGCTGTGGTTTTCATTCCCTTTGCTAACCTTAGTATTCGTAAGAGATTATCGCGGCAAAAAAAATTTCTATGGCTTGGGAATTTTACTAATTGGATTTTTGATAGCTCTTCTTCCTTGGATGATTCGGATGTATATGGTTAAACAGAGATTGTCGTATGTTCTGGGGGCCGACTTTCTAAAGTTCGGCCCGTTGGTGTCGCGTGTTTTGACATTACGTGGTCAGGATGAAGGCACGTTTAACCTCTATTTGCTGTTTAAGAAATATATTTTGGGATTGAAAAATTACTACGAATTGGTCAATTCAAATTTTAATCTTTCCAGCCTTTTTCCTCTGGCGTGGCTTATTACCCTGGTTTCTGCAATCAAGGGCAGCAAATCTAATAAAATTATGTTAGTTGCACTTCTGCTATTTTCACCGGTAATGGTTTTTTTAAGCATTAGTGGGTGGATGCTGAGACAAGGAATGATAATTTTTGATTTGTCATATATTGTGTTGGCGAGCTCTATATTAGCCGCTGGAAGCTATGTTTTGAAGGCGGTTAGAAATATTCGGAAGAACGGAAGGTTCCTTATGGTTATGAAATGGATAGGAGTTATTGTTATTTCTTCTTTTATTGTTGGGCAAATATGGATGAGTGATGGGCGAGGGAACAAAACATCGAGGTACCTCGTAGAAAATTCTTATTTTGTCAGGAAAACTATTGGAAAGGATACTAAATGGGAAATTAAAGGGAAGCATTCTGAAGGCATAAAATTGACCGGCAAGTGGATAACGGATAATGTCCCACCGGGTAGTAAACTTATGACCGATGCTGATGTATATGATGCAGTGTATTTCTTTACCGACGGAGCGTATCCCGTACATTCAATTCCACATATAGCAGTTGCTCATTTGATTCCCTCCATAAAAGAGAAACTTTTAACGCTCCGTTCGGAACACGAGGTCTATTCCTATCCGGTAGAAAAATTGCTATTTCTCTGGTCGGCGGGAAATACAAGCGACCCCGGTTGGCCTTTGTACGCAAGTTTTGAAGAATTTTTGCTAGATAAACTAAATGCATTATCAATCAAATACGTAATAATTGGTCCCCGAATGAATTTCTTGAGTTTATATTTCCAGGACAATCCCTGCTTTAAATTAGTGACTGCTTTTGATAGGGGGGGAGTAAAGATATTCGAAGTCAAGAATATAAGACCTAAACGTAAAGTTGAAGTGCGGATTGGCAGCAAACTACCGATTTTTCTGCGAAACGTACAGGATACGGATCAGGAAAGATATGAGTGCCTTGTGCAGGGCATACTTAAGCCATACCTAAATATGGACGAGGGTAAAATTCAAAAAATGGTAGAAGAAGCTGAGGAATCCCGGAAACAATATGCATATGTTTTCCATAGAAGAAACGATGGTTATGCTATAATCAGAACTCATAAGGCATGGAGATATGTTATGCAGAATGATGCTGGCTCTACATTTAGTATAGTAGGAGGTCCAATCCATGTTAACAAATGGACGCATCTGGCTTTGGTTTACGATGGAAGAACCTTAAGGGTGTATGAAAATGGGGAAGAAGTAGGTAAGAGCCTCGCCAGCGGCACAATTGAGATTAATGACGGTCCTCTGTACATAGGTTCGGATGTTCCTAAAGCTGAGCGTTTTTTCAGAGGAATTATTGATGAAGTAAAGATTTATAAGAACGCTCTCAAACCATCAGAATTTAATTTACCACATAAAACTGAAGAATTGGTAGCTTACTGGAAGTTTGATGAAGATTCTAAGGACAGGGTTTTCGATTCTTCGCGGAATGGAAACGACGGAATTATTAATGGCGCTAATTATGTTAGGGGGTTCTCTGGAACAGGATTATTCTTCGATGGGAATGATGATTACATTTTAGTTCCAGACAACGATTCGCTTGACGGAATGAGTGAGTTAACGGTAGAAATGTGGGTATATCCTCAGCCTTATAGAACTAAAGTTGGGGGATTAGAGATGGTAGAGTTCAATCAACATTATTAAAGAAGGTTCTATGTTGAGTTATATGATTTATACCGTTGTTGCACTGGGGAGGTAAAGATATGGTGAAGAAGGATAGAAGGACTGGAGTTAGTATAGTCGTTCCCGTATATAATGAAGAAAGTAGCGTGAAAGATGTTTTACAGGGAATTGATAAGGTGCTGAGTGGCTCTAATTTAGAATTTGAACTAATAGTAGTCGATGATGGTTCGACAGACAAAACGCGTGAGTCTGTCTTGGCATATAAAGGTAGGATAAAATTGCTTCCCCATCATTACAATAGAGGCTATGGAGCAGCAATAAAGACAGGAATCTCGAATTCTCTGTACGACTTTGTTGCTATAACTGATAGCGATGGAACATATCCCAGCGAAATGATTCTACATTTAATTGAGGAAATGCAGGATACTGATATGGTAGTTGGTGCCAGAGGAGGGAAGAATTCTAATATACCTCTCATTCGGAAACCAGCGAAATGGGCCATAAGCAAGTTGGCTAATTATTTAGCAGGGAGCAAAATCCCAGACATAAATTCTGGACTCAGGGTGATGAGAAAAGAAGTGGTAAATAGATTTATAAACCTTCTCCCCGATGGATTTTCCTTTACTGCTACTATTACCCTGGCGATGATTACAAACGGTTATAGAGTCAAACATATCCCTATCTCATACCAAAGAAGGAAGGGTAAGTCAAAAATCCATCCCCTCTTGGATACAGTCAATTTTATCCAGTTGGTAGCCAAAACGGTTATGTACTTTAATCCATTCAAGATTTTCCTGCCTATAAGCTTAACTTTCTTCACAGCAAGTTTCGGAACTCTAATCTACCGTGCGATACACCGTGGAGGATTAGGTGTATTGACCATTATTCTGTTTGTGCTGGCTGTGCAGATATTGACTACGGGTATGATTGCTGATCTGATTGTTAAGAGGATGCGGAAATGAAAATTTTGCTCATAAATCCACCTGCTGAGAACACCTTGGCGGGGAATAATCCTCCCATTATTGATGAGGAACGAGGTTTTAATCCACCATTAGGATTGTTATATATTGCCGCGTACTTAGAGAACCATACTTCCCACCAAGTTGAAATACTAGATACTCAAGTAGAAGAAGTTGGATATGAAAATTTGAAAAGAATTATTGAGTCTAAGAATCCGGATTTAGTCGGGATTACAGCTATGACATTTACGCTAATTGATGTAATTAAGACTGCGAGAATTATAAAAGAGGAGTCCCAGAATATTAAGATAGTTCTGGGAGGACCTCATGTCCATCTATTTCCCGAAGAGACAATTAACCTGACTGAGGTAGATTTTCTTGTTTTAGGAGAAGGAGAAGTCACCTTTACAGAATTAGTAAATAATATTGATGATCTGAGGAAACTAGTAACAATTCCAGGATTGGTGTTTAAAGATAAGGGAAAGATAATCAACACAGGTCTTAGCCATTTCATAGGCAATCTTGATGAGTTCCCATTTCCCGCTCGCCACTTAACTCCTTATAGGAAATATTCGTCTCTTCTGGCTAAACGTTCACCCATTACCACTATGATTACCAGCAGAGGTTGTCCATACCGTTGTATTTTCTGTAACCGAGCCCATCTGGGAAAGAGATTCAGGGCAAGGTCAGCGCAGAACGTAGTAGATGAAATGGAAAAATGCGTAAATATGGGAATTAGGGAGTTTCTAATCTATGATGATACATTTACCGTTGATAGAAAAAGAGTTTTGGATATCTGTGATGAAATTATAGCGAGGAGTCTGGGTATAGGTTGGGATATCAGAGCGAGGGTAGACACTGTAGATGAAAAGGTGTTGAGGAGATTGAAAGACGCTCATTGTGAAAGAATCCATTACGGTGTTGAAGCAGGGACGAATAAGATATTGAAAGTATTGAGAAAAGGGATAACCTTAGAGCAAGCTAAGAAGGCTTTTAAAATGACTCAGGAAGCAGGTATTTCTACCCTTGCATATTTTATGATAGGGTCTCCAACTGAAACACGAGAAGACATTTTACAGACAGTAAGATTGGCAAAAGATTTAGATCCCGACTTTGTCCACGTTACAATTACAACTCCTTTTCCGGGGACGGCTTTATATAAGAAAGGATTGGAAGAAGGCAGATAAGATTCGTAGTGATTTGGAAAAGTGCAAGAAGAATCGCCACTATAGCTGCAACAGTTCCAGCAACTAAACCAGATACTGCGCCTATCTTCCAGGAATCA
>CAYGBL010000023.1:11945-26066 GCA_964348135.1 uncultured Actinomycetota bacterium
GGGACGGCTTTATATAAGAAAGGATTGGAAGAAGGCATTTTTAAAAGAGATTTTTGGCGAGAGTTTGCAAAAAATCCTGCTTATGGATTTCAACCAGAATATTGGGAAAAGAAGTTATCGAGCAAAGAGTTGGTTGATTTGTTAAACTATGCGTATAAGAGTTTCTATATGCGGCCGAAATACATAATTAAGGAACTAACGAAAATGAGATCTTTTAGAGAATTTAGAAGAAAGATGAAAGCAGGATTACAGGTAATTGGGTTGTAATATATTTTCTCACCTATTACTGAATGTATCGAAATGGATAAACACACAGGAGTATTGGGAATTAATTATCACAAAGAGCGAAAGACCAAAAGAGCTCCGAAATATCGTTTAGCAAGGCGCTCATATGAGATTTCAAATGCGATAAGACGGTATAAAGGTAAATCGATTCTATCTTTACTAGATATTGGAACCGCTGATGGACTTATGTTCGGTCTACTTAAGCAGGAGTTAAATATCGCAGTTTCTGTGGGATTAGATTATTCTCTAGAGTTATTACAAACAAATGAAGATATTACTCTGAATCTTGTTCAGGGTGACGCAGTTCAGCTTCCTTTTGCTCAAGAGACATTCGATATCATTATTGCCACAGCAGTCATAGAACACGTCCCTGATGCAAGTATGATGGTTAAGGAGTGCTGGCGCGTCTTGCATAATAATGGATTATTTATTGTTACTACTCCTGTTCCTTTTTTTGAAAAGATTGCTACAAGGCTCGGGCATATAAGGAATGAGGAACATAGAGAAACATTTAATCTAAAAAAACTAAAGTTATTATTTACAATACACAACTTCCAAATTGTAAAGGCTGAAAAATTTATGCTTTCGCCAATAGGATTTCCTTTCGAGCTAAAAGCCGAAAGGGTCCTAAAAGTGCTCGGATTGTCTTTTTTATTATTGAATCAATTAGTGGTTGCTAAAAAACAAGGCTAATTTTATTAAATGGGAAAGAAATATATTATGGATTTAGCCACGGAATATTAAGAAGAAAACCTCTCATCTGGGGACTACTTGGGTTATTAAATTTTGCTTATAAGAGTTTCTACGTCAGGCCTATTTATGTATTAGGAGTGAGCTCAGATTAGTTCTTTTGGGGAGTTAAACAGAAGGCAAGGACAAGAACAAGGCTACTAAATTTAAAGTAATTAAATATAAACTGCAGCAATTGCTTATTTGGCATAAAAGAGGAAATGTTCAACGATACCTGGGTAAAAAAAGATACTAAAATGTATCAAAAAGAGTACTGGGAAAGGAAAAAGGTAATAAAAAGAAGACATCCTAGCCACCCTGTTATAGCAAGCTATGTGCTTCCCAAGATCTGCGTTATTGATCATTATATAAAGTTATCAAATCAAACTAAACTCTTAGATGTTGGTTGTGGTAATGGTTTCTTTACTTTCTATTTTGATAGGATTTGCGATGCTTATGGTGTTGATTATTCTGAAAAAATGCTATCAATGAATCCTGTTAAAAAGACCTTTCTTATGAACGCTTCAAATTTGAAGTTTGATGATAACTCATTTGATGTCGTTTTTTGTCATGCATTGTTACACCATGTAGACAAAATCGATAGAGTAATTCAAGAAATGAAACGCGTATCGAAGAAATATGTTATAGTTCTTGAACCAAATAGAAACAATCCCTTGATGTTTCTATTCATTCTTTTAATCAAACAAGAACGAATGGCTCTGAAATTTTCTTTGTCTTATCTTAAGAATATTATAAAACGGAATGGACTGAAAATCAAAGGAGCTTTCTCGTATGGAATGATAGTTCCCAACAAGACAGCAACTTTTCTCCTTCCTTTGGTAGAACTGTTTAATTTTAAGCAGCCTTTTGGAATGACAAATTTTTTGATAGCAGAAAAAGTTTTTTGAGATTATTAGGGTGAAGCATAAGGATAGCCGGTAGTCAATCTTATACTTTAATTAGAGGTTGTCAAGGGTTCGAAAATGAAGGTCTGTCGGGTTTCTCCCACTTATCCGAGGGAATCTAAACCAGGGTCGGGGTTGGTGGCATATTACCTTTCAAAATACGGGCAAGGAGAAACGCTATTCATTACCAAGAGGCGGGTTGGAAAACCCCTAACACCAGAGCCAAATGTAGTTCTCAAAGAAATATCATACCCAGAATTTAGAGTTCCCCCTAAACCAACTCCTCCGTTTAAACTAGTTCTGGTGATGTGTAAATTTGTTGGTTATTTAATTTTTCTTATAAGAAGTGTCTCATATATGATTAAGTTTAAGCCACACATAGTTCATATTCATACACCCATTCCTCTTTTACATGGAATCTTTGGCAAAGTGTTCCTGAGAACTAAATTGGCTCTTACCTTACATGGTACGGATTTCTTCAGATTAAAGTCGGAGAAGTTGCTTCAGTGGTGCATCCGAAGGTGGGTTGACACGATCTTTTTTGTTTCTAAGGCAATGCTTAAAGACTTGAATCGAATGATGCCCGGGAAACATTTAGTCTATACGCCAAATGGAGTAGACACCAACAAATTTTATGACCAGAACAGGCCAAGGAAAAAGCAGCTTGTTGCTGTGGGAACGCTCAAATGGCAGAAGGGTTATGAATATCTTTTGCAATCAGTTCAGGGGGTATTTTCCAGGAACCCTGAACATAAATTGGTCATCATTGGTGACGGACCTTTGAGAAATCCGTTAAGAGAAATGGCAGAGAACTTGAGGATATTGGATCGAGTAGAGTTCTTAAAGGAATTGACACATGAGGAAGTAGCAACGGTACTTAACGAAAGCAGTATCTTTGTTATGTCCTCAGTCACTGAAGGTTTTCCCAAAGCCTTAGTAGAGGCAATCGCCTGCGGCACTCCAGTCGTGGCAACAGATGTGGGAAGTTGTCGGGAGATAGTAAATGATGTTGGTTGTATAGTAAAACCAAGAGATCCAAAAGCTTTTAAAGAAACTTTAAATAGACTCATAGAAAACGAGACAGTTAGGACGGATTTTTCTCGCCGGTGCCAGGAAGTAGCCAAATGCTACGATTGGAAGAACACATCAAAGATTGTAGAGAGTGAATATAGAAAGTTGATTTTGTAGAAAAATTCGGAAGAGCAAATGCAATTGGGTAATCAAAAAATAAGTAAATTAAGAAAACTACTTATCCTATTTTTGATAGCCCTTATAGGAATTACCATTCGTATTTCTTTTCAACGTCACTTGTGGGGCTCAAGGAATTTACCTCCAGAAGCGGATGATTCTTATAGCTATCTTAAAAATGCGACCCAGTATGAGCAATTTGGAACAAAAGAAAATATTCCGGCTCTAGTTACCCTCCAAGAGCAGTATTCACATTTGGAATTAGATACACTTCCAGTAAGAGATAGAATACTTAGAACTATATATTTTAAGAATTATTCTTTTGGCTATACGTTTCTGGTAATTTTTTTGAAGAAATTAGGATTGAGTGCTGAAAAAGCTATGCAGACATTATTCTATCTTAGTCAGGTCTTGTTAATTATGTGGGCAGTGATAATCTCATTAAGATTTTCGGATAATATGTATGTTCCAATTTTATCCGTTGGCTTGGTTACATTCCTTATAGGAGGAGAAAGGGGATGGCACCTCGTCTGGCCTGACAATTTATGTGCCTTATTATTTCTTTATTTGATACTATTGAGCACCTGGAACAGAAAGGAACTTATTATTGTAACGCCTGTGTTAGCCACTTTACTTTTGTTTTTACATTGGCAAGCTATTATTTTGGTTTCTGGATTAGTTATTTCTGATTTGACAATGGCCAAGAATAACTTTGAAAATAAAAATTATTATCTATCTCGCGGGCTATCTCTCTTTGCAGTCCCTTCTTTAACAATTTTGTTGATTTATATTACTCATAGAATAAATGGAAGTTTGAACTTTTTGTACTTTCCCTTTATGAGTGAGAGTAACGGTTTTGGATCTACCGTTGGATTTAAAGCCTTAACACAAAATCTGAACATAATAAAGGATTTGGTGATAGGTAAAAGTACATTTAGGGGATTTATTTACGCCATTTTGTTCCTTCCGGGAATTTTCTTATGCTATAAATATTATTTTAAATTGTTTGCTTGCTGGTTGGGGATGACTGTTCTGTTTTTTTTGACATTGTTTCACTATTTACAATATTATAAGTGGCTAATCGGAGCCAGATTCCTGACGCCTTATTCAGCTATCTGCTGTGTGGCGTTTAGCGTTCTCTTCGTTCATATTATCAGGGATTTTAAAAGAATTAAGAGTAGAATACTTTCAGTTTCGATTTCCGCAATGTTACTAACTATAGTAGCGACTATTCCGATAAATGGGTATAAATTATTGAATAATGAAATCAAGAAAAGGGCTGAAAAACGTAATTTTGTTTTTGACAAGAAAACATTTTTAGAGTGGAAGAGCTCTCTTAATCCCGATGATCCAATTCTATACGAAGACGACCTTCTTGCATCATTATCTTTTACTTATGGGACGCTTGAATATCCGGCTTACTTTGCAAATCTTTTACCTTTTGAGGATAGAACGTTCTTTGCAAAAGCTAAGCCCCCAAGTTATTTACTTAAGTTTGATAACGGGCAGAAAATTGTTCATATAAAATGGAATAATGAAATAGAGTACAAATTCTTATATAATTTTGGCTTCTTCAACGCGTATAAAATACGGATAGACTAATAAATACGTTAATTCAAAAATTTAGGGAGGGGGCAATAATGAGAGGCAAAGCAGGAAATTTATATTCCCTCGTGGTTCCAGTTTACAATGAAGCAGAACTTTTGGAAGACCTCTACCTACGACAAACAAAAGTCTGGCAAAGCATAGACGGAGATTTTGAATTAATTTTCGTGGATGATGGAAGTACAGATAACTCATTCGGGAAGATGAAGGAGCTTTGGGAAAGGGACGAGAGAGTGAAGATTGTGAAATTGTCAAGAAATTTTGGGCACCAAGTAGCAGTCACTGCTGGCCTGGAAAATGCTTCCGGGAACGCAATTATGCTAATGGATGCAGATTTACAAGATCCGCCAGAGATGCTTCCTAAATTCATTGAAAAATGGAACCAGGGATATGATGTTGTTTATGGTGTCAGGAGGAGAAGAAAGGAGAACATTTTCAAAAGGGCAGCATATAGCACATTTTATAGATTATTGAAAAAAATCTCAAATATTGATATTCCGCTTGATTCGGGTGATTTTTGTCTAATGGACCGTAGAGTTGTTAATTTACTTCGGAACATGCCCGAGAGGAATAGATTTGTTCGAGGGATTAGGAGCTGGGTCGGGCTTAAGCAGATAGGACTGGAATACGAGCGGGATAGAAGATTGAGAGGCAAGGCGAAATACACTTTTGGGAAATTGCTGAAACTTGCTCTTGATGGGGTAGTATCCTTTTCGTTTATGCCGCTCCGTCTTGCAACATATCTTGGGTTGTTTATCTCGCTAGGCAGTTTTATCAGCGCACTTCTCTTGGTGATATTGAAACTCTGGCGGGATATACCTTTGAAGGGTTGGACCTCGACCGTTGTCATCATACTTTTCTTAGGAGGAGTACAACTTGTTAGCTTGGGAGTAATTGGAGAATACATCGGGAGAATTTATGACGAAGTAAAAAAACGTCCTCTTTACGTTATTGAAGAAGTGATAGGTTTGGAGAAGCCAAAGTGAAAGCGGAAGAGCAGCAACGATATTTTGAACTTGGTAAGCACTACTGGTGGCTAGCAGGGAAGTATCAAATAGTGGGCAGTTTGCTTAATTCCTTGTCTCTGCGCCCGAATGCACGCATACTGGATTTCGGCTGTGGGCCTGGCAATGTGTTAGATCTGCTTTCTGAGTATGGCAAAGTTGTGGGCACGGATACTTCGTTAGAAGCACTGCGTTTCTGTTGGTCACGAGGGTATGATGGGCTATTTCAAGGAATGGGTGAATCGTTGGCATTAAAGGATGGAATTTTCGAATTAGTAGTGGCTGTAGATGTTTTTGAACATATCAAGGACGACTTGGCAGCTATGCGTGAAATCTACCGGATTTGTCTGCCCAGTGGGTTTCTCGTATTAACTGTTCCTGCATTTAAGTTTCTTTGGGGAGAACACGACAGGAAATATGGACATAAGCGGCGTTATACCGCAAGAATGTTGAGAAGTAAATTAGAAGAAGTTGGATTTTCAGTAACCAAAATTAGCTATATTCACCTGGCCTTTGCTTTGCCACTCTGGCTGTGGCGGAAGTGGAAGCGTGTTTTGAGAAGTGAGGAAGATGATTTTGTTGCTACACCTCGATGGCTGAATCAAATGTTAAAGTTTACCATAAGCATTGAGGGAAGGATAGTTCGAATAATTAACCTTCCCTTTGGTTCATCGATTATCTGTATTGCCCGCAAGTGAGTAACATTAAAGACTAATACTAAATAGTAGGATTTCTGTATGTCGAAACCTCACAGTCATAGGCTGAAAAAAGGATTTGCTGGACAAGTCTTTTCACGAATGTTGAAAATATTGGAAAACCCAGCATTTTACTTAGCCTTTCGGAGGCTTATATCTAGGGATTACAGAACAGTAAAGAGTATTCTACGGAGGGAAAAATATGTATGGGGAGGTGAAAGGTGTTTGGACCTTCCTTGTGGCGTAGGTGATATGTCTCAGTTTCTAGATGGTAATTTCTATGTAGGTCTAGATCTTAGCAAAAGATATATCGCCTATGCAAAACGACACTTTCGGAGCGAGTTTATTGTGGGCGATGCACGCCAGCTGCCCTTTGGGAAAAGTACCTTTGACCGGGTTATCTCTATTGCTTTGTTCCATCACCTTACAGAAGAAGGTTTTGTCAGAATAAGTGAAGAGATAGCCGGGGTGCTTCGGCAAGGCGGTATTTTTATAGCAGTTGATGCTGTTACGCCCGTATCAAAACTTGCTTTTCTGCAGCGAATGTTGCTTAGGTTGGACCGGGGAAAACATATACGCTCTTTGGACCAGTGTAATAAACTTTTTCTTCGTGTTTTTACCATAGTTCATAAATACACCTTTACTGCTTGGCCTTACAGATACTGCCTTTTTGTGCTAACGAAGGGGTAAGAGGAAATATAGGGAATTAACTATGGGAAAAGTATCTATTAGAGATATTCGAGCTACGTATTCTAAAGATAAAATGGTTTCGGAGAGACGAAATAAGGTGTGGCTTTACTATGCAGGTCGTCTGCCATCATTCTATCTGACGTGGGTATTCCTTCGCTTGAACATATCTGCTAATCAGACCACATATATCTGTCTAGTCATTGGACTTGGCAGTTGTATATTTCTGGCTTTGGGTTCGTATGCCATTAAGCTGGCAGGCGCTTTCCTAGCCGCTTTATATTTGCTCCTCGATTGTGTTGATGGTAATATAGCCAGATTCAGAAAATCGTCAAGCCCTTTTGGTAAATTTATTGACGCCTCGGCCAGTTATGTTATATCTTCTTTTTTGTTTATGAGCATTGGCTTGGGAGTAGTCACCAATCCCAACTCATCGATTTTGTTGAGACATTCTGAAAGTTTTTTTATATCATTTAATAAGGACATATTCCTGATTGTTGGTTTCTGGAGTTCATTTTCGTATGTACTGGCCAGATTAATCTCTCTAAGATATAAAACTATGCTGACCTCGAATCAAGACAGTGATAGCCTGGAAAATACACCATCGAACAGATCCTCTCAGGTTAGCACGATAATGTTCAGAAATATATTTGGAGTTTCGGGTTTCTTTATGCCCCTTTTGTTATTGGCTGTGGTTTTCAGACTTTTTGGTTTTTTAACTCTATTTTATGCGCTGGTAAACAGTATTGCATTAATTTTCATTGTGGTTAAAGCTACAATCAAAATGAAATCAGCTATAGATTAATATGGATGAACAGAAACTAACTCTAAATAAAATCCGCCTGAGTTATGCAAGAGCTAAGAGAGACCAGGATAGAGAAGACTTGTGGGTTTACTATGTTATCCGTAAGATTTCGTTTTATCCAACCTGGTTATTTTTAAAAATTGGTATCAGTGCAAATCAAGCAACCTTTATTTCAATAATAGTGGGAGTTATAGGTTGTTCTTTCTTAGCTTTTGGAAACTATGGGACCAGAATTATGGGAGCTTTGTTAGTTAACTTTTGGATTGTTTTGGATTGTGTAGATGGGAATATCGCTCGATACGAAGAGACTTTTAGCAATTACGGGGAGTTTATTGATGCTTTGGGTGGTTATCTTCTAAATGCAATTCTTTTCCTCTCTGTCGGCGTCGGAGTCTTTAGCCATCCTGAGCCCCTATTCAAATTTCTTGCTCTAGTTTTTGATAGTAATCTCAACGAGATTATTTTAGTTATTTTAGGAGCTTGGGCTTCGCTTGTTATAATATTATCAAGGCTTATTTTTCATAAGTTCATAAACATATTTTCTCAAGCTCAAACTGTCAAAATTACACCTGAGGCAGGGTCCGGAAAAGGTTTTAGCCATATTCTCTATCTAGTAGTTCATAATATAGTAAGTCTTTCGGGTTTTCTTACGCCGATCTTACTTTTAGCGGTTATTTTTAGGTTCCTGAGTATATTCGTCTTATTGTATGCTTTGATGAATACAATAATCTTAATTGTTACAACTCATGGAATTATCCTTAAGAGTAAAAGATTGGAAACTTAAGGACGATAGGGCTTGATAAGATGCCTTTTAGAGTTCTCCATATCATAACGCGCTTTCTCAGAAGTGGGGGGACGGAAAAGAACACCATTTATTCTATCCAGGCATTGGATAAGACTAAATTTTCAATTGATATCGCCATGGGTAGAGAGTCTGATTTCTCTTATGCAAGAAATGTATTGCCAGAAGTTAATGAAATTATTATGATCAAAGAATTAGACAATAATTTTAATCCCATAAGGAATTTGAAAGCTTTATATAAGATATTTAAATTGATTCGGCGCAATCGCTATGAAGTTGTGCATACACATCAGTGTAAAGCGAGCATATTGAGTTGTTTTGCAGCCAAATTTGCTAAGGTGCCTATAGTCATTTTCGGCTTGCATGGAGATTATTTAGAGAATCCTCGATTTAAGGGTTTATGGAAAAAGATATATAAATTAATAGAACAGATAGCTGTGCGATGTGCTACTATGTTTATCTCTGTAGGAGAAGAACTCAAACAAAGGTATATCAATAGATACGGTATTTTCTCTTCCCGGTGCGAAGTGGTTCGTAGTGGTATGGAACTGGCTAATTTTTATGAAGCGGCTACTTTTTCACAAGAGAAAATTAAACAGAAAAAGGAAGAGTTAAATATTAAGCCAGAAGAATTAGTGATAGGGAAAGTCTCTAGCTTAGAACTGAGAAAGGGTTATAAGTTTGCTATTCGGGTAGCAGAAAGAATTATTAGGGATAACAATAAAGACATTAAATTCTTATTTGTCGGCGAAGGTGACCAGCGTGCTGAGCTTGAGAGGATGATTAAAGTATTGGGTTATGATGATAGAATAATTTTTACCGGGTTCCGGGGCGATGTAGATGAATTGATGGGTATATTTGACATATTTATTTTTACTTCCGTAATGGAAGGCTTACCGCAGGTTTTGGTTCAGGCGGCCGCTGCTGGCAGACCTATTGTGAGTTTTGAGGTTGAAGGAGCTAAAGAGATCATAAAGGAGGGTATTAATGGTTTCATAGTATCCTCTGGGGATATAGATGGATTGGCGGAAAAAGTAAATTATCTACTTTCCAACCCGGAGAAAGCAAAAGAGATGGGTAGGCATGGTAAGGAAATTATAGGAAATAGGTGGGATATTGGAGCTATGAAGGAAAGAATTAGAACTATTTATGATAGGTTGATCAATAATAAATACAATTGCAAAGAATAGTGTAAAGATAGGTTCTGAGATGAAAATGAACTGGGAGAGAGCAGAGAGAATAAGGTTACTGATTGGGGTTTTACTGGATGCAGCTCTGATTAATGGGGGGATAATACTGGCTTTTTTGATCAGGTTTGGTGGCAGACTGCCGGCCAGGAATTTTGCTGCCTATCAGAGCTTGTGGGTTTTTGTTACTATTATCATGCTTGGAGTTTTTTATATTTCCGGGCTCTATGACCGGCGAAGAAGTTATACCATGGTGAATATTTTTGATAATACAATTAATGGTGTAACTTTAGGCACGTTGTTACTTTTTGTGGCTGTCTACGCAGCAAGGACAAAAGTTGGCAGGTTTCCCACCATGGTTCTTACGATTTCCTGGCTGGTTAACCTTATATTAATTAGTGGCTGGAGAATAATTCTCGTTCGATTTAGAAAAGTCGCGCCGAGGAGGGTTTTGGTTGTGGGAAGGGGAGAAGGAGCTGAGTCAATTTTACAGGATATAAAAAGACAGCCGAAACTGGGTTATGAACTTGTTGGTGTTATTTCTGAGGAGCGTGAGAAAAGTCCAGAGCCAGGGGTTAAACATTTTAGGTCTATGAAAAATATTAGACGAATTGTAACAGCAAATAAGATAGATGAAGTTATTATATCATTTCCTCCTGAATCGCGGAAGGAAATGGTTGATGTTATGACTCAATGTCAAGGAATGGGGGTAAGATTTAAGATTGTTCCCGAGCTTTATGAGATGTTTTTGAGCGAGACAGACGGAGAGGATGTCAATGGGCTTCCTTTAGTTGAAGTGATGGCTCCTCCTATTTATGGAGCTAATGCAGTAATTAAAAGGCTTATCGATATTTTGGTTTCTTCAGTAGCTCTCCTGTTGTTCTTACCTTTGATTCTACTGATAATAATTTTGATAAGGATGGAATCGAGGGGTTCTGTACTGTTTGAACAAGGAAGGGTGGGTAAGGATGGGAGAATATTTTCTCTATATAAATTTCGCTCTATGGCAAGAGATGCTGAGAAACATACAGGTCCTGTAATGGCAAAGAGTGACGATAAGCGAATTACCAATCTGGGAAGGATATTGAGGAAGACCCGTTTTGATGAAATCCCGCAGTTAGTAAATGTGCTTAAAGGAGATATGAGCCTTGTGGGTCCTCGTCCGGAGAGACCATTCTTCGTTGAACGATTTAAAAAAGAAATTCCGGGTTATGTGCAGAGATTGCAGGTCAGGCCAGGCATAACAGGTTTGGCGCAGGTGCATTCGAGATATGACATTTCTGCAAGGAGTAAATTGAGATACGATTTGCTTTATGTTAGAAATCATTCCCTATTTCTGGACATAGAAATTATTCTGAGAACGATTGGGGTAATTCTTCGGAGAAAAGGTGCGAGATAGAAATGCGGAGGGAGTTAGGCGGAATTAGATATGGATTAGTGAAATATTGTGATTGGTTGATTGGGGCGTTTCTTATTCTGTTTGTTTTCTGGTCACCGATTTCCATTACCGGAGCGCAGGCTGCAATATCTTTTGCTGTTCTGTTCTGGCTGATCAAAATGTTCTTTGCGAAAGAATTTCACCTGGCGAAAAATTCTCTAAATATACCCATTGCTGCTTTTCTGATTGCTGCAGTCATCGGGGTAATTACGGGAGTCGATTTTAAACATAGCATAAAAGGCTATACAACTCTTGGTTGGATATCCATATTCTTTCTATTTGTGAATAATGTCAAAGATGAAACTCAGTTTAAGAGATTAGCCCGAATCCTTATTTTAATTGCCACAATTGCCGGGGCCTATGGGATTTTCCAGCATCTTACCAGAATCGATTTTTTTGGTAATGTTAAGCATCTAGAAAAATCTTTTGCCAGAAGTCCGGGTTTCTTCAATTCTCCGCAGACTTTCGGAAACTATATATTGTTAGTCTTACCAGTGGTATTCGGCCTGTCTTTTTATAGTAATAGTAGAAAGGAAAAGCACTGGCTACAGTTGTCGGGGTTGATTATGCTGGCTGCGATAATCTTTTCTTACACGAGGGGTGTCTGGCTTGGAGTGATTGGTGGATTGATTTTTATGGCTATTTTGAGGAGTAAAAAATTTATCCTGTCTATTTCAACTGCAGTAATAGTTGGTTCTCTGCTTCTTATTTTTATACCCTCGTCCAGATTTAGTCGCAGAGTGGTGGAGACCTTCAAGTCCAAGCGCCCTATTGGAGACAGGATATATTTTTGGAAAGGGAGCCTGAGAATAATAAGAGATCACCCAATTACAGGAGTAGGATGGGAAGGTTTTAGATTAGTCTATCCAAGATATAAGCCAGCCAAGGGTCGCCAGTTAGTCTGCCATGCCCACAACAATTTCGTGGATGTGGCTGTGGACAGTGGACTTCTGGGATTGGGGATGTTTTTGTGGCTTTTAGTAACTATCTACAAGGTTGGTTTTCACATTTTTAAGGAATTGGGGGACGGATATTTTAAAGGGATTGCCTGGGGATTTCTGGGGTCGTTTACAGCTTTTCTGATTGCCGGATTGAGTCAGTATAACTTCGGGGATTCGGAAGTGGTTATGCTTTTCTATTTTCTTCTCGGTATGGTAATGGTTATTCCCAAGATAATAGAAGCGAATGAGTCCACAAACCTCCCTTTCGGGAGGACTCCAAGGGAAAAGAAGATATGAAAATATTGGTAACAGGAGGGGCGGGGTTTATTGGGTCTAACGTTGTTGATGCTTATATCGAGAAAGGATATGAAGTCGTTGTTGTAGATGACTTATCATCTGGGAAGAAAGAGAACCTGAATAAGAAAGCTAAGTTCTACAAGTTAGATATTTGTGATAAAGTGCTGGAAGAGGCTTTTGAAGAAGGAATCGATATTGTTAATCATCATGCAGCCCAGGTTGATGTGAGAAAATCTATAGCTGACCCTGCCGTCGATGCTCGGATTAATATAGAAGGTTCACTTAATATTTTAGAAAATTGCCGAAAGTACAACATTAAGAAGATAATCTTTGCTTCCAGTGGCGGTGTAATTTACGGCGAGTGTAGCAGTGTCCCTCCCAATGAAGATTCTCCTGCCTCTCCTATTTCTCCTTATGGCGTAAGCAAGTATGCCATGGAGTGTTACCTGTCCAGTTATGAAAAAATTTATGGTTTAAAATATACTGCACTACGCTATGGAAATGTTTACGGTCCCCGACAGGACCCATATGGCGAGGCTGGAGTTGTAGCAATCTTTTCCAGGAAGATGCTTAATAACGAAGAAGTCGATATTTTCGTTGATGGAGAACAAGTGCGCGATTACATCTATGTAGGGGATGTAGTAAGGGCGAATATTTTATGTCTGGAAAAAGGCGATAACGAGATATTTAATATCGGGACAGGTAAATGTACCTCGGTGAATCGGTTATTTTCAGAAATGAAAGAACTGACCCACTACTCTAAAGAAGCAGTATATAAACCTCGCAGGGCCGGTGAGTTAATCAGGAGTTCTCTCGATGTTGGGAAGGCGGGAAAAAAACTTGGCTGGAAGGAACAAGTAAACCTTACACAGGGACTGAAGAAGACAATAGATTTTTTTATGAAACATTAGATGCAGGAGCGAATGGCATGAAAATGGTAGTTAAAGCTGTAATTATGGCGGGAGGAAAAGGGGAGAGGTTCTGGCCTTTAAGTAGAGATAAGTTCCCTAAACAACTGCTTTTGCTCACCGGAAAGAAGAGTCTCCTGCAGGAAACAGTAGAGAGAATCAAGCCACTTATTTCTACTCGAGACATTCTTGTGGTAACCCGGCGTCCACTGGCGAGGGCCGTGGAGCGCCAGCTTCCACAGATACCCAGAAAAAACATAATTTATGAGCCAGTGGGAAGGAATACTGCTCCCTGTATTGGCCTGGCAGCGAAAATGATTAAAGAAGATGCGGTTATGGTTGTTTTGCCAGCCGACCATATAATTACTCCTCAAGGAAAATTCTTGGATATTTTGAAAAAAGCAGTTACCCTTGCTCGAGAAACGGAAAATCTAATTACTATTGGTATTAAACCGACATATCCGGCAACTGGTTATGGATACCTAGAGGCAGGGACAAGAGATAACCGACAGGTATTTAAGGTTAAAAGATTCGTAGAGAAGCCGAATAAGAAGAAAGCGGGAAAATTCCTTAGAACGGGCAGATTTTTCTGGAACAGTGGAATGTTTGTGTGGAAGAAGTCAGTAATTCTTGAGGCAATGAGGA
>CAYGBL010000024.1:0-2014 GCA_964348135.1 uncultured Actinomycetota bacterium
CTCCTTAGACTCTTCCTTCTCCTCTCCATCTCAACATCTCCTTTGTTGGGTAGTTATTATCAATTTTATGTTAACCCCTGTACTACCAGGGAAACTGCCCATAGAAACTTCTTTCCTAGCCATCTCCAAAATCTCCACCACAGACCCTTGCTTTGCGTACTCCCTTTTTCGTCCTTTATTTGCGCATTTTTTGCGCTTTTTTTATCCTCTGAAGTTCTCTCTACGTCAGTCTGGGCTTTTTTTGAGTCTTTCTCGACAATATGCACAGAGTCAGTATCTGGTTCTTGCTTTAATATAGCTGTTGGTGCCGCGGTTATGACATTTTCAATCACTTCCAGGACCTGGCTCTCGCTCACATATCCTTCTGCATTATATTGAACTTCATAGGTTCCAGGGTGAATCAATGTAAAAGCAAATACACCATCTGTATCTGTCTCCATAACAATTCCGTTTATTGCCGCTGTCGCTCCCGGTACAAGCTGTCCACCTTGATTAACGATTCGCCCGCGGATTCCTCCAAGTAGCGTATTTTCCAGCGCTTCTTCAGGTGGTAAATTAGGCACCTGGACCAATTGTTCACTGCTTGTGCCTATAGTGCTGCTACTATTGCTACCTATGTTGGCCCACGCGGTGTTGTTGATACCGCCGTCCCCACCTCCTTGGCCACCGCTTGAGGTTAACGAAGCAGGGCCGGCGGTAAGATTATCAGTACCCTTCGCAGATATTGGCCGGGCACCGGAATCACTTAATATTGCATTTATGAGCTCGGTTTGAGAATCTTTATCAGATATTTTCTTAAAAGTTATACTTGCAAGCGTTCCATTGCCACTCGCTCCCTCAGGGACACTCATAAGGACATTATATATATCATTAATAAGGCCGGTGGAATTGTTAATCTTTCCAGTGTTGAACCAGGTGGACCCAATACCTTTTAAGAGCGACCCTTCTTTCACAGACTCAGCCTGTAAAATTGAGGGATCGTAGCTGACATCGAATTGATATCCATAGAGATCGCTCACATTCTTGACTCTGACATTCATTGTGAAGGTGCTTCCTATACTTGCTGAGCCATCAGGAGGTTCAATATACACCGTAGTTTCGGCTGCACTTACAGAAACACCCAACATCCAAATGATCCCAACTGCAAAAATTATCGTTGTAATAAAATAACCTCTTCTCAATGTGTTGTTTTCCTTTCTTATGGAACACTCCGACCGAAGTTTGTACCTACTATGACCAGGTCGAAAATATTAATAACGCCGTCATTTTTCAAATCTGCTTCGGGATCCCAGTTAGTATCTCCAGGACTCGAACCAAACGCTATTCCTACTTTAACAAGGTCAAAGATATCTACCGTCCCATCCCTGGTTATATCTGCCACGATTAGAGTATATTTATTCAAAACATTTGAAATTGAGGACCAATTGGAAACCTCGTCTCTTGCTTTGATAGCGAAGTAGTAAGATGTCTCCGGATTTAACCCTGTAGCTGTATAGCTCTGAGTAATTCCAGAACCAGCCGTGACCGGGATTGGTTCATCTACGATCTGAACAGCTGCCGTCCAATCGGCAGGAGTAACAATTGGAGAGGTAGAATACCTTATATCATACTCCGTAGCTGTCCCCGTACTTCCATCATCACCAGGAACAGTCCAAGATAAAGTGATGGAGGTGCTAGTTCTATCACTTGATGTTAGATCACTTACTGCTATTGGTGATATTGTATCTAGAATAATACTTGTTGACGCCACTCCACTTTCATTTCCTGCAGCATCTCTAGCAGTTACATTAACCAGATTCGTCCCCTCAGACAGAGCAAATGAATACGACCAGGTAACTGAAGAAGTTATAGTTGCTGCGTCCCCGTTTACCAATACCGATACCGAATCCGTGCTCTTCTCTCCAGTAATAGTCTGAGGAGTCACATTGGTTGGACTGGTGACTGGATTAATAGTCGGTACAGAGGGAGGTGCAGTATCAAGCACTATGGTATCGGAGGTAGCTGTGGTATTACC
>CAYGBL010000024.1:2114-24864 GCA_964348135.1 uncultured Actinomycetota bacterium
TGGTATAGGCATCTCCACTGTTTATGCTTACAGTTCCAGAGGGAGGTGCAGTATCAAGCACTATGGTATCGGAGGTAGCTGTGGTATTACCAGCTACGTCTTTAATCTGATAGTAGACAGTCTTGGTACCGTCTCCAGCTGTAAGCGTCCAGCTTTTGGTCGCAGCGGGAGCTTCCCAGATTTCGGTATCCCATACTCCATCGTTGCTGTAGCGCACCTCATCTACTCCGGAGGTGGTATCGCTGTAGGTTAAGGAAAGACTAACCGAGGTACTGGTGGTATAGGCATCTCCACTGTTTATGCTTACAGTTCCAGAGGGAGGTGCAGTATCTACTGTAACACCTACTGCTGTTGACGATGCACTAGTATTTCCTGCAGCATCGGTCGCCGTAGCAGTAAGAGAGTGTGCTCCCTCGGTTAAGGTAACTGTGGTACTCCAGGAACCAGCTCCGCTCGCTATAGCCGTTCCCTTCACAGTTGCTCCTTCATAAACATTGATTGTGGAGTTTGCCTCTGCAGTTCCCGAAACACCTATAGAGGTGCTATTTAGTAATGCACCATCTGCAGGCGTGGAGATAACTGGTGCAAGCGGAGGAAGATTATCAAAAGCCCCGTCTGTTGAGACAAAGACAATGGACTGTGCGCTTGAATCGCTGAGAATGGCATTTGTCAATCCTATGGATGAGGTACCCACCCCTATGACTTTAAATTCAACAGTTGCAAGTTTTGCCGTTCCGTTAAGTGCAGGGGCAGGTGCTAGAAGAGTTCCGTATACGGATGTTATAGTGCCTGAGGTGTTGTTGATGACTCCAGCATTGAAGAAGCCGCTGGGAGAGTTGATGTCACCTGGGGTAACGATTACCGCTTCGAGCACTGATGCATTAAAGTTGAGATCGAACTGGAAGCCGTATAAATCTGTAACGTCAGAGACAACTACATCAACTGTAAAGGTATCATTGACTGCTTTTGCTCCGACAAGTGGTGGGTCAATGTAGAGTGTGGTTGCAGGGTCAACAGCTCTGACGCTTATGGTAAACAGCCATCCTGCCAGTATAATCAATAAGCCAATAACAAAAAACTTTCTCGCCTTCGCCTTTGAAACTATTCCAATCACAGGGTTCCTCCAAAATTTGTACCTACAGTGACAAGATCAAAAATATTGACCAAATTGTCGCCGTTTACATCAGCATTTGCGTTCCAATTTGGCGATGCCGGGGTAGAACCGAAGGCTGCACCTACAGTTACTAAATCAAAGATGTTCACTGTACCATCGCCATTAGCGTCACCGGGGATGGAGACTTTGAAACCATAGTACATCATCGCTGTCGCACCACCGGGATTAGTAATCGCAACATTGTAGGTTCCATATGCAAGACCTGCGGGAACTGTGGCTGTGAGCTTGGCAGCATCTACCCGTGTAACGCTGGTTGCAGATGTGGCTCCAATTTTAACCGCAGGTGTAGTCTTGAATCCGCTTCCAGTAATGGTAATGGTATATGCCTTATCGTTGCTTCTCACATTCGGGCTTACCGCCATCACCGAAAGCGGCATTCCCGTAACTGTGACATCATCTATATATAATCCACCGCCGATATCACCAACTTCATCATCTGAATCACTCATCCAAATCCAGTCCAAAACTATTGGTTGACCCGCAAACTGGCTCAGATCAAAACTCTCAGCTTGCCAATCGGTGACAACCGTATTGTACTGAGCAAGTGTACCAATGGGACTTCCAGTTGTATCACGCACAATAAGCCATCCATCATCATTCGGTGGAGTGAAACCCTCCAAAGATGGAAGCTTATAATAGAAGGTAACTTCTGCACTCTGATAGTTGGTAAGATCTACTAACAACCTTGCATAGGAATTCATATTTTTGACATATTTGGGATTCGCTGGGTCAGGATTGTTCACCGCAGCGCAAAAAGCACCGTACGAACCGGAGCGAGCAGCCCCACTCCAGTTTACAGCTCCCCAAAATACTCGATCGTCCTGTGGAACATGATCTCCTCTGCCCCACACTGAACTCATATCAAAAGCGTCCAATCCCACGTAAAAATCCAAGGATGATGGATTTTGAGAACCGGATACCTCTATCTTAATTGAATGGGAACCGGGCGTAAGATCACCCTTTGCATAAACTGTTTGCTGGTATTGTGTCGATGGAGCATAGAGATCGATGCCGCTTTTGTTACTTCCTGTATCCTCAGGAAGAGCCGTGTCACCATCTGTAATCGGAGCTCCGTCAATATAAACTTTTGCTATCCCTCTGCTGGGTCCTCTTACGGTTATCCACGAAATATATCGCCCATTGAAAGAAAAAGTAGCACTATTACCTGTAACATTTGAAAATCGTTCGCTTCCACTACTTAAATTGGAGTTATTCCAGTTTGTCCAGGTCCCTGTATAGGAGATAGAAGAACTCGTTTGCTCATATCTTGTCACATCAAAGCCACTTTCAAATCCAGTTGAGTAAATGACTATGGGACCGCTTAGTCCTGTATAGTAAGCATCAAACGCTGTGCTGCCATCTTCCCATACCACCTTTGGATTAGCTGTAGCATCAGCTACAACTGCTGGTGTTCGAGATACATCAACCGTATTCGAAATGTTAGCATTGGTGCTCCATGTAGAGCCATTGAATCTCTTGAAATATATCTCCCAATTACCAGTATATTCAGACCATACAAGATAAACATTTCCTACCCTGTCACCTGCAACAGTGGGCTGATTTGAGGCCGCCGTGGTATTTGACAAATTTGTAGAAGAACCCCAGGATAAACCATTAGAAGACTTTTTCAAATATATCTCATTACTGCTTTCCCATACTACAAAAATAGCACTGTTAATGTCTGTAGCAACTGCAGGGTTCTTGGAATCTACAGGATCACTTGCTGACAGCTGCTGCATGCTGTCCCAGGTCGCTCCATCAGAAGATTGAGTATAGAATATCTCAGAATGCCACGCTGGAGGATCAGTTGAATGCTGTACATCGCCCTGCCAGATAACAGAAATTCTCCCATTGCCGGCAACAGATATCTCAGGGTTTTGATCCGGCTCAATACTAACTGAAAGAATTTGAGGAATATTCCAACTTCCACCTACATTACGTGCATAATAGATATCTTCGTTATCTACCCATGCCGCGTAGAGATAGCCCAGTTCGTCGGAAGCTATTGAGGGCGATTGAGAGGTCGTGAAAGTATTGGATACATTAACCCGGCTTTCCCAGGAACGAGTGGAGTTGTTATATTTCACGTAATATATCTCCATATTCCCGTTCAAGTAGTCCATCCAGACTATGTGGACATTTCCGAACTTATCAGAGGCGACTGATGGTTTGTCGGAGTTTCCGGTATTCGATGCAGATACATAAGGAGTATTTGAAACATTTCTGGCTGATCCCCAGGTACCGCTGGCTGCTGAAAACTTGCGGTAATAGATTTCCTGATTTCCGCTACCATCAGTATCACGCCATACCGCATGCAGATTTCCGTTCATATCCGCAGCAACCGATGGGTATACGGAGTCAGTCGAATTCTGCGAGAGATTTGAAGGAGTTGACCAAGTATCGGCTAAAACTATTGGAACCGCTAATCCAAAGAAACCGAAACCAAAGACAAGAATAAAAATAAAAACTCTACTAAAATTGCTTGCTCTTTCCATCATTGCGTCCCTTGTATAATCAGTTCACCAATATTTACTATGTGATCATAGAGTGCTTTAGGTTTTCCCACAGCCGACATCATCTGCACCTCATATGCTATTCTGTCGTCGTACCAGCTGAGATTAGCGTAAGTAGTTTCGTCAGTGCCGAAATATGCTGATTTGGCATCAATCTTAACCGTCCGCGCATCATAAGAAAACGCGACTTTGCTGACCTTCTCTATAAATTTTTTTGCTTCCTCTTCATTTTCCTCAAGATGCACAGTTATTAGGAGAAATTCAATCTCTCTGGTGTCTTCCGGCTGAAAATCCCGAACAGCATAGTTTGTACCAAAACTTAGAGAACCGGTCGTGTACCCGCTGATGGATACAGGTAAAAGGGATGTTAGGATAATCTCAGGTTGTGCAACATTAGAAGGTGGTTGAGACGGCTCTTCAGTCTTTGGTGGATTGGGAATGTTTGCATTTTGCTGTGAAGTAGGATTAGAAGAGGGCTTTCCTTCCAGCTCAATTATTGACTTTGCCTGCTGTTGAATTAATGCGTCTTTAATTGCGTCAAGTTGTGCTCTTTCATCTCCGGTATTCTTTTTGACTTCTTCTTTTAGTTTAGGTTCTTCCTTAACTATCTTCTCTATTATTTCTTGCGCCCCTTCTTCATTGCCAGATTTCAGGGCATCGTTAGCAGCTTTTTGCAGGCTCTCCAGCTTCTGATGTTTCTTGCAAAGCTTTCTTAAAGTAACAATATGGTACTCATCAGCTTGATCTTTAGGAACACGTATTTCCTTTGTGTTGTCTTTTATGAGCTCCCCGTATTTACAGACAATTCTTGTGCCTGTTCGCACTTTAACTTTTGTATCTATACAGGAAACTAAGGTGAAGATTAAAAAGAGGATAATGAAGAGGGCTAAGACACTTTTAAGTTTTACTCCACTGTTTGTTTGCTTCACTCTCAACCCTTTAGGCCAATATTATATAAACTTTCTTATACGGCTGCTGGATAAAACAAATTCAAATAGTACCACCCTGAATATTAATAAGAAGATAGCCACGAAGAGCGCTTGTTTCTTTTGCATGTGCGCTGTGTAATGTAATTATTGCGGCGGCCTATGAAGTAAGCTTATTTAACATAAACTTGCTATTTTTATACTATAAAATAGCCGTTTTGTCAAGATATCTTGTAACTATTGTTACTTAACGATTTTAACTCTTGCAAGTAAAAACAGGCATCCTAATGGGTCATGAGGTTATTTTCACAAAGATTTTGGGGCACCATCCAGGCAGTTCTGTTTGTAGTTATTCTTAAAGCTGCCCGGCCTCTAACCGCTGTAAGGCTTCCTGTGCCCTTTGATCGGAAGGGTCTAATTTCAAAGTCTCTCTATATTTCTCAATAGCCAGCTCGTCTCTTCCCTTCTGTTCGTATGCCATACCCAGATTAAAATAAATATCCGAGTTTTCACTATCCTGACTTAGTGCCTCATTCCAAAGCTCAATAGCTCTATCAAGCCTCTCTGTCTGAGTAAACAAAACAGCCAGATCATTGAGTATACCTGGATCCTTTGGGTTCCACTTTAATAGTTCGTTGTACATCATCTCTGCCTCTTTCAACTTACCATTATTCTGCAAATCGTTGGCTGCGTTAAGAGTTACTCTTGCATACCTGAAATCAAGGCTAATAGCCTTCCTAAAATATTCCCGGGCTACATCCAACTGTTTCTTTTCTACAAAGATCTGACCTAATCTAAAAGATGCAAAAGCGCGATTGGGATCCAGTTCTATAACTTCCTTATAAGCCTTTTCAGCTTCGTTCAAGTGCTGTCGGTCTCCCTTGGTTCTTGCGATCCAAAAATGTACATCGCCCAGCCCAAGATATGCTTCCCCGATTTTATCGTTCCTTGCTATCGCTTTTTCAAAATTATCAATAGCTTCGATAAGAAATTTCTCATCAGCCAACTTTGATCCTATTTCAAAAGAAGTACCGCCAAAACTTAAGAAATAGAAAGGATTACTGAAGTTCAAAGCAGTAGCGCGTTGATAATATATGCGAGATCTTAATCCGGCTTCGGACAGGTCTTGTCGTGAAACAGCTGTCTCTGCTGCTTTCTTTGCACTACGTACGTAAAAATCAGCAATTAAAATTCTGTTATTATTTATTATGAGGAAAAAAACTATCGCGAGAGCAGCGAATAAAAGAAACGATCTCAGTTTTGTATTTCTATCTAAAATATTCAAATCTAAGTTCAAGGCTGAAGTAGGAGGTCTTTCTATATGACCGATTGCAATGGTTAGTCCTATTACTATCCAGAAAAAAGGGGTAAACGAAATCTCACTAAAAAGAAATTGAAGGGCAATCAGATATCCCATGCCCCCAGCCATTGCGGCTGCTATCATCATTCTTAAATTGTGAGACCTTAGATTTGTGAAAACAGAGTATCCAATAGCATAGATGGCAATCAAAAACCAAAGGTACGCAGCTAGTCCAAATAAACCGATGGTGGCACCTAATTGTAAAAACTCATTATGGGCTTTGTCGGGTGTAACATCTGAACCCTCCAATTGAATGAAGGAAGCCGATCTATAGGAACGGTAAACGAGACTTAGGGTATCGGGGCCCCATCCGAGAACAGGGCGCTGTGAGATCATTCGAAGAGCACCGCGCCAGAGTTCTACCCGTGCTTGCGCTGTACCTCCTGTGAACTGTACCACTGATGCTATGCGGCGTTGAAAACTTGTCTCCTGGATTGGAGTATTGCTGGAGAGATATAATATTGCCGTTACAGAAATCAGTAGGAATATGAAAAAAGAGACTATCCAAACCCTTCCTTGCCTCCACATATAGGATCCGACCATTACACCAAAAAATACTAGCGAAACCAGAAAGCCTAACCATGCACCGCGAGTGAAAGTAACTATAAGGCATACAAAAGAAAGTATCGAAACACCGAACCAGATAAGTTTTAACCGAAGGTTGGATTCCAGTAGAATTAAGCTTATTCCTAGCGGGAAAATCAGTATCAAATAATAAGCAAGAAAATCGGGATTCTGAAAAGTAGAAAAGGCCCGTACAGAAAGACCAGAATTTAGATATTGATAGATGCCGATAATGGCGACCAAAAGTCCTGAAGCAACGGCGGCTCGGAATAATCTAAAGAGACACGGGAGACGGCTGCCAAAATTTGCAGCAACAAGAAGAAGAAATACATAGTTTACTACAGTAAAAAAACCCTCGTATCGAAAAAAATTTCCGAAGAAACTGACAGAGGGATTAATTGAATTTATAGTAGAAAGAAGAGATACCAGTATATACAGACCAAGTGGAATCAAAACTGATCCGCCAACTAATTTCAAATTCCTAGTCCTGAAGACCTTAATAAACCAGAAAAGAGCTAGAAAGACGGAAACTACTCTGACTATAACCAGTCTCGGTAGTGCATATGCATCAAAATTTACAGGACTATACACAAGGGGAAAGAAGAATACAAAGGCAATTAATCCCCATTCCACTATCTTATCTGAAAGTTCACGATCTTCTCCATTCAAATTTATTGCTCCCTATTAATATTGAATTACAAACAAAATGTAAAAGAATTTCTCAAAAACCCAGATTGTATTCCTTCTGCAGGCTATTTGCCATTATCTCAGCCTTTTTTATTTCATCAAAAGGAAAGGAGTAGTTTTTTACTACATTATGAGGTGCCTTGTCATCAAATTCCATCTTTAATTCTTCTGCATTTCGGTACAGACGGGTACCCGGTAGCACATGTAATGTGCTAAATATAATAGTCGAGGGTTTCAGCGAAAGTACATAATTGATAGAATTTACGAATCTAAACAAATTGTCACCTGGGAGTCCCACCATTAGATCGCAAATGACCTTAATGTCATTTTCCAGCATCATCCTAATGCCCTGTTTAAATTTTTGCCTGTTGAAGTAGCGTTTTATATTCTTAAGAGTCTCTTTATTGACAGTTTGTGGACCCGTCTCAATACTATATACATTTGCCCTCTTTAGCTGAGATACGGTCTCTTCATTGACCAATTCACTGGCTATCTCTATAGTATGCAGTTTAGTGCCATACAAATTACTGTTCGAAATGATAGTCGACAATTTCTGAAGATGGTCATGGTCAAGATTGAATACTGGATCAATAAATGTGAAGCTCTTCACTGATTCGGTACGCATTATATGTTTCACTTCTTGGTCGATTCTGTCTTCTGAAAAGTACCTCAGTTTGGGATATTCCTTTCCCTCGTAACAATAGGCGCAGTTGAAAGGGCAACCGCGATAGGTCTCTACATAGGTAGCATTGTCTTTAGGAACCAGCACACCAGTTAAATAAGGAGAGGGAATGTCGTCAAGATTTTCTATAAGCGGTCTATCTTCATTACTTACAAACTCACCATCCTGATGGTACGAGATTCCTTTAATATTTTCTAACTCTATTTTTCTACTTAGAAAGTGTTGAAGTAATTCGGAAAAAGTCTCCTCGCCCTCACCTTTAACAATTATATCCACTGATGGATTTTCTTTAAGATACTTCTCTGCGACAGGTCCAGCTTCCGGACCACCCAGGATAATTTTTACCTGGGGAAGAACTTGTTTTGTAAGCCTTGTTAGATCCAGTACTTTGCCCATATTCCAGCAATAACAAGAGAACCCGATTACATCTGGTTTCTTTTTAGCAAAGTAGTATAAAGCCTGAATCACATCATTGCAGGTAACGCAGAAATCCATAATTTCAATGTCAGTATTTTTTTTGACTAATGAGTTTTTTTGAGCATAAGATTTTAAATACCCAAGGGCTAGGGAAAAATTGCCACATATGTTAAATGTAGCAAGCAAAACTTTGATCTCACGCATGTTTTAACGCTCCAATATCAGTTGCATGCTTACTCTTTGAAACCGCAATAAACTCATCTGCTCCCTGTGCGCTTAAATAGTCTTTAATGACTCCTTTACAGGTAGAGTAGTAGACACAGTTTTTACAGGAATCGAAGTGTTCAAACTCATCATCGAAGTTGAGATAGATTTCGTATATGTGGTGCTCATACCCTTCCAACAAACACAGCGGTATTTTTTCGGTCATAATCCAGATTTTATTGAATATGGCGGTCTCAATGGTATTTATGATAGACGGTATGGCTTCTAGCATAGAAAGGTCATAGTCGTCAAATGAAAGTGTTATCTTATCAATTCCTAGAGGAACTAGGAATCTGACTATTTCTTCTAAGATATTATAGTTTTCTTTGCAGATTGAGATACGGATAGCGATAAAGGCGCTGAAGGGTTTATTGTCTAGTGCCCTGATGCTCCTAATATTGCTGATGCCGCTGATAGTCTCCCAAAAACTGTTTTTTACTCCCGTAACCGCTTCATGAATCTCCTGATTATAGCCATTTACCTTTATCTCAAATATTCTGACTCCTTGCTCAATTACAGCCCTTGCCAAATTCCAATCTGAAAACGGTCTGCCACTAGTGCGCATCTTAATCCTTCGCCAGCCCCAGTTTCTCGCATATGTTACTATATCCATTAAATCATTTCTTATAGCCGGTTCACCACCGAGAAGTTCAACACTATCATGATCCGCAGACTCCCCTGCACGTGATCTCTTCTCTTCCAACCTTGCTTTTACCTCATCTATATTTTTCCATTGTCTTTGCTCATTTTGATATTTGCAATATTTGCAATTGTTATTACAGCTGCTGCCCACAAATACTTTTCTATAATCAATCATTTACTTATTCCCTTCACTTTATGGCACCTAATTTGCTCTACTAACAAGCTAGGTTAACACTTGATAAACAGAGATAAAAGGGCGAAGGTAAAGCAGGGAGAAGACCGTGTCGGAGCCTCGCTATTTACCTTCCGGGTAAAGCTTTTGGTTATGCGTGAGGCGAGACTCGAGCGGCGGCTAAATTTAAATACTGCTGGATTGAGAAGGTGCCGACCGCGTGTCTTCGACTGCTTTGCCTGAGCAAAATTTGCCAACCTATTTCCTTTATAATTGACCTAATTCCTAGTATTGTTATTATGGTAAAGTAAATCACATTGAGGAGCAAGCAAAGAAAGATAAGAACAACGCAGTAATCGGGCAGCTCCACTTAGGGTTTAACCGAGCTAAAAAGAAAACCAGCCAGTTTTTTCCTGTTGTGCCAAAGACCATAGAATCATTTCCGCATTCTTTACCCTATGGTATAATTTACCGCGGAGCTATAAAAGAAGCTCAAAACATATGATTAATCAGGTGACAAAATTTTCACGCACAATGGCATTAATCATTCATCATGATGCCAACAAAAGAAAGATTATCATTGTTATTCTTCTTATCAATATTATTAAGGGACTTCTTTTTTCAGCGCTTACCCCTTTATGGCAAGCTCCTGATGAGCCCTTCTATTTTTCTTATACCAAAATTCTAGTTGAAGAAATAAGAATTCCAAGCGCCGCTGAAACCACTGCAGCTGGCCATCCATTGTTATACCCACTAATTTCCTCTATCCCATATTATGCAGGGAAGCTTGGAGGTGAAAATCTGCAGGTTTTTCTGATGAGATTCGTGGGCGTTTTGCTCTCTTCCCTTGTGGTATGGCTGACTTTTAAGACAGTTAGTTTGCTCTTTCCTCACAATATATTTATTCAGTTTCTGGCTCCCATCCTGGTAACATTTAATCCTCAGTACAGCTTCATCTCAGCTTCAATCAATAGCGATGTGCTTCTGGTCTTCTTCTCTTCGCTCCTTCTGTACCTGCTCGTTAAGATCGTTGTTTCTTCCCTAACTCCGTTGCGCTTGCTCTGGTTGTTACTGGTAATAACAGCAGGCTTGTTAACCAAAGAAAGATTCTGGCTCTTCATTTTTCCTCTGGTATTAATCTTGGTTTACGAACTGATTCGGAGTTTGAGATCACGATTCTTTCCACTGGCCCAGGAGTCCGTGCTGCTTCCATTCCTGTTTATGGGAGCTTTTTCTCTAATAGCCCTCAGATCACAATCGGTCCTTGCTGAACTGACAGGCGTTAGAGCCAAGTTTCTTGATCCTCTAGGTGCAGATCTTTTAGGCAAGTCCGGACTATCTGCCTGTTTAAGCTCTCTTAGATATATCTTTTTCCACCAGAGTTATTCTCGCAGTTTCTCCCTAAGGATGTTTGAAGAATTCTGGGGATTTTTTGGATGGCTCCAGATTCCCTTGAGTCCCGGCATCTACACCGCTTTGAAAATATTCTGCTATGCTGCTGCCCTTGGACTTCTTATAGGAGCAGCAAAGATACTTATCAGTAAAATAAGGCGTGTAGACAGCTCGACAGAAGATACACTTAAGTATAATAAACCTTCGTCAACCCAACAGCTTTTCATACTTCTTACTCTCTTAGCTACCGTGCTAATTACATTCTACGCTGTAGCAATATATGATATTGCGACCGGCTCCCCGGGTAGAGGAGGTGGACAAGGGCGATACTTTTTTCCCGTTATTGTTCCCATATCGATTTTGACAAGTATTGGCATACACGAACTCGTTCCCAAAAGAGCGCAAAAGCAAGTAAGCATGATACTCTTTCTAGCGTTCTTTATTTTGAATGTGACTTCTCTCGTCTATTTTATTATGCCATTTTATTACTAGGGCTTGAGTATTATGTAGCCGCATAGTTTAAAACGTTATTAAAGACAACAAAATTTACATTAATTGAGGTTTAGAAATGCCCAGAAGATTAATTTGGATTAGTAAAATGCTTTGGATTTTAATAATAATACTCGCCTTCTCTGCAATTGCAATTATTAAGATTATTCCCGTCCCACATGGAAATCAGCCCAACAATCTTATTCCTATTAAATTATCACGCGGTACAATATTGAAGCAGTTCTTTACAGATACAAGAAATGATCTGGTTGGTGTTAGCCTTGTCTTCTTGGTGCCTGGAAAAGTTGATTCTGGAAAATTGGGCTTGACCCTTTCTGCTGTAAAAGATTGGAACGCTCGAAGTTCTTATCTCCCACGTGAGCGAAAATTGTTCACAATAAAAGTCCCAATATCTCAGCTTCAGCCTGACCGGGAAACCACATTTAGATTTCCCAAACAACAAATAAAACCAGGTGAGACCCTGGTCTTAAGTTTGAGCACCAGCTTGCCGCACAATAAAACCATTGCCTGCTTGGTATCCAAACAAAGCAGTTTTAAAAAATCAAGCCTTTTTATTAATAATAAGATGGAAGACTATTCTCTTTTCTTCCAAGTCCATCATCCAGAATCTTTAGTTGAAATCTTCAAACGTCTTATCCAAAGACAGACACGGTTCCTTCCTTTACTGCCCGCGAAAGTGATACCTGTTCTCTTTTTGTTTCTTATTATCTTTACGGGATGGTGGATAAGAAAATGTGCAGATTTTTGGTGGGCTCCAGATCAGGATGAGTTTAACTACTATACAGAGGTTTAGAATGCATTTTATTAACAAATCAATAGGCAGTATAGTAACGGAGCCAGATTCCTATCGCATGGCAGCTACTTCCTGCACACGCTTCGTCGGTTACTATCTTTCCTCCATCTGAATAGTGAATATATCCACGGTTGATAAGATGTTCTTGCTTATTCCCATGTGTTTCGTGACAATCTCCGCAATATGCATGACCAGAAGTTATATTGTGCTTTACCCAGCGACTGCCCTCAGTTCCTGGAACCGTATATACACTCTCTGTATGACAGTCGAAACATAGCCCCGTATCAGTTGGTGTATAAGAATCTTTTAGGATATGTTCATTGGCTGAACCAATGGGACACTGAGCTCCGGTAGGATCTTCATTGTTGTGGCAATCAGTGCAGTATACCTGACTTGTTTCGCTCCAGGGACTTACAAAAGCAACAGAGCTTATACCCGTATTCTTACCTAATGCTGCGACTGGGTGATACGACGGATTGGAAGGATCAAATTCTCTCCTCTTATCAGTTTGGCCGGGGGGACGCGAGACATAGTCAGAGTGACATTTAAAGCATATTTCATACTGATTAATACTGGGATTTATGGAAGTGCCATCCTGTTTTATTCCACCAACGCCCCAGTTAACCCCCTTATTAGCGGGAGCAGTAGCCGTTTGACTGGTTGCAGTATGAGGATTATGGCAGTCGGAACATTCACTATGGCGCTTCGAGTCAGCCATACCAAGATTAGATGAATCCTCCGTATCGTTGTGAACACCAGAAACATTGTCAGTTGGATGTTTGCTTGTTTTGGCAAGTGGAGTGGCAACATCTGGGGCTCCGGGTGGTCCACCTGTTTTATGGCAGAAGAGACATAGTTTTTCCTCAGCATAAGTAGCAGAATTGTCGTAGTTCAAAGCGGTAAGCCGATTATTGTCAGATCCGTGAGGATGATGACAGGTCGTACAGCTATTAAAAGAGCTCATCCCAGCCGGGATTAATAAATAATCTGATTGATCCCAACCTGGAAAGAACGGAGCAGAGATTGAAGGAAACGTAACCGTGTATGGAATCACTGTAGAAGGATCTACGGTTGCTGCAGGCGCATTTCCATCATGGCATTTTAAGCAAAAACTGTTAATGTTCCCGCTCCAAAGATTCTTAGTATTGTCGGGATCAGAAAGCACCGCTCCTATAACCGATTTTACTACGTGGGGACCATGACAACTTGAGCATTCCACTTTCCCTCCGGATGAAGAAGTAATGTCATGATGGGAGCTCATATTAAATTGACCTTGAATATCCCAATTATTAAGAGTGTTTGGCAAACTGCCAGAATTGTGGCAGAGAAAACAGAGGTCTTCCTCTTCTGCTAAGTTAAGACGCCAAAAATCGGATCCATGAGGTTCATGACAGTTAGAGCACTTGATCCCAGTTCCGGAGAAAGGTTCTGAAACTTTGACATCATGAGCAGCTAACCCGCTGTATTCAGTGATATGGTCTCCCCCGAGCTTGTAACCTGATCCCGAGGTCGAACTACCATGACAGGCTCCACAGAAATCGTTACCCTCGTAAATACTATCTCCTTGGACGTCCCTAACCCGCAGAAGTCTATCATAGTATTGTCCGCTGATATCTTTGTTCCCGTGCGGGTTGTGACAGTCAGAGCAATTTTGATAATGATCTGCTTCTCCTGTATAGTATCGATCTCGAATGGGATGATGTGATGGTCTGGCATCGAAATCATTTTTTACGTTATATATACTTCCCATTCCGTCGTGACAGGAATAACAAGAATCGGCTTGAAGAGCCAGCATTAGATTTAAAGTACCGGGTTTTCCGGCAGTCCTATCTTGATAAGGAGCAACTGCAGTATGCGATCGGTGGCAAAGAGCACACATATCCGGATCGGCAGTATAGCCCATATGAGGCACAACAGCAGGTGGGGTGTTATCTATTGTCACGTTTATCCCTGCTCCAGCATCCTCAATATTTCCTGCATTATCGGTAGCACGTGATTTTATAACGTAACTACCATCAGCGGGCAAAGTCCAGGAATACTCCCAGGTGGAGAAATTTGTCCCCGTATTGGTAGCGGGGTTCCAGGTACTACCTCCATCGGTAGAGACCTCAACTAATGATACTTGTGAGTCAGTATCAGAAGAAGTTCCGGATATGGTATAGGACGCTCCCCTTATCCTGGCTCCTTCGCTGGGATCAGTAATGGATGATGAGGGATCTACGGTATCCACCGTAAAGAGGGTTGACTGAGTAGTCTCAATATTTGAAGCGGTATCTTGCGAGTAATAGTATAAGGTATGGGTTCCCTCTAGAGCTTTAAAGGGAGATGTATAGGTAGTCCAGGGTCCGGTGGTTGTATCCCACTGGTAGTAGGTTACTGCAGGCTCATTGGTAGTTAAGGAGATAGTGGGTGCAGTTCTAAACCAGCCAGCTGCCCCGTCGGGAGAAAGTGGATCTGTAGTTAAGGTAGTTACGGGAGCAATGGTATCTATGGTAGTAAAGGACCACACCTTATCAGATACCATACTGTTTCCCGCTACATCCTTTACCCCGGTGGTAACTGTCGCGGTATAGGTGGTATCAGTTGCCAGGGCTGCAGACGGACTAAAGGTAGCAGTTGTGCTGGGACTATCATAGGTAACAGTTCCGGTTACATAGGTTACTCCATCGTGGAGCAGGAAGGTAGAGGTATCTATACTTGTCGCATCCATCTCTTCAGAAAAAGTTGCATTTATTGTTGTGCTTACCGCTACTTCTGTTTGTCCCTCTAAAGGATCAGTAGAAGTTACGGTCGGTGGAGTATTGTCTACGGTAACTGTGATACCGGCAGAAGGTGTCTCGGTATTGCCTGCGGTATCCTGAGCCCTCGACTTTAGGTTGTAACTACCATCAGCGGGCAAAGTCCAGGAATACTCCCAGGTGGAGAAATTTGTCCCCGTATTGGTAGCGGGGTTCCAGGTACTACCTCCATCGGTAGAGACCTCAACTAATGATACTTGTGAGTCAGTATCAGAAGAAGTTCCGGATATGGTATAGGACGCTCCCCTTATCCTGGCTCCTTCGCTGGGATCAGTAATGGATGATGAGGGATCTACGGTATCCACCGTAAAGAGGGTTGACTGAGTAGTCTCAATATTTGAAGCGGTATCTTGCGAGTAATAGTATAAGGTATGGGTTCCCTCTAGAGCTTTAAAGGGAGATGTATAGGTAGTCCAGGGTCCGGTGGTTGTATCCCACTGGTAGTAGGTTACTGCAGGCTCATTGGTAGTTAAGGAGATAGTGGGTGCAGTTCTAAACCAGCCAGCTGCCCCGTCGGGAGAAAGTGGATCTGTAGTTAAGGTAGTTACGGGAGCAATGGTATCTAAGATAATGTCATCGAATGTACCGGCTGCCCCGGATATAGTCTCATTTCCTACAGCATCTTTGTATTGGGCATAGACTGTCTTTACTCCATCTACCGGGGGTAAGGTATAAGCATAGTTGGAGGAATAAGGTACATAAGCAGCCAGAGCAAGCTCTGCCAGACTGTCAGCAAACCTCATCTCGGCTGCTCCCAGAACATCACTATTTAAGGTAACAGAGGTCGTATTGGTATAGATGGCATTGCTGTTTATGGCAAAACTGTTAACCGTAGGAGCAACATTGTCTACAAAGAATGAGACTGTAGCTGGACTGGAATCAGTATTATTAGTGTTGTCAGTTGCTCTAGCCTGGATAGTATAGGAACCTCCATCGCTTGTGGGGAGTGTCCAGTTATATGACCAAGATGTTGTACCAGTAGCTGCATGCCAAATCTCAGTCATTCCCCAATCAGTCCCATTCCAGTAATAACCATCGGCATCTCTTATTACCGCCACATCTACACCTGCCACTCCGCTTCCACCAAAATCATCTGAAGTTCCCAGAACTGTGTAGATACCGGTTCCAGTTAAGATGCTACCAGAGGTAGGATCAGAAATTGTAGTATCAGGAGCAGCAATATCTGCGTCATAGGCAAACATAATTGATTCTGAGCGATATTGAGGTGTTCCACTGGACCCAAGCCCTAGATGATAGTTAGCCGGTTGAATCCAGCTCGAAGCAAGGCCGTCCCAATAAACACTTCGGATGTTAAGGTTTGTATCAATCCCTGAGAGCATAATTTGATTATCATAGGAGCTTGGGATAAGCTGGAAAGTTTCAACATCATTAACCCAAAAATCTGGTGCTGCTGATGCAGTATCTATTGAGGAAACTGACCAGCCCGTTCCTCTTGTGTAGAAGAAATATTTAACCGTCCAGGCATTTCTGTCCACATAAGTAAACAACGCTCTGCCTGTGGTGCTCTCCCAGGCAACATCGGTAAGATGACCACTTTTATTAGTTGCTCTGGGGTCTCCAGATGGGTTACCTAACTCCCATCCTGCACCATCCCACACATGGGCATTGACATTATCTCCCCTATCAATGCAAATAAAGCTGATATAATTCGACGTAGGGTCTGAGGCAAGCTCCAACCAAAAAACAACATCTCCAGGGTTAGGGGAGCCAATACCGGGACCCGACCACACACCTCCGCTGTAAGTCCAGTACTCGGTGGTAGTTGACGTACCGTATACAACCAAAGCGTCACCAGAAACTGATTCCCACGAAATGTCAAAACTCTGTTCACTATTTGTCGAAGCCGAACTACTTATGAGTTGACCATCAACCCAAGAATTGCCGTTCCAAACAATGGAATAGATATTGAAGTTTGTATCTAAGGTAGTAAGCATAATCTCGTCGCTTCCAGGCTTTGGCTCAAGCTCTATCCACCTGGTAACACCGCCGATCGCAGTAGGAATGGTAAGAATAGCCTCACTGGTCCAGCTGGTACCATTCCATATTCGATACCCTACTGCCTGGTCTGCAATATCATTAATCTCATAAACGATTAGAGCATCTCCAGATATTTGTTCGTATTCAATATCAAAGGCACGCTTGTCGCTATGACCAGGATTAAGGTCTACCGTGAAAAAACCATGATCCGTCCAAGATGAACCGTCCCAGCTTTCCATGCGGATGTCTCCATCATCAGACAGGGTTCCTTTTACCTTCTCGTTTCGTTCGGGAGAGGATTTTAAGACTGTATAGTTTATTGCTGCACCTGAAACCGAAGCTGAATTTTCGGGTCCAAAATCAGTTCCATCCCAAAGCCTATACTGGCTATTTTGAAATTCCCCATAGGAAACCATACCGCTGGTGATTGCCAGGGCTTGAAGAGATTGGATCCAGAAAAGCAAATTAGCAGCAAAAAGGGTTAGGATGAGTAGTAAACTTATTCTCTTCTTGAAATCATGGGGCTTTCCCACAAAATCTACTCCTCTTAACAAAACTTAGGGATACCACCACATAAGGATTCAGTAAAAATTATCCTGAAAAACTCTGCAATTTTTAGAATACGTTAGTATGCGATACTTAATTCTCTATATTTATAGTCACCGCTGCCGTACTGGTATTTCCAGCTTTATCAGTTACAATGAGGCGAAAAGTATATGTTCCGTTATCCAATTGAAAAGACTTTCCTGAAGCCAGGACAGCATTTGAAATGGGAGCAGTTCTGGTGGTACCCCATTGAGTCCAGTAAACAGGAGATACACCCTTCCCATACTCAATTCTAAAGTTGCTCAGGTTTAAGTCTGCCACTGTGCCAGAGAGGGTGATGATTCCTGATATTTTCTCACCGGAAGCAGGTGAAACTATCTGCGCGGTAGGAAGAGTATTGTCTGCAGTTACGAAAATTCCGGGACCAGGTGTCTCTATATTCCCTGCTAAATCAGTGGCTCGAGATAAAATTTCATGCTGGCCGTCAGCTGGAAAAACCCATTCATAGCTCCAGGAGGTAGTTCCGTTAGCTACATACCAGCTACTCCCTCCGTCGGTGCTAACTTCAACCTTAGAAATACCAGCTCCTCCCAAGTTATCCTTTGCTGACCCAGTAATGGTGTAACTAGTCCCGGTAATAAAATCTCCGTCATAAGGTATTTTGATATTTGAAGATGGAGCTATTGTTTCTATGGTATAAGTTATTTCCAGTTTCGGTCTCAGGGTTACGTCAGCCATATAATCAGAAGAGTAAAACTGGCCCCCAGAATTAACCAATGGGTCTTCATCTGTTAGCAAAACAATTCCTGTATTTAAAATTCTGCCACTATACCAATCCTTCACCACTTCAGTAACATCCCATGACTTCCATACATCGGCAGTATCGATAACTTGAGAAGCAACTACTTCTTCAAATCTGGGTTGGCTATTCCAGCTAACCAAATTTTCATCCCAATCAGAATTAATTCTCCTGACGAATACATTGCCACCTGACGCATTTACCACATATAAAAACATCGTTGCTTGAGCAATAGCACTACCTTTAGAGATAGAGCTCACGTCAAACTGAATCAGAGATCTGGTATTGTTGCTTCCCCCGCTGACATCTAAAATCGTGTATGTTCCGTAATTAACTTCGGGTTGCTCCTGACTAATGTGAGTATCTTTACCTGCAGTAGGATCAGGTTGAATAATCAATGTAGGATCTATTATTACAGGATATTTTGCGCTCTCCCGCCATTTATGATCCAAATTCAATATTAGGTAGTGCGCTTCCTTAACCTTTTTTAGTGCAACTTTGACCGGACTTGTACGCCCCTCTGCATCAGAAGCAAAGGGAGGAAGAGTTCTAAAATAGCCAAAATCCAGAGTCTTGTTTTTAAGGGAGGGTACTGCTTTGTTCGATTTGACTTCGAATATGAATACGTTAGGAGCACTCGAATCATTTAATATGATCTCTTCTTTTACCTTGGTAGGCAATATAGTATATTTTAAGTCTGTAGCATTAAAGACACCGGGGTAGGTTATCTGATTTTCCTTTACTTCACCTTTCACGGAAGCAGCTAGCTGGGGAATGAATTCAACTGTTGTGTTGACCATGGTGAATTGGAACCGGGGATTGATCCCAAACTTGATTTTGAAAGGAGCTTCCCTTACTTCCAGGTCCTTTATCTTTGTGGAAATCGTACGCCATTTGCCATCCGCGCTTTGATAATGAAGAGGTGATGCGTAAATTACTGATGTCCGGGTATTATCAGGGTTCTTAAAGACCTTGGTTGTACTTGTTCTTTTTTCACCAATTTCTTTGGTGGAAATGATTTCTTTTTGTTTGCTTTTAAATATTCTATACCCGAGGAAACTTGCTCCGATTATTAGTAAAAAAATGAGAAAGATGTTTAGGCATTTTCTGACAGATGCTTTTATCATCTTCTCCCTTATGATGGGCTAGACACTCCTTTCTAGCCTTTAGTTGTTGCTTTGTGTAATTATACATTTTTTTACTGCTTTTGTCATATCCGGCAAATAGCACATCTTGCCTGCACAAACTTTATTTATTACCAAGGTTTTCCAACGCCTTTTGAGCGTAGACATTGCCGGAGTCTATTTCAAGAGCCTTTTGATACATCCTCTTAGCCGTTTCCCAATCTTCTTTGAGTTCATACGCCCTGCCCAAAACCAAATATGACTGCACAAATTTTGGGTCTAGAGAGAGTGATTTTTCCCACTCTTTAATAGCCAAATCCTGTTTGTTTCTATTAGCATACGCTATTCCCAAATCGAAGTGTGCACTGACGTCATTGGGACTAAGTTCCAGAACCTTCTTGTAGTTTGCAATCGCCTCATCATAATAGCGGGCATCACCGGTTTTACCCATCTCTATGTATAATCCACCGAGGTTGAAATAGATATTCTCATTTCTGGGACTCATCTTGCGGGCAGTCTCAAGAGCAGAAAAAGCCTTTTCACGGCTCGAGGGTTCATGATCAGCCCGATACTTAGCTAAGTAAGCTTCACCCAATCTTATGAAATACCGTGCTTCTCCTGGATTTAACTTAACCGCATATTCCAACTCCTCTACTGCATCGTCCCAAAAATTAAAAGCGAGATTTGCCCAGGCTTTTCGCATATGCTGATCAGCGAGAAAAGGTCTAATTGCAGAGAATGAGAGCAGTACGGTCAACACTACAATAATAGGATAAGAAATTGCTTTAAAAAATTTCGGAGTACCCGCTTCAAAGAATCTTACATCGATTGATTTAGACTCCTCTGTCTTCATAGCAGACATGGTTAATCCCATAAGCAACCAAAATAGAGGGGCAACTGAAATAATACTGAAGCTCAGTTGAATCTGGATTAGGTAGCCAATAATACCACCTATAAGACCTACAAGTATAGCGCGATAGGGGTATGATGTTTTTATTATAGTGCTCAGTCCTTTGAATATGAAAGTTAGTAGAAGCCAGGTGTAAACTATCAGACCAAGCAGACCTGCAGTCACAGCAATTTGCAGCATCTCATTATGGGCTTTGTCAGGTTGAGCTTCTTCTTTTATTATTTTATACCAATCTGCAGGTTGATATCTCTGGAAGGCTAACGCATAGGTATCCGGTCCAAATCCTAATAATGGCCTCGTTTTTATCATTCGCAGCGTAGTATCCCAAAGAACCAAACGAGAAGCTACGGAGCCCTCGCTCGTTCTGACTATCGACTTGATCCGCGATATCAGGTCTCGTTCTTCCCCTGCGCTTCCTTTCGCAATCACAAAACCGAATAAAACTAGAAAGACAATAAGTGACACAATTATCATTAATGCTATCCTCTTTTGCCTCCAGATCTCACCGAAAGAAAATAGAACAATAAAGACAAAAGCACCTAAGAATCCAAGCCAAGCTGCACGGGTATAAGAAAAAACGAGAGCGGCAATTAAAAGAGGGACAAGTAAAATAGAACCGATGCGCAGTACACGTTGAATGACAGCCGGTGCCTCGTACTTGGCCTGCCCGCGATTGGCTACGCTTGCAGGCGTTGACAGGCGGGTTCCTGGTTCCTCACTTTCAACTTCGAGTCTCGAGCCTTGAGCTTTTTGCGCTTCAAGGTTAGGTGTCGTATAGGAGACATCAGCTTCGGGATACCGGGTTATCTGGATACCAGAATGCCTAGATATGGGAAAGAACAAAGCATAGACGACAGCAATAGGCAACACCAAAGTTAGGTAGGCACCGAGAAATACTGGATTACCGAAAGTTGCAAAACTTCGGGTTACATCCATCACTTCTGGATCCCAGGTTATGATATCTATACCAAAGCGCTGAAGTACGGCGTAAATTGCAACCAGGCCAGAAATTAGTAGTATACCACCAATCAGAAGGTTCCGATCTCCCTCTTTTCTTACAAAATTCACCGTAACGTAGTAAATAAATACATAGTTGATTACAGTAACCAGGCCTTCATAGCGATAGAGCTGTCCCCAGGTGCTCAAATGAGGATCAATTGAAACTGAAGTAGCTAGTACCATAACGAAGAGCAGAATCATTAAAGGTACATCAAGGGGTGTTCTTCTTAAAGAAAGCTCACCTGATTCAATTATCCGAACTAACCATAGAGCTATGATTAACAATGTGATTATACGCATGAACATAACCTTGACAGGTTCATTCACGGCATAGGTTGTAGCAGTCTGAGCAAGCGTAACCAGAACCACAAGGAGCACAAGAGCCCCGATAATCAACTTATCATATATACCTGCTATTTTTACCTGCACTAATCTATCCTCATTAAAAGTCATTCAAGTGAGAAGGTAACTGGAGTGATTCCTTGTATTGACGCGCAGGTTCCAGGATACGGGATTATTTAAAATCTAGGGTTCAGGTTTGCTCGACCAAACATATAAACATAGCAAACTCTGCCGCCACAAGATATTCTGAATCGCCCTGCCTGCCGAAGGGTAGGAGCCGAGGAATCTTTAATCACTAGGCTTTTTGCCTAAGTGAACATCTGCCTCACAAACTCTCTATCAATAATCGGGTAACCGGCCTGTCTACCCTCATCCAATAACCGTCCACTTAAATCCAAAACATTTACAATATCACTGTATTCGTGCTCAATAATCTGCTTAACTCCATCTTCTGTAAAAGGATACAGATCATCTAGTTTTTTCCTTTTTAAATTATCTTTTTTCTGAGTCCGATATGGATCAGACGCCATAAACTCACTTAAGACTTCGGTTAACTGTTCATCAGATAGTGGAGTAGCAACATCAATATTTGCTAATTTTAAGTCCAGGGTCTGCTTTATAAAACCGGCAGTATAAGTTTCCCCAACTTCTTCAAGTGTCTCCGCGTAACTCGAAAAGATCAAAATAGCCTTGTCTTTCGCAAGCCATTCAAGCTCTGACAAGGTTCCTATAAACCTTCCCTTCTGTGCTTCTTCAAACATTCCCCACATTTCTAATTGATCAACAAGAACCACAACCCTCTTGTAGACGTAAAATAGCAACTGTATAAGCCCAGGAATTAGTTCACGATATTTCAAATACTGAGAAAGGTTCGAAAGGCCTTTGCTAAAGCTTTCTCGAACAGTAACCTCTATAGCGCTTTCCACCTGCGCCCCAAATTGCATTTTTTTAGAAACTTCAACTATAAAATCAGCCAAGCGTCTGGCTATCTCCTTCTGTTTCTTTTCCTCTTCCGTCTCCTTCACCTTTAATCCTGTATCTTCCGACTCTTGACTTTCGACTTCCGACTCCTCCTCTTCTCCTGACTCTTGACTTTCGACTTCCGACTCCTCCTCTTCTCCTGACTCTTGACTTTCGA
>CAYGBL010000025.1:0-17792 GCA_964348135.1 uncultured Actinomycetota bacterium
GAAGAGCCTCCGCAATACCATCATCATCAATTGATCCATTCTCTCTTGATCTTTGAATGAAGGCATCTATATAGCTAAGCGTCGTTAGTGAAGATGCAGGAGTATAATCAACGATTAATTTCGGATGTAAGGTTGGATCTGCTAAATAGTCCGAGGAATGTAAAATTTTCAGGCTGTATCCCTGGCTTGGTTCGCCAACGTTTATACTGATACCATAGTTGTTATAAACTCCATTGACCCAGAATTGAGTCAAGGCGGTTAAATCCCAACTATGCCAGTCAGGAGACAGATGATACCTTTCAAAAAAACCTGAACTCTCTGCGCAAGGATTAAAAGCAGGTTGATTGTTCCATGCTACCACTGTCTCTGACCAATCCTCTAACACCTGATGAGCGTTAAGAGTCAGGTAATAGTAACCGTTCTCCTCAGCAAAATGATATAGAAACATCCCGGAAGAATTTATCGTAGAACCTAATGGGATATCACTTAAATTGAACCGAACGTAAGCTCTGTGTTCATTGTCTTCTGTGTTTTGATAGATTCCTAACTTTAGCTCTTCACTGATACCATAGTTTTTATCAGGTTCAGCGCGGTAAACAAAGGCGTCCTCTCCTCTTTCACCGCCAGGCTGGATAGCAATTACATTTGCCAGAGTAGCGGAAGCGAAAGAAAAGAAGAACGCAATAGCCGTCAAATTAACTACGAACATTTTTACTATTTTCACAAGACTCTCCCCCTTCATAAAATTTAAAATTGAAATAAATCTCTTTGCTTTTGATCCTTGCTTTATATCAATGGGAATAGTTTCCCAATTTATGGATAAACAACTTCCCTGTTTGTCTCTACCTTCTTCTGCTCGCAAATAATCAGGTTATAACTCTATAGAAATTCATCGAAGTGTAAATCTATAATCAGATAGAAATTTGGGCATAAAAAAGGGCCGATTCTCCATCGACCATCAGTTTATTTATATCTATCTTTGGTTGAGTATTAATAATCTATAGATTTATATCCAAAATTCTTTCCCTCTTTGAACTTGCAAGATTTACTGGTTTAAATGATACCCTGGTTATAGGCAAAGATTACCGCTTGAGCACGATCAGGCTGGTTAAGTTTGTGTAAAATGTTATGAACATGTGTCTTAACCGTACCTTCACTGAGCCAGAGTTTGCTCGCAATTTCCTTATTCTTTAAACCCTTGGCCATTAACTCTAACACTTGCAGTTCCCGGGCGGTAAGTCCGTAAGAAGTCTTGTGACCTTGCTGCTGCTCCGCAGGCAAAAGGAATCCCTGCAATAAATTCTTAGAAATAGAGGAATGTAGAAAAGAGTGCCCCTGACAGACAAGCCGAATAGCTTTGACCAGCTCATCCGGTTCAATGTCTTTAAGGATACATCCAGAAGCCCCAGCCTTAATTGATTCATAGATACCCTCGTCATCGCTATAGCCTGTCAAAACGAGGACATGAATTTGAGGTGCAATAAGTTTAATCTGACGGCAAGCTGTCAGACCATCTACCTCTGGCATTCGGAGATCCATCAAAATAACATCGGGAGAAAGCTCAACTGCCTTCTTTGTTGCCTCCTTGCCATTCCTGGCCTCTCCTACGATGTCAAATTCCTTATCACGTTTAAACACAGCTTTGAGACCTATGCGAATGATTGGATGGTCATCTACAATGAGTATTCTATATTTTGGCACCCCGGTACCTGCATCCTTAAATGTAGCGTTATTCAACTATGTATTTCTACTTTTACATGGAGGGATAAGATTATGTCGTCGTGTAGTATTTTTGTCAAAGTTGACAATAGTCCTACCTGGAATGCAAAATTTGAGAAGATTTTTTCCAAAAAGCTCGACAAAAATTAGGAAACCGATATTAAAGGGCAATCTGGCTGGTTATTATTCATAAGCGGGTTAACATTTTTTCTGCTCTAATTAGTCTATTCCTAGAATTGTTAACCTTTATTTTCGGCGGTGTAAACAGCAGAGAGAAGTGCCTGTGCTTTATTCACTGTCTCCCTAAATTCACGTTCTGGCTGAGAGTCAGCGACAATACCAGCTCCAGCTTGTACATACGCTTTATTCCCGGAAACTACTATGGTTCGAATGGTTATACCGGTATCCAGGTTACCGGAAAAGCTGAAATAGCCAAAAACGCCAGCATAAGGCCCGCGGCTATTCTTCTCAAGCTCGTCTATTATTTCCATTGCTCTTATCTTTGGGGCTCCGGATACAGTTCCAGCAGGAAAGGCTGCTCTCAAAACATCAAAGGCAGTTTTACCATTAGATAATTCTCCACTTACGTCACTTACAATATGCATAACATGACTATACCTCTCAATAGTCATTAGCTCTTTCACCTCAACGCTTCCAGGAGTACATACCCTGCCCAAATCATTCCTACCCAGATCAACCAGCATTATGTGTTCTGCTCTTTCCTTCTCGTCTGACAGGAGCTCTTGCTCCAGATTCTTGTCTTCATTATCGGTGTCGCCTCTAGGTCTGGTTCCAGCCAGCGGTCTTGTTTCAACGTTCTTCCCATTAACTTTTACCAATAACTCTGGAGACGATGCAATGAGGGATAATTCACCAAACTTGAGATAACCCATATAGGGCGATGGATTGATGGTTCTCAGTACTCTGTAAATATCAAATGGGTCGCTTTTTATGTCAGATGAGAATCGCTGAGAAAGTACGACTTGAAAAATGTCACCGGCTAAAATATACTCCTTCGCCTTCTCAACAGAGGTCATATATTCTTTTGGGGACATGTTAGAATCAAGGGACATTGTTACAGATTCTGGACCCGGGGGTCTAACCGGCTTCAAGCTTACTGGTTCAGAGAGTTTAGCTATAAGTCCGTCGATTTTAATAATAGCTTCAGAATATGCCTTTTCTGCTGAATCCTCAATGGAAGCATTAGCAACAACCTTGATGCGGTGCTTCAAATGGTCGAAGATTAGAATTGTATCGGTAAAGATAAAGATGAGCTCTGGGAGTTTAAGGTCATCAACAACAGTTTGAGGAAGCTCCTCAAAGTAGCGGACAGTATCATATCCCGCGTATCCTACTGCGCCTCCGTAAAAGTAAGGCAGCTCGCCCGCAGGAGCCGGATGATATTGAGATATCAATTCTTCCATAACCTTCAGGGGATCATCCTTCTTCTCTAAAACCTCCCGGCCGTTGCGAATCATTCGCGTAACTCCGTCCTGGGTAACCACCGTCTGGTAGGGATTATTCCCCAGAAAGGAGTAGCGGGCTAATTTTTCTCCCCCTTCGACGCTCTCAAGAAGAAATGCATAACTGCTATCCCCCAGCTTCTTAAAAGCAGAAACTGGCGTATCCATATCAGCAATTATTTCACGATACACAGGGATAAGGTTGTATTCCCTGGCAAGTTCTACAAATTCTGATTTCGATGGAAAGTACATATTCGTTCACCGTCATTCGTTCACTGTTCACCGTTCACCGTATTATACCTCATGCTCTTAAGATATTCTCGCTGGTCTGCTGCCAGCGGCAAACTGTGAACTGTGAACGAAGGTCATTTTCTCCTCCTCTCTAATTCCTCTTCAACCTCAGATAAAGAAAGTTCTTTGCTTGCCAGTAAAACCAGAAGGTGATAAAGCAGGTCGGCTGTTTCCGATATTACTTGCCGGGAATCTTCCTCTTTGGCAGCTAGAATCAATTCAGCTGATTCCTCACCAATTTTCTTAAGGATCCTGTCTGTACCTTCTCCAAGCAATTTAGCAGTATAGGAATCTTCGGGCATTGTCTCCTTGCGTTCCAGAATAATTTTATAAAGATCATTCAAGAATGTATTCGCTCGAGGTTCAAGGCTCAAGGCTCGATTCACTTGTATGTCTTTTTCCTTCTTTCCAGTACTGATTGAGTCATCCTTGAGCAGGCTGCGGTAGAAACACGACCTATTACCAGTATGGCAGGCAGGACCAATCTGCTCTACAAGAAGCAGGATAGCGTCTTCATCACAGTCATAGCGAATCTCTTTTACGAACTGCTTGTTGCCGGAAGTTTCTCCCTTGCACCAAAGTTCCTGCCTGCTCCTGCTCCAAAACCAGCTCCTCTTGGTCTCCATAGTGCGGCGAAGAGCCTCTTCATTCATATAAGCAAGCATAAGGACCTCTTTGGTGTGTACATCCTGAACTATCGCTGGAATTAGTTCCATCTTTTTTTCTTCAAAACCAAGCATTGGGGCCTCCTTATTGATTGACAATGAGGTCAAAACTTTAGGAGGGCAAAGCAAGCTTTGCCCCTATATTATTTTTAACATATTCCTATGTAGGGGGCGAGCCCCGCCTGCCTGTGCCTAGGTCGGTTACACTTTTGGTCTGCTGCAAATCTCTAAATTGCCATTTGCGCGGCTATTACACGGAGCAGGCCTTGGCGGGCAGGTTGCTCGACCCGCAGGTAGAATAAACTCTGCTTTCACAAATATCTTTCCGGGCAGAGTAAACTCTACAAATAAATTCCTGGTAAGCTTTGCAACTACAGTATCTTTGAGGAGCTACAGACGAACAGGTATATCATTACTTTTAAGATACTCCTTAACTTCTCGGATGGAAAGTTCACCATAATGAAAAAGAGAAGCAGCCAAAACAGCATCTGCATCTGCTTCTTTAATTACCTGCAAGAAATGCTCTAGTTTACCTGCACCACCAGATGCTATTACGGGAATATTGACACTAGAGGTAATTGTACGCGTAAGGGCTATATCATAGCCATCCTTAGTGCCATCGGTGTCCATACTGGTCAAGAGAATTTCTCCTGCACCAAGGTTTTTTACTTGCTTCGCCCATTCTACGGCATCAATCCCTGTTGGGGTTCTTCCTCCGTTAATGTAGGTCTCCCATCTCATAGTCAGTAGTGAGGAGTGGGGGGTGGGGAGTTCTCTTTTTTCTTCCCTCTTGACTGTCGACTGACGACTCCCGACCATCTTAGCGTCTATAGCTACTACTATACACTGACTCCCAAATTTAAGGGAAGCCTCGCGGATTAGTTCCGGATTCTTTATAGCTGCTGTATTAAGAGAGACCTTATCCGCTCCCGCTAAAAGTAGATTACGTATATCGTCCAAAGTTCTTATGCCTCCACCGATGGTAAAGGGAATAAAGACTTGTTCCGCCGTTCTCCTGGCGACTTCAACCATTGTCTCTCTTGCTTCATGAGAAGCAGTAATATCTAAAAACACAAGTTCATCAGCTTCAGCCCCATCATAAGCAGCAGCCAGCTCTACCGGATCTCCAGCATCTCTGAGATTTACAAATTTTACTCCTTTTACGACTCTGCCTTCATGAACATCCAGGCAGGGTATTATTCTCTTGGTAAGCATTATTCCTCATCTTAACTTTTAGTTAGAACCATTCTAAATAACAGTACCTTTCTGCTAAATAAGAAGGCTTCTCTGTCCTTTCCTCAAAAACGAAATTCAAAAAAAACAAGAGCGTCAACTTAACTGAGCGTAAACAGCACTAAAAGTACTGTATATATAATGCTAAATTTGAGAACGTCTTCCTTTGTAAAGAAGTTGAGAAATCGTGGGGACAAGGTCTTTAAGCTTTACATATTTCAATCGCTTCTAAAAGCGATATGGTCCCGGTATAAAGAGCTCTTCCAATTATGACGCCTTCTAATCCTAGAGGCTCCAGTTCCTTCAAGTCCCGGACGTCCTTTGCTGTAGAAACTCCTCCTGAGGCTATGACTGGAATCTCTACTGCTTCAAGCACACTTCTTAAACTAGAAATATTCGGACCGATAAGGGTTCCGTCACGTTCAATGTCTGTATAAATTATCCGCTCTATTCCCATCTGCTCCATTTTCCTGGCTATCTCTACTGCCTCGAACGCTGTATCTTCCTTCCACCCGGCAACAGAAACTTTTCCTTTGCGAGCATCAATACCGACCATAATGGTCTCCTTATACCGCCCAATTGCTTCAGCTAGAAGTGGAGGGTTTTTAACAGCAATGGTTCCCAGGATGACACGTTTGACTCCTACACTCAGAACTTCCTCAATTGATTCTAAGTCTCTTATCCCACCACCGAGCTGTAGAGGCACTTCTGTTTCTTCGACAATCTTCTTAACGATTTCAAGATTATGGGGTTTCCCCTCTACAGCCCCATCAAGATCCACAATATGAAAGAACTGAGCTCCCTCCTCCTTCCATCTTTTTGCCATCTCCAATGGGTCCTCAGAGAAGACAGTGACCTCATCCATCCTCCCCTGATAGAGACGTACACATTTACCATCTTTTATGTCGATTGCCGGATAGATAATCATAATTTGGTTCACCGTTGACAGTTGACAGTTGGCAGTTCATTTGCCGGCTAAGAGCACAGAGAGTACTTTATCTTGAGATTACCGGGTCGTCCTAGCGCCTAGACATTTGCTTCTGGCCCTTGATTTCTGACTATTGACTATTGACTATTGACTTCTGACTCTTGACTCTTGACTCTTGACTGTGAATTTGCTCTTTTTTACAACTTCCGCAAAATTCTTCAAAACCTGAAGTCCCCACTTGCTGCTTTTTTCCGGATGGAACTGCACGGCATAGACATTGTCCTTCCAGATACTTGATGTAAACTCAATTCCATAATCAGTAGTAGTAGCAATAACGTTTTGGTCTTCGGGCTCAACATAATAAGAGTGGACAAAATAGAAAGAAATACCATCCGGGATACCTTTAAAGATTGGACAATCAGTTTTTTTATTAATCTGATTCCAGCCAATATGAGGAACTTTTACCTTATCCGGCAGCCGAACAACTCCGCCTTCTATAACATTCAAACCTTTGTGGAAGCCATCCTCTCGACTCCAGGTGAAGAGGAGGTCAAGGCCCAGACATATCCCCAAAAATGGTTTGCCTTTACTGATTTCTTGAGTGACTATCCTTGCTAGTTTATTTTGTTCCAAATTCTGTATCGCATCTTTAAAGGCACCGACGCCCGGAAGAACAATTCCGCCGGCCTTTTCAATCGAGACAGAGCTGTTAGTGACAATTACCTCTTCAGCCACCAGTTCCAGGGCCTTCTGCACACTTCTTAAATTTCCCATTCCATAGTCAATTATGGCAATCATATTCTTCCGTTCACCGTTCACTGCTTACAGTGTACCGTCTTTTCAGTAATCTTTTTAATCTATTTACCATCATTGCTAGTCTATTACACTCTTCATATAGTTTTCCATAGTCGTTCTCTTTTACAAAACCTTGTTTGCAAGATAAGCTCAGTAGTGGAATACACTCATATACAGAACCGCGTGCAACATCAAGAAAATGACAAAACTGCTTTTTAGATCGGCTACTCCCCTCTGCGACACTCAATGAAATCGGCATTGCTGCTCTCCGCAGCTGAGATGTCAGGACAAATAGTTCCTCTTTGGGAAATTTCTTCGTAAGTAAATAGATCTCATTTGCAAATTCCAAAGCTTTTTGGTATACATCCAGTGACTCAAATTTGAATTGCACATCCTCTCCTCTTTTTCAGATACTAAAGCGGCGAACGGTCAACCGTGAACTGTGAACTTTCTATCTCTACAACTTCCCCTTACTCGAAGGAACTCCTTTTACTCTTTCATCAATCTGAGTCGCCATATCAAAAGCCTTTGCCAGTCCCTTGAACAATGCCTCTATAATATGATGAGCATTTCTGCCAGACATCAGTCGTATATGGAGAGTTGCTCCACTATGATTCACCAGTGCCTGTAAAAACTCAACAGCGAGATTGGTATCAAAGCTTCCTATCATTTCCGGCGGTACATTTACATCATAGACAAGATAAGGTCTTCCGCTTATATCCAAAGATACACAGATTAAGGCTTCATCCATAGGCAGTATGGAAAAACCATACCGATTAATTCCCTGTTTATCTCCCAGGGCTTCCTTTGCAGCCTGGCCCAAACAGATTCCAATATCCTCAACTGTATGGTGTCCGTCTACGTCGAGGTCTCCTTTCGCTTTTACCTTCAGGTCAAAAAGTCCATGCTGAGCAAAGAGAAGCAGCATATGGTCAAAAAAGGGTAAACCAGTGTTTATTTCAGCTTCTCCTTTACCATCGAGATTAAGGATAAGCTCTATGTCAGTTTCCCTAGTTTTCCTTTCGACTCTACTGGTTCGGCCAGCCATAGTCTAGTCTACCTCCTCCTCGTTTCCATATATCCCGGTCGCCTGGTCTCCAGGGCTTTCCTTTTTTCCCTTCACAATTCACTGTTCACTCTTCACTTATTCTTGATTCATATAAAAAAGAAAGGACGCTATTTACATCATCTGCCACCATATCCACACCTTGATTTAAATAGAACTCAGTTTCAGCTTCCTGGTGCATAATTATACAGGAAATAAAACTGGATGGAATTCCCAATTGCTCAAAGTTCTTAACGGTTCGCAGATCATCAGGTGTATCTCCGATATATAATCCTATCCTTGTGTCAATCTCCTCTGCTAATCTCAGCAGTACCTGAGGATCTGGTTTCCTGACTTTCCCATCATCAGAAACAATCCTTTTTCTGTCAAGGAGGGGTTGAAGCCCGGAGAGCTCCATCGCCACCTCCGCTTCACTGGCCGTCCTTCCCGTTACAATACCGATCCTGGGATACCAGGGTTTTACTAAATCAACTTCAGCAAGGACTCTTTCTTTTCCGATTAAGCCTTTTTCTCTAATATAGGTAGGCTCAAAACCGTAGAGTCTTGCACAGTAGTCCACTCCACCATAATACTCCTGAAAAATCCGCTGAATAAGAGTCGTATCCCAGTGCGATAAGATCCACTGCTTTTGCTCTTCATTAATCTCATTCACTATAACTTTTTCCGCGGTTTCAAGACCACCTCCTCCAATCTTTAGCTTGTCCGTAAAACTTTCAAGTGAAGGCTCCCTGCTTCGCAAAACCTCCAGGCTGCTCTCCTTCCCCAAGGCTTTGGAAAGATAGAAGAGAATAACAGTGTAGGTAAGCTCCCAGTCATTGTTAAAGCCTCCTGCTAACTTGAAAAGCTGTGTTTCCTCAGGAGAAATCAAAATGGTCTTACCCGGCCATTTTATTACCGAGATGAAATAGAATTGCACAGTTTGGCTGATGGCAACCCGGAATGACGATCTTACATCCAGGATAACTCCGTCTATATCCAGAACCAGAGTATCGATTTTGGGAAGGATATAAATCTTATCGGCGGCAACTTTAATTTTATTACCTACAGATACATAAGATTTCATAGCACAAGTAGCAGTAAATGAGCTCTACTTCTCTACCCTTATTCTCACTGAATTGGCATGTGCGTCTAAACCTTCTGCTTCTGCTATGACTTCGATGTAGGAAGAAGCTTTCTTGAGGCTTTCACTTGAGTAAAAAATAATACTGGACTTCTTCAGAAAGTCAGTCGTATCAAGCGGAGAAGAAAAACGTGCAGTGCCCAAAGTGGGAAGTATATGATTGGGACCTGCCACATAATCACCTACCGCTTCTGGCGACTGGAAACCAAGGAAGATTGCTCCTGCATTTTTTATTTGTGAAAGTAGCGTGCGGGGTTTGTCAACCATTAATTCAAGATGTTCGGGAGCGAGGGCATTAACCAGCTTCAAGGCAATATCCAGAGAATCAAGAATAAATATTCTCCCGTTTTGTTTTAGAGACTGTGCAATTATCTCCTTGCGGCTTAATTCTTGAAGCTGTTCATTTAATTCGTACTTTACCTCTTCTGCCAGTTTCTCTGAAGTTGTGAGCAGAAAAGCGCTAGCCCTAGGATCATGTTCCGCCTGAGCTAGCATATCAGCAGCAATAAAGTCAGCAGGAGCTTGTTCATCTGCAAGGACTACTATTTCACTTGGCCCTGCCAGCATATCAATGCCCACATCTCCCATAACCATCTTTTTGGCCAGAGTAACATAAATATTGCCCGGTCCGCATATTTTATCTACCCGCCTTATGGTCTTCGTGCCATATGCCATCGCTGCTATACTCTGGGCTCCCCCAACCCTGTATATCTCTTTCAAACCCAGCTCCGCTGTTGCAACAAGAGTATAAGGATTAACCTTACCCGTTTTCTGTGCAGGCACGCACATAGCAATCTCCGCTACTCCTGCAACCTGAGGGGGGATAGCATTCATAAGGACTGAAGAAGGATAGGCGGCCTGGCCTCCAGGCACATAGATTCCTACCCTGGAAATTGCGCTGACCAGCTGACCCAGGATAATGCCATCTTTGGAATATGACCAAGACTTAGAGATATTTCTACGATGAAAGGAGATTATATTTCTCTTAGCTGCTTTAATCGCTGAAACAAAATCAGAACTTACAAGTTTATAAGCCTCCTCCTGTTCCTCTGGGGTAACCGCCAGACCCTTATCAGTCAAGTCAACGTCATCAAACTCCTTCATGTATTTGAAAAGGGCTTCGTCGCCTTCCTTCCTCACAGTCTCGACAATCCTGGAAACTGCCTCTGCTGCCTCTTTATCTTCAAGTAGAGGACGGGCTATAACATCATAGAATTTACTGATCTCAAAATCTCCAACAATCCTGGTTGCAGTTATCATCTATCTCCCATTAGTTCTGCAGAAAGATTGCGTCTTCCCCAAGTAGCTCTTTAAGCTCGGCAAAGAATCCACTATTACTTGTGACTTTGTATCCATCGTTAAGACGCAAGGTTGTCGTATCCTTTTTTCCTTTCACCTGAAGGAAAACGGGCGATGCTCCAGGGTGAGATATAATAATTCGCTTTAGTCTCTCCAGTAACTGAGGGCTAAATTTCTCCTCATACAACTGGATGTAAATAGGCAGAGGTCCCTTCTTCTTCCCCTGCAGTGCTTCTATCTCCTGGGCAATCAGCTTTGCCTCATCCTCCTTTATATCAATCCTTCCTCTTATGCGAAGCGGCTGATCCTCAAGGATTAGCTCACGCGACTTTTGATAAAGGTTGGGAAATACCACTACCTCTACTGAACCTTCCAGATCCTCTACTGTGAGAAAGAGCATCAAATCACCCTTCTTGGTTGTCACTTTTGTTGTTTTGGAAATGATACCTCCGATCCAAACTATGCTTCCATCCTTCTGCTCTTTGAGCTGGCTAATAGCCATATCGGTTTGTTCTTTTAATGCATGCTCCAGACCTAGAAGGGGATGATCGCTTACGTATAAACCCAACATCTCTTTCTCATAAGCCAGGAGCCTTTCTTTAGGAAATTCCTCGAAAGAAGATTCATTCTGCTCGACATGGTTTTTCTTGCCCTCAGTCACATCAAAAAAGGAAAACTGCCCTGATTTATCATCCTTCTGCTTACGGAGCCCTGTCTCCACTGCATCCTCGTAGATACTCAGAAGATGTTTGCGAGTTCCGCCGCAGGAGTCGAAAGCTCCACATTTAATGAGACTCTCCAGCGCCCTCTTGTTGATAACACTCAAATCCACGCGTTTACAAAAATCGTAAATAGATTTGAAAGTCTCCTCCTTGCGTCCTCTTATAATTGCTTCAATAACATTATCGCCCACATTCCTAACGGCAGAGAGTCCAAAACGTATTTTTGAATCCCCGACTACAGTAAATCCCCTGAAGCTTTCATTGACATCAGGAGGAAGAATTTCAATACCGAGGCGCCGACACTCATTTACATATTGAGGTACTTTATCCTTGTTGCCCATTATACTGGTTAGCAGGGATGCCATGAACTCAACCGGGTAGTTTGCTTTCAGGTAAGCAGTTTGATAAGAGATAACTGCATAGGCGCTCGAATGTGATTTATTGAACCCATAACCCGCAAAGTGGGCCATAAGATCGAAGATTCTACCAGACGTATCTGCTTCTATATCATGGTCCACTGCACCGCCGATAAATTTCTCTCTCTGTTCAGCCAGCACGTGAGGTTTTTTCTTACTCATAGCTCCGCGTAAAATATCTGCTTCTGCCATACTAAAACCAGCCAGTTCGCTCGCAATTCTCATTACCTGTTCCTGATATACGATAATCCCGTGAGTCTCTTTAAGAATTGGCTCCAGTCTTGGGTGAAGATAGGATATCTCTCGCTCCCCGTGTTTGCGCTCAACGAAATCTTTAACCATATTGCTTCCGAGAGGTCCTGGCCTATAAAGAGCAAGCAGGTTAATGATATCCTCAAAGCAGCCAGGCTTGAGGTCTCTCAAGAGGGAACGCATACCCGCACTCTCTAATTGGAAGACTCCTATTGTATCTCCGCGTTTCAGCATAGCAAAGGTTTTAGAGTCATCCAGAGAAACATTATCAATATCAATCTGTTGTCCGTGCGTGCGCTTTATTATCTTAAGAGCATTATCGATAACAGTAAGGGTACGTAACCCCAGGAAATCCATTTTGAGCAAACCAATCTTTTTAACTGCATCCATGTGATACTGGGTAACAGTCTCTCCCTCTCCTTTGCGCTGAAGAGGGGTATATTTAGTGAGCTCGTCAAGGGAGATAACTACTCCCGCAGCATGAATAGAATCCTGACGTGCAATACCCTCAAGCGCTCTCGCGGTATCAAGAATGCGTCTGGTATCATCATCCGTTTCATATTCCTGTCTGAGATCGGGTACCGTAGACAGAGATTCCTCGATAGTTGCACCTGGTGCTTCGGAAATAAGTTTAGCGATTCTATCTACGGGGGCATAAGGAAAGCCTAGAACCCGTCCTGCATCACGTGTTGCCGCCCTTGCCTTCATCGTGCCAAAGGTAATTATTTGAGCTACTCTATCCCGCCCATATTTCTGAGCCACGTACTCTATAATCTCATCCCGCCGCTCATCGTCGAAGTCAATATCTATATCAGGCATGCTTCGCCTCTCTGGATTGAGAAATCTCTCAAAAAGGAGGCCATATCTAAGGGGATCCACGCTGGTAACGCCCAGAGCGTAAGCTACCAGGCTTCCTGCCGCAGAGCCACGGCCTGGTCCCACTCTAATTCCCATATTTTTAGCATGCTTTACAAAATCCCATACAATAAGGAAATACCCCGAAAAACCCATGTCCTTGATAATATCAAGCTCCTGGGTGATCCTCTCTGAAATTTCGGGAGTTATCTCCGGGTATCGTTCCTTAAGTCCCTGCCAGCAGAGTTCTTCCAGATAGGAATCGAGATTGTATCTTTTTGGAACTTCGTAATGAGGTAAGTATATTTTATCGAAGTCAATCTTCACTTCACATCGTTCGGCAATCTTTACGGAGTTGCTCAATGCTTCCGGACAGTCAGCAAAAACCGCTGCCATTTCCTGAGAAGACTTTAAGTAAAACTCATCTGTAGTGAATTTCATCCTGTCCTCTTCACCCAGAGTAGAACCTGTTTGAATGCATAAAAGCACATCGTGAGCTGTACTGTCCTCCTTATTTGTATAGTGAATATCATTAGTGGCAACGAGAGGAGCATTGATCTCTTTAGCAATCTCAAGCAGGGCGTTATTAGTAGACATTTGCTCCGGTATTTTTTGGTTCTGGATTTCTATAAAATAGTTCTCCTTCCCGAATATCTGCTGATAATCTCCTGCCGCCTCCTTTGCCTTCCCGATATCATCCATCTGGATGAGCCTCGCCACCTCACCAGTCAAACAACCGCTGAGAGCAATGATTCCTTTGGAGTATTTACCGAGAAGTTCTTTATCCACGCGTGGACGGTAGTAAAAACCATCCAGGAAACCCAGAGTTACAAGTTTCATCAAATTGCGATACCCTTGCTCATTTTCAGCAAGAAGTACTAAATGATAGGGAGAATCATCTTTCTTGGAGGATTTATCAAACCTGCTTCGAGGAGCTACGTAGATCTCGCAGCCAATAATCGGCTTTAGGTTATATTTAAGCGCTATCTCGTAAAAATCTACAATTCCATACATTACTCCATGGTCGGTTAGAGCCAGGGCCTTCATATCGAGCTCTTTAGCTTTCCGAACTAAATCCTCGATCCGGGCTGCTCCATCTAAAAGAGAGAACTCAGAATGAGTATGGAGATGTATAAAATCGGTCATTGGCTTTTGGTTTTTGGCTATTGGAAATTATCCTACAGCTTAGAGCTCGGAGCCCAGAGCTTAGAGAAAAGCCCTTTATTTTTTTACTCTTCGCTCTAAGCTCTCAGCTCAAAGCTCTCTGCTATTTCTTCTCCGGCTCTCCAGTTTATCCTGCCAGGCAAGAGGTAAAATCATAAATTGAGCCAGCTTCTTCTCCGATTCTGTCATTCAGCGCCAAAGTTTGCTCTTTCCACTGGCTTGTTGTGTAAGGCTTTAAGCTTGCCTTACTGCGTAGGGGTCAAGCTTGCTTGACCCAACATAGGTATGTATGGATATGGATCACTAACAAAAAACTATATATTCTCTTACTTGTTAATACGCCAATCGAGCTGGGCCGTGAAATTCCTATGAGGTTTAAATTTTCGCTTAACTTCTTCAATAGAGACATTCCCCACAACTTCAATCTTCGAGACATTGCCCTCTCCCAAGTTGGCTTCTTTGCAATAGTGAAAATATCCGATATGGCCAATATCAAAACCCATAAGATAGGTTGCGATAGCATCTACAGCCAGAAAATCTGTGCCTGCAAGAGCAATTCTCATATCAACAGGAGTACCACTGCTAGGCCCATTCCCCTCCATGCCCACGAAACCATCAATAACGGAAAGGTGAGGTGGTATCAACTTTGCCAGCTCAAACAAACTCTTGTTTATCGCCGGATACCCCTGATGAAGACTCCTTTTCGCCTCCGAGCCGCATAGACTCCCCGCAACCATATTTTTAAGGCTGAGCGTTACCCCTACAGTATCATGTGTCTTCAAAGGTGTTACGGAAATACGAAAATCGCTCTTGGCTGCAGTTTTTGAAACTTTAATAGGGATCAACTGTAAATGAGAATCAAAAATATGGGCTTCAATAAAATCATCATGATTGAGATCCAGAAAGTTCACGTTGTAGCTCTCCGAAAGTTCATAATACCCGTACTGCTGGAATCCTTCCGCAGTGGTTCCCATGGCTGCTCCTTCACCAATAACAACTGATACATCAGTATGCTTAATAATAACATCTAAAACAGCCCGGATAGCATCAACATGAGTTGCAGCAAGCTGGTTATCTACTATTACAAAGTTTGGCTTGATGAGGATATGCTTCTTATCCTTAATCTTATATGCAATATCATCTTCGATTAGCTGAAGAGCTTGCTTTACATTAGAATACCTATCTTCGCCTTTAACCAGTGAAACTCTGCTTATATTTTGTTTCACAAAAAAGAATTCCTTTCAAGGCTAATCTTATCACATATACTCGGAAGAATTTGCCAGCGAATTTGTCTGGCCAGAACTTAATACTACTTTACCATTCGAGTCTGTCGAGACCCTCAAACTCAAATATCTTATAGTTTAAGCTTGTCGAGACCCCAAACCTGAATATTTTTTGATCCAGCTTGCTTAGAACCTATTCACTATCTCCTAATACAAATACAAAAACCGCATGTTTGCGGTTTTATTTTAACTTTTTACTCTCAACTATAAACGGTAAACAATGAACAGAAAGCGGTGAACTAATTAAACATTACTACCGTAGGAACTGTAATGACCTCACCAGTCTTGACTTCGACAAGCATCTGTCTTCCTGCATATCCAAGAGTTTGCCATAGATTTCTTCTGTGCTACTGTGTTTAAGATTATGCTTGTCTTCGGTTTCAAACTAACTATACTCATAATCCGTCATCTATTGTGTTATATAGCCCACCGAGGCCATCAGGTAAATGCTACTACCAGGATAATGTGTATCAACAAAATTTTACAAACGGAAAGGTTTTGGTTAATCCAACAGATACTTATCGAACCCTCAGTATCTATACCTCATTCAGACAATGCAATGTGCATATAACATTATGGATATTTGACCCCCAGAATGTATTTATATTACTCTTCTTTTCTTTGAATGTTTTCCAGATCTTCTGAATATGGGGTAAAGAATCGAAGCAACAATAAGCAATGTTATTGGCACTATAAGCTTGGTAGAAAAAATCCAGAAATTTTCTTTAACTTCTAGAGGTAGTGACAGACCAATATCGACAATCCCTGTGGCACGGAATTTACCTAGCAATGGTGGATTTTTCCATTTAACAGTGAATAATTCAGTCGTACCAGGTTTGATAGTCTTCCTTGGAGATGCCAAATAAGCGATTGCTTTACCTCTACGATTATAAATAGTGATATGATGTTCAGCATTTAAATGCACATTTCCGTTATTATTGAAGGAAGTTCTAAAGATGGGTTTGCCAAAATTATATTCCGGGATTCTGAAATAGAGGATTCGACCTTGCTTGTGCACTTTTGGTATTCCAAGCGCTGGAACTTTTCCATTATCTCCAGGAACCATTACCTTTACGAGTGAAGCCACCTGACTAAGCACGCGTATAATAGCCTCACCTTCTGCATCCACATAAGGCTTAAACAGCAAATAAGTTGCGCAGGTTCCAGGTTTAGTTCGCTCGGGAACGCGAATATTTACGTAAACTTTTGAGGTTTTGCTATTGACAACGTGAAATATGCTACGTGGGAAAGTAATCCAGGAACTGCATCCTCCAAAAAGCTCTGATTCATCAGGGTCTAAAGGTAGAAGTTTTCCGCTATCATCACGCATGAAATCGACGGCGGAAACTTTTACTTTTGTGGGTTTTTCACCAGTATAGATAATCTCTGAAGTTGCTACTTCTCTTTCTCCCGCCGGGATGAGAAAAACCATTTTCGTGGGTGAAACACCAAGACTGCCTTCTTGTGTACAATAAGCAGGTACCCCAAACAAAAGAAGCAAGATCAAAAAAGACGGGATAATAAGTAGCTTCTTATTGGTACCAGTTCGCATGGGATTCTCTACTCGCTCTGTAGGCGTGCCGTCAGATCAGAGCTGTTATTTATACTCACAGGCACCTCTTCTGAAATACTCTCGTTGCCATCCGCATCATATATTTTTACTATTAGCTCATAGTTGCCATCAAGAACTGTAGCCGTTTCCAAATCGAAGCTTAGGCCATAGCGCTCATCGGGCAATACAACCACTTCTTCATCACTGGCCTTTATTTCCGGAATTTCGTGGTTGTCCAAGTAGAATTTGATTTCCTCTATGCTACTTTTTTCACTTATAGCAATTTCGATAGTTGAAATGCCTTTAAGCACCGCTTCTGGAAGCGGTGAAGTTATTTCAACTACCGGGGGAGAGTTTTCTTCCGACTCCTTTTCGCTGGTGCTCGCTTGCTTATCAGTAGTGTCAGTGGCTGAGCCACTGTCAACCCCGTCTCCAGAACTGCTATCGTTTTCATCAGAAAAGGTATTACAAACAGTAACCGTTACTTCAGGAGAAACTATTTCATCTCCAGTACTATCACGGGCTTTAGCTACTAGGGTATAACTGCCGTCCGCTATTGAAGTAGTATCCCAGTCGTAAGAATATATCTGTTGTACGTCCACACTGGCAGCCGCAGTGCAAGCTCTCTTCTCAGCAATACCTAACTCATTATTATCCAGGAAAAATCTTAGTTCGCTGATCTCATCGCTTAAGTTACACGAGGCCTCTAAAGATACCAGACCTTGCAGTTCAGCCTGAGCTGCAGGAGAAATGATATTGAGGGCGATTATTCTATTCTCATCATCTACTGGACCGCTCTGATCTCCACCTGTATCTGACCCTGAATCGGAATTAACCGGGCTGCCCCCAACGGTAGGGTCATCGCTCACAGTACCAGCTCCTTCTGGAGGAAGACTCTCTGAAAATCCATCTTCTTCTTCAGGCGTTTCCGCAACTTCATTGTCAGAACCTCCTTCTATCATTTCTCCG
>CAYGBL010000025.1:17814-19451 GCA_964348135.1 uncultured Actinomycetota bacterium
TTCCCAAATGAACGATCGCTGTCTACTGGCACCGTTTCTGCATTATCCACAGCAATCAAAATTTCTGGAGAGACACTTTCGCTTCCCTGCTCGCTATAGGCTTTTGCAGTAAGGCTGTATCTGCCATTGGCAAAAGCAGTGGTATCCCAATCATAAATAAAGGATAGCTGATCCTTGCCTTCCGACTGGACCTTTTCTGCGACTCCAAGTTCACTGCCGTCAATGAAAAATAATACTTTCTGCACATCGCTGTTAGCTTGTGCTTCTATGCGTACAACGCCGCGTAACTTAGTGCCAGGGTAGGGCGAAGTTATTCTTATAGAGGAAGAAATATTGTTTGCAGGTTCACCTGTGTCACTGGGAAACACGGTGTAAATAATGGTGGTCTTATAGTGACCAGGTTCTACGCCCCAGCCAAGCCCCTTTTCCTCGCTAAACAATCGGAAATCGAAATAGAAATCTTCGCCGCTACTGTTGCTTCTTTTATCTTGCAGGGTAATCTGGTCATCAAAAGAAAAGGAGTTCCACTTTTCTGACCCTTTCTGTCGAAAATAGAGATTATCAATAGGGATAATTGAGGAAGAATCTCCTTCAGCCACTAAATGACTCGAAGCCTTAACGGTAAGATCATACGAAGAGTTAGAGTGTATACGAATCTTCGTCCCATATGGACTATCTACAACAATAAAAGGACAACTTGCTGCGTTAAGTTCACCAATATTTAGCATGCCCAGTCCATCCGGTGTTCCTTGGCTTACAAATATAGCATCAGCAAAAGAGTCCTGAGCAATATCTGTATAAGGACTTTCTGAGGCTGAACACCACCCGGCCAGATTGAACAACGTTATAAAAAGTATGGTTATCGTAGCTATGATCTTATCTTTCACAGCCTTTTACCTTCCCTTAGTTGAACGGGGCTCTTCTTATTGTGAAACTTAACCCTATATCAAGGACAACCATGGTTGTTGTATTCATTGAGAGCGTTTTTCAAGCTAAGCGCATATTCCCTCTCTTCCCCTTTAGGATCGCTTCCCACAGGATACGCCTTCAGAAATTCGTCAGCAGCATCAATGGTTTCATCGATGCAACCGTGTTCTGCACCATTTACAACATTCAACTTTGCAGCGATAAGATGAGCAGCTAGCTGATTAGTCACATCTTTGGAATTGGCTTTTTTCATAATGTTAATTGCCTCATCTTTGGTGTAAGTTACCCAACCAATCGTAATAGTATCAACTGGCCATTCATCCGGGTGGTTCTTCCAGTATCCTGGGGTCTCGCAATCTATAGGTGGTTTCTCTTCAATTTTTATCTGCAAAGTGTAATGAGTGGCATTCAAGCATTCAGCACTATATCCCACTAGAATATGGATGTTGTATGTTCCCGGTGACAGCTCCGGTACAACCCAATTCATGAAAAAGGTCTGTCCAGCATTGCTGGCACCATGATGAGAGGCAGTACCAATCAGCCCCTTTTCAGTTGCCGCATCACAGGTGAAGTGGTCATATCTAGTTGGCCAATAGTAATCCCATATAGCTGCTCCATAGGGAAGCGAGGCTTTGCCACATGTAAAGCAAAGATTAGGATCAGGGGCGTTGGAATACCAGATCTCCACTTCGTAGGGATAAGTGGCGCCA
>CAYGBL010000025.1:19461-24636 GCA_964348135.1 uncultured Actinomycetota bacterium
AAGTATAGCTTATCATCACCGTATCACCTGGATTGACAATAGTAGGTGATACACTTGCTGCGTCGAGAAACCAGGAAAAAGCTGGCGTGATTCCTAGCCCAAGGAACATAATCATAACGATTGTGCACAATACCAATTTATATACCCTTGACATCTTAGCCACCTCCTTTATTTTCAAATTAGCGGGCAAAATCTATTCATGCCAAATATTCATGGACTCTTTCTTCTTAATTCTCCAGCGAAAGAAAAATGCCAGACCTAAAAGGAAAACTAGAGTTCCAGCAGTCCCTACTAAAATTTTCTGATTGATGACCCAAAAAGCTTCTTCAGCGATGAGAGGCTTTTCTAGACCCACGTCTCCCTTAAATTTGGCTGTGAATTTACCGAAAAGCGGCGGCTTTTCCCAGGATGCAGGAATCTTTAAGGTGCTCTCCGGCAGTAAAGTAAACTCTTGGACAGGGATAGCCTCCCCTTTGTATTTGTCTTTCCAAATCTCGATCGTCCCCTTCAGGTTGAGATGAACATTCCCTTTATTCTCAATTTCAAGCAACATAGGAACGGGATTGTGGAAATTAACCGTATTGACCGAAAAATGTTTTAGAGAGGCACTGCGTTTTAGTATAGGTGGTGAATTTTGCTCCGAAGTTTGCTCGCCGCCTACGGTTACCAAAAGCAGAGCATTTATGGTATAACCAACTGGCATAGAAACGCCTTTTTTTGGAGCAATATCGGGAACACCTCGCAATGCTACATAGGTATAGTAGGTGCCGAGCCGAACATCTCCAGGCACCTTTACCGTAAAACGCACCGTTCCCGTCTGGTTAGGAGCAACTGTAACTGACCTGTTGAGAAAATTAAGCCAGCCTCCACAGCCACGGAAAGTCTTAACATCCTCCGGTTTTATGGGATAAGGATTACCCTTTTCATCACGCGCGAAATCCCAACTCTTCGCCTGAACTTTGAGCGGGTTCTTGCAATCGCTGAATACATCTATATCCACATCCTGCTGCCCCCCAGGAGGCAAAGAGATTTCAATTTTACTGGGAACTACGGCCATACCTGCTTTGGCCGGTGCCGACCACGCCAACAGCACAGAAAGTATAAGGACAAAAGTTATTAAAACCTTGACTCTGTTCATCATTTTAATCACCAACACTGCAAACGAAATATGAGAAATATATGCCAGGAGACCTCTCCGCTGTTGCTTCGCAGCTTAGCAAGACAAAAGGTCTTTATTGCAGCTAAATCGGTAGACTCCTGCATTGAAATCCAGGTAGAGGGCGAGAGGAAATCCCGCCCTCACACTTCCAGACTTAGACCTGACTGGCAACAAGCTCAAGCGTTCCACAGTAGATACCAGCAGTATCGCACCACTGTATGTCATATTCGACCCACAGGTTCTCCGCATGCTGGTGAGTAGTTGCATCTCCAATCTGTGGTGAAATCCATCCGTTTTCAATTATCACTGGCCCTGTACCATCATCAACAGTAACCTTAAGCAGCGCCGCAGGGATCAAGTCCCCTTCATCACCGGCTTCAGTACCAGGACAACCTACGAGGTCACTCCACTTTACTGATTTCGTAAAGGGTTTGTTGCTTTTAATTATCCAATCGATACCATCTCCAACCACAGAAGAGAACTTTGGATCACCAGGTCCAAGATCAAGCTCATCTTTCTGATCTGTGGTTACCTTGTCAAAGGTATCTATTGAAATAACCGCCTGAACGGATAAGGTGATTGGCAGATACTTGGTAACAGTCTGCGGATCATCAAAGGCATCGACGAACTTTGTAGCAGGAGCTCCTTGCGGATCAACTACGTCACATAGAACACTCCTTGGAGTCTCATCGACACTATGTACCTGTGTAGCCATTGCTACTCCCGGTAAAACCGTTAGCAGTGCTACCGCTAGGGTCAAAGCTACTATCTTTCTCATTTCATTTCACCTCGCTTCTTTTAAACACTACCCCGTCCTTCCTTGCAGCCCTACACTTTCATTCTTCTGCCTCCTTGCCGAGCTCGTAAACATTAACAAGGATTGGAAATATCTCCGACAGAAAGAAGAGCAGTCAGGCTGGTATCGACCCCTGTTGCTAAAACTCAAATATCATAGAGATATGGTTGAATAGTGTTTCACTTTTATCGCCACGATCCGCTAATTGCCGCTAAAATGCCTTCCACCGGCTGCTCCCATCAGCGATTTCTCATAGGAATAAGTCAGGTCAACCGTCCAGTTGGAACCACCCGTAAAATATTTTTAGTGACCTCTGGTTTACAATGGAGATTCACTATTAAATCCCGAATGTTTTGAGAGGCTAAGAGTTCTAATATATGTTCACATGTTCCATAATCAGCTTGTTCGCTATGGGATTCATTGGCTTGGAAATCTCATTAATCAGTGGCCTCAATCGTCTTCCCAAACCAGTTGCCAGAATCATCGCTTTCGATTGCATTCGACTCCACAAACTTAGTATCTTTATGCTATAAATAGAATTCTTATAAGCCTTTCACGTCTGTGGATTGCAAATTTTTCGCCTACGTTCTGCACACTTGAAAAATGTTGAATATAATCTCAGCCTGATTTTTAAAAGCCACATGTGAGTCAACCCACTAATACTCTTCCATACCTTCCCACACATCTATTATTGACTGTACTATTTCTTCCAGATCCAGATCCTTTGTCAGATACCGGCTAACACCTATTTCCTTAGCTCTAGAAACCAAAGGCTCATCGTTGTAAAGTGACAGTAAAACTATTTTAATTGCGGGGTGATTCTTTTTTAAGTAATGAGCTGCCTGCAACCCATTCATCTTTGGCATCTTGAAATCCATAAGCACAATATTAGGTTCAAGCTTTTTTGTTTTGCTTATTGCCTCTTGTCCGTTTCGCGCTTGACCCACAACCTTTATTCGCTTATCTAGCTCTAAGACATCTCTCAAAATCTTACGCACTTCGAGATGATCGTCTACCACTAGAACCTTTATTGTTTTCAAAATTATCCCCTGGTTCCAGTTGTTTTTTCTGAGCCTTTAGTAGCTTAATTAAAACAAAAAGAAGAGACCTAATTAAATAGGTCTCTCTTCTCATTTTTATAAAGTAAAAAATTCTAGCTTAAGATGATATTAGTATTCTACAAACAAATTTTTGCAGTATATATTTACTATATATCCGTTGCCAAATCTACTAAACCCTGCTTTACGGCCTTTGATATAACTTGGGCTCGATTATGGCATTCTAACTTGTCATAAATATTTGAAATGTGATTCCTCACTGTATTTTCACTTATGTATAGCGCTTCAGCTATCTGCGCATTGTTTATACCTTTGGCTAATAATATCAATATGTCTTTCTCTCTTAATGTAAGAGCTTTGCATTTGTTCCCATGTTCCGCTCCCATATAGCTATTCAGTATTTTTCGCGCTACGGGCGCAACTAAGAACTCTTCACCTTGAAAGACACTTTTAATGCATTTCACCAGTTCATTAGAAGAATTTTCCTTTAAAAGATAGCTATTGGCACCAGCTCTAACTGCTTCACCTATATGCCTATTATCCCCATACATACTAAGGATGATAATGCCGATATAAGGCCATTCGTGCTTCATAATCCTGGTAGCTTCGAAGCCATTTATTTCTGGCATTTTAAGGTCCATTACAACTACATCGGGTAGAACTTTCTTTACTTTCTCTATAGCTTCAAAACCATCTGCAGCTTCTTCTATAACTCTGATTTCCTTATCCGCATTAAGCATCCTACTAATACTCTGCCTAACTATCGTATGATCATCTGCTAATAATACCTTAATCTTCTTCATTCCTGCTTTTTTATTAATTTATAGGTATGTTCACACATATATAACTTCCCTGCCCTTTGTGGGTATTAATTACTAATTTACCATTCACCGACTCAACTCTTTCTGTCATGCCAATGAGGCCTCGCTTGCCCAGCCTTCTAGCTCTATATAATGCTTTTTGTAGAACAAATCCAATACCGTCATCTACTATTTCTAAAATCACCCTATCTTTGTTGATTCTCATCTCTATCTTCACTCGGTCTGCATTGGCATGGCAAATCGCATTGGTAAGGGCTTCTCTAACAATATAAAATAGATTGATCTTTAGTGGAAAAGGCAATCTGTCTTCCTTCCCCTTGCAAGTTAAGTCAATATCATAGTCTGTAATTTCTACAAGGCTATTAACATATTCTTTTAATGCAGGCATTAGTTTGAAGTCTGAACGGCTGAGAAAATCCTCCTTCATACAGAATTTTGCACACCTTTCAGATAAATCGCACACAAATAATTCAATATTGTTTATCTCCTTGATTATTCTTTTTCGTTTTTTCTCATAAAGTTTCTCACAAAATTCAAGCCCTATATAAATACCGGCAAGGCTTTGAAGAATGTTATCATGAAGCTCGGAAACCGTCTTCCTCTTCTCATCCTTTACTCGTTTGGCTATTTCCTTCTTCAGTTGTGTACTGCTGATCCCTTGATTGCTTCGCGTCTTCGAAAGTGAAAAGTCTTTGCCAAGAATATCATTGAGCCTATCATTGTCTTTGTTTGCAGATTGAATTTTTATATATTCTCTAACGCATGCAATGCATTTTTTCAAAAATGATTTTAGTCTTGTAACAACTTTTTTTGCGCCTTCAATATCGTTTAGGAACACTCTCATTTTAAGTAATTGAAGAGTAAAGAAAATAGCATCAATAACTGTTTGGTGGTTCCTTCCGAAGAGATTACGTACTACTTTTCTTCTCTGATTTAATATAGAGCTATCGATCGTTTTAAGAATAGGATTTTTGTTATTAAAAGATTTGATTTCATGCGAGCTAAAAAAGGAGCTATTTCTTGAGGAGGTTGTTTTTCGGATCTTCTCCTTGGTGGAAGCTGCTTTTGCACTTGGAGGCATTCTCTATCCCCTTAATAGAAACAAGAAAAAACTTCAAATCACCAACCAATTTAGTTTTCACTATCAACCTCTGAATATTGCTTTAATGTGCTTCTGCGTCCATAACCATCCCAAGAACTTTTACTTTACATAAAAATAATTATGCTATAAAAAGAGCGAATGCATATAGGCCAAGTGGCTAATTATTTTGCAAATTTACCCAATTTATAGGCCATATGGACTATAAAATTAGTACATTCATACTATGATACCTATGATAT
>CAYGBL010000026.1:0-24461 GCA_964348135.1 uncultured Actinomycetota bacterium
GGAAAGAATCTTATGTAAAGGAAGCAAAAGAGAAAAGAATAAATCCAGAGCTTTCAACAGAAGCCCTTAATAAAGAAAGAGAGAGTCTCCTTGTTATCATTCCAGGCCTTATTGGGAGGCTGGAAAGAGAAATAGAACAGATAGAGCAGACATTACCATTGTTACAGGCTGAGGAAAGACGGCAGAGCATACTTGCAGAATACGAGAAACTTGTCCGTGCTGCAGAAGAGAAGTTTAAATCGAAGATTGAGGAAGCCCGCAAACAACAGACACAAGCCAAAACAGAGCTTGAGAGAATAGCTGTACAGCGTAAACTGGCAGAGCTTATGTTAGCCGAACAGAGGTATATACTTAGAGAGATAAAAAAGAAGTCTTCCCCTCAAGAGAGACAAAAAGTTGAAGAGATAAAAAAAGGTCTTGCCGATATTGAAGCACTTTTAGAGTTAAGGCAAGAAATAGAAATAATAGAAACTTCTCTTCAGGCACGAAAAGAGACTCTTAAGAGTCTAAGAGAAAGAAGGAAGGTTGAAAAGGATAAACAGAAACAGGAAGAGCTGGATAGAAAGATAGAAGAGGTTTATAAACAAATTAAAGCCATAGATGAAGATTTAAGAAGCCGGAAAGAATCCTATGTAAAAGAAGCAAAAGAGAAAAGCATAAATCCAGAACTTTCAGCAGAAGCCCTTAATAAAGAAAAGCAAAAGCTTCTTGTTAACATTCCCGACCCTATTGTGAGGCTTGAAAGAAAAATAAAAGAGATAGAACGGCTAAAATTAGAGCTTGCGAGAAAAAGACTAATTGAGATAAGGAAAAAAGGTGAAGCCGAATTAGAAGATATAAGGCAGCAAAGTGAACGACTAAATAAGAACGAACAGTCGCTATTTGCCCGGATTGATGGGGAGGCAGAAAAAGTTAGAGAAGAAAGGCGAAAAGCTGAGACCGCAAAACCTGAAGAGATGGCCACAAAAGTTTCGCTTATGGGTGCTTATAACCATGGCTTGGAATCGGCCGAGGCGATGATAAAGAAGCATCGAATATCATGGTGTCAGGTTCTGGCTAAGCGTACTGAAAGGTTATACTGGCCAGAGGTTATAGGATTTGTTGGCGCAGGTATACCTGAGATTTGGTTCACTGGCATTGAAGCGAGATGGTGGCTAATCGATCCAACAAGAAAGATTATCGAAGAAAGTGCGAAGTTAGACATTGAAAGGGCGAAACTGGAAGAGGCTCTGTTTAAGAGACAACTGCTTTTGGATATGGTAATGTCGGTAGTTGCTTACAGTAGGGCACAGGTAGAAGAGAAGTCCGCAAAATCGTCCTATATCCAAAGCTTTAGGGCTTTGGAGCACGCTCTTGAGCAATTTGAAAAAGGAGAGATTACAGTTCAGGAAATAGAGAATCTGAGAGCAAAAATCGAGGAAGCAGAAGGAAAGTATTTACAAGCGCAAGATAAAGTAAGAAGAGCCAAAGAGGACGTAAAGAAGTTGGCAGGCTACGATGTAAAAGAGGACATAGAAATAGATTTTGCTACTTTGGAAACCAATTTCAAAGAGATATTACGAGAATTAGAAGATAAAGATAGACATGTGAGAATATTGCTCAAGGCATTGGGTATAAAGAAAGAGACATTAGATATTCTATTCGCAGAAAAGGCGAGCAAAGAGGCAAAGATTGGGCTTAAGGCCAGGTTAGCATTGGGTTTGGGTATATTGTTCGATAGTGATCAGGGAGTAGGTTTAGAAATCGAACTTCCCAAAGATATAGACCCAGGAATCCAGGAATTAGAGAAAAAATTAAAAGAAGGAGAATTTTACCAGGAACTTAGAAATATATATTTGGAAACCATGCAATCATTACAAGAATTGAGATTGTACAGAGACGTTCTGCCCAATCTTCAAAAAATTGCTCGGAAGGCTAGAAAGATAGCAGATGAGGACCGTAGCCGGGCTGAGAAAAACATTATTTCCCAGGACGATTATCTTAAGAGTGAAGTTAGTGCAATTCGGGCAGAGACGATGGTCGAGTTATTTGAAGCGCTGACCGAAGATGTTAAGAGTAGATTGAGAGAATTGGGCATGGAAGATATAGATATTCCAGAAGACCTTTCTGAGGATGCCAAGATTCATAATTGCGCACGATCATTAATAGCTGGAAAAGCCGCAAAAACAGTAGTATATCTTCACGCATTAAAGGTGCCGAACAAAACACTAAACAATATAAGCTCACAAGTTTATAGTATTTTAGAAGACACTTTCTTATATCGAGAAGCGACCAATAGATGGGTTCTGGAACAAGTGGAACTCCTTGAAGAGATACAGATTAGACTTTGTCATCAGTTGCTCTCCCAGAAGAAAGAGTTGATGAAAGGCATTACAAGAATAAGCGGAGGCTACGAGAGGGTCATAAAAAGAGGTGCTATTCCAGAAACTCGTCTCACCCCCGTACCAGGTTTTCCCGACATAGGAATTGAAAGGAGATTTTGGAAGGACTTCCAAGCGGAGATGGGAAGGTTAAGCCTTATATTACGCTCGAAGGACCCTGCTTTAAGAGCAAGACTTAAACATAGGGAATGCTTGGCACTTATGTTTATGGAAGAATCAAAAAGAATAAGAACAGACCTTATGTTTGAAGCTGAACAGGCAGAGAGAAGGATAGAAAATATTGAGGCTGGATTGAAAGAAGCGAGAAGAAGACGAAAATTAGCAACAGGGTTGAGAAAACTTTTGGAAAAGATGTTTAAGGATAAAAAGATAAGAGGTGATGTGAGTGAAAAGGATGTTGATGCTGCAAGGAGAAATGAGCTGGATGCGATAAATGCTGTAAGAGATTTAGAGAAAAGGCTTAATGATCTAAAGGTCGGATATGCTAGCAGAACAGGGTCGCTGGAATATGAAGGAGATTATGGTGCTGGAGTCAATAGACTTTTGAAATTGCTGGAATCCTTTGATTGGGTACTGGAGATTGCCAAATCTGGTAAGCCTTATGATTTCTCAATTATGGGCGATGAAAACTTTATAGAGAAGACCTGGAAAATTGGCGCATGGCTTCCATTGCCGCCAATCTGGTTGACCGAGGAGTGGGCTGCCAAGAAGATTGACGTTAAACAGGCAGAAAAAGATAGAGAGTCAACGCTTGAGGAAGCGGTAAAGACTGTTATAGATTGGATTAACGACGATATGAAGTGCAACCAGGATCTGGAAGACGCAGAAGATAAAGTCAAAGCAGCAAGACAGCGAATTAATCGGATTAAACGCGATTTAGCCAAATTACGTACTAAGAAAGACCGGACTGATATCAGGCTACGCACCCAAATGGACCTTGCTTCAGCACAAATGGGTCTGATACGCGCAGAAGAAGCTCTTGGCGATGCGAAAGCCTTAAAAGAGCGTTCGGCAGCGAGATTAGAAGCATTAAGAAAAGCAACAGAAGAACCGACTAAAGGAATAGAAGAAACCACGTCAGTAAAGACATTAAGAGAATTCATAAATAAGGCGTTAACAAGTCACAGAAGTGGCCATAAAGTTACAAAACTTAGTTGGAATGAGTTTAAGAAAAGGGTAGAGAAAGAATCTATGGCCGTTATGACGGCCCAGAGCCATAGAAAAAAGGCAAAATTACAGGCAGAAAAAGTGAGACTGACTTCTCGGTCACCCAAGGTCTCATTTGTTGCCATTTATGAAAACTTCAATGCTTTGAATACCAGAATGACGAAAGAAAACATACGTTATGCGATAGATAATATCTGGCGTTTTGGGCTAATGGCATATTCTGAACCGCTGAAATGGCTTGGCAAAACAAATAGAGATTTTAAGATATCTGACCTTGAAGTACTTTCGAGAGAGCTGGATGTGGAGAGTGCAAAGTTTGAGGAAATATTAAGGATAATAGAACTTTACAATGGTTACAAAAATGGAAAAAGAAAAGTAGAAGCTCTTGAAAGACTGCTTGAGAGCCAAATAAAGTATCGCCAAGGAAAAGTGGTTGCAAAAGCCCGACTGGAAACTGATGATAGATCCACTAGGCGGTATGACGGATTAATCGCTGACACCAAAGATAAATTAGAAGAGGCAAGGAAGCAAGTTTCTGATTTAAAATTCGAGATGTTAAAGAAGCTACAGCAGATTGGGGACATAGACTTTGTAGATGAAAATAGTGAATCTATAGATTTGACACAGATTGATAGAGACTTGGTTAATTTTGATTCTTGGTGGGAAAAAGTGGAATCGGAACATCCCGGGATAAAGGCAATGAGAGTAAGGGTCGAGAAAGAAGAGGAGGAAGCGAAGAAGAATCCTAATTGGTGGATAGCGTTAAGCGGTTCGTTGCTCGATAAATCCTGGGATTTTGATGAAGGGAAGTTTCGTGACAAAATAGACCTTGGGTTCTCAGTAGTCTTAAATGTAAGATTAAATTTGGGTTGGGGGGAAACAAATGCAGAAAAGATTAGAGCAAAGCAGGTTAAACAGGAACTCGAAAAGAAGAAAGATGATTTCAAAAGGAAGATTTATGAGATGTTGGAAAGAAGATCAAATCTTGTTGAGCAGGCTAAATTGGCTGAGCATACATATAAACATAGATTGGCTATAGTAAAAAATGCCAGAGAGGAATATATAAATGGGGGTATCACTATTGATATACTCAGAGAAAGAGAAGATCAGTTGCTTAAAGCCCAGAATATCTTTTTCGATACATTTACAGAACTTTCTGTTATTGATAAGCAATTAAAAGAGATTATGGAAAAGATGGGAATGGAAGAAGCTATTGAGAAGGTCGAGAAACTGGTTGAGCAGCCAGAAGCAGGGGCGTCCCCGATGCATCGGGATAGTCACCCAAGGGAAGGGACAGCGGAAAAAGATACTGGCAAAAAGGTATTGGCTTTGCGTATAGAAACAGCCAAACTAGAACAGAAAGCAAGGATATTAGAAAGAAGAATTAAGGAGACGAAAGAGGCGCTCGAGAGATTATCCCAAAGTATCACGCCAGAGGAATACCTGGCCAGTAGGTTAATAGAGGTAACAAAAGGCAAAGACGCTTTTAGAATTGACCCGGAAGTTTTACAGAAAGCAAAATATATTCCCAAAGATAAGTTGATTCAAATAACCTCCCTCCTAGGAATAGACCCATCTCGAGCTGAAAAATCCAGCCAAATTCTTCGAACAGTGTTTGAGAACTATAGAGCCAGCCATAATATGACGGAAGAAGGAACCTTAGAGTACATTGATAACTTCATATACCTCGCCAAAAATATATTCCCACAAATCAAATCAATTAAACAACTACCCAATTTTGTAGGTTTACATTTCACATTTATGTCCAGGGCACGAGAATTAGATTATAGCAAAATTGGTCTGGTCAGTTTCTATGCAAGGCGACTGATCATGCTTATGGCTCCGGGAACCCAAAAATATGGTGGGTTATCCTTAGATGAAGCAAAGAGAGTTTTATTAGAAGAGGAGTCCTCAGAAGATATTAAGTTTCTCAGAATGTATGACAGGATGAGTAAGAATGAGACATTTGAATTATCTGAATATGAAGAATATATAAAGTGGCAGGATGAATTTACCAGAAGGCTTGATGAGGCGGAATGGGCCAAATTTACCTCTGACGAGAGAAAGGAGATGGATAATGATGCAAGAAAATTCGCCCAATTAATGCACAAGAAAGGTTTGTACCTCTTTGGAGATATTGAGCATAGAGGTATCTTGAGCGCTGTGGCGACCACGATTAAGGCAAATGGATGGAAAGAGGAAGATATGGAGGCCCGGGTCGATTTAATGGCAGAACTTGCAGAGACTGTAGGTAAATTACAAGGCGAAGTAACAGAAGACCAGATTCTAAATATGGCAGAAGGTGCGAGACTGAGGGTGCTTCGTGAACTTTTCAGAACGGAATCTCATGAAGCGAGAATTAAAGTGTACAGAGATAAATACCTTAAGACCTTAAGAAATATCAAAGACTCCATAATCTTGGGGAGGCTAATGACCTGGACGAACTTTGCCATGGATAGCAGCTTCACCGGTGGTGATATGGAGATTATCGTTGACGAATTGGTTAAAATAGCTAGTTCATATAATAAAGCATTTCCAGAAGATAAAATGGACCTTTCCACTCCCGAGGGTATGGGGAGAGCGCAAGCAGAACTCACTATGATGGTGGAGAACGGGATTACCTCTGACACTCTGCCTGTTTTCTATCAATTGAAGAAGGGTATAATGCCTTCGGTAGATGCATTTGTAAGCGATACTGGACAGTTATCGCCCAAACAACTTGAGCAACTAGAATTGGATAGGGATAACTTGCCTGACAAAGAACTATTGAAACTGGCAAATAAGACTGATGAAGACGTAGAGAAAGAAGAATTAAGCCCTCCTTTGACTGATGAAGAGAGGTCAAGGCTGATTTCAGGGATAATTGATGGAAGGTATATCGCCTATATTAAATATATAATTCTCAGGAGGTCTGGAGTCGACTTGGCGGAACTTTACAGTGAAAAGACACCTCAGGAGGATAGAGAAGAGATTGAAAGAGAGACTCTCAGGGAGGCTCTGGGGATACTTATGGGCTTGAGCCCTGAGCAGAGTGATATACGGATGCGTGAGATGATTGAACAGTTAAAAGGATATCTTGAGCGAAAAAAGGTTGCTTCGCCCATTCTTGGTGTTTCTCCCAATCCTGGCATCGCCACCTATGGTGATGCCGCCTACTGGGCTGAACGCTTTACAGACATTGATGAGATGAAAACTCATCTCGAAGATCTCAGGTTTCTGCAGTCACCTACGATGAGAGAACTTTTGTCCCAATATTACGAGCTTATAAGACGGAAAGTGGAACTTGACCCAGCCAGTAAAGCTAGCAAGGGGGTATATGGTTACTGGGTAGAGTATATGCATGAAGAATACATACCAGAGGGCAAAAAATTGAAAGACCTCACGCCAGTAGAAATAGAACATATGCGTAACCAAATGAAAGAAGAATTCAAACTCAGAATCCATGGTATCAAAGCAGCAGAAGAATATTGGAAACGACTGAAAGAAGATGAAATCCCATCCTTTGTGAAGCTTTTCCGTAGATTAGAAGAAAGATATCCCAATTTAAGCATAGAGACCATGTTCAAAAACATAGGCTATGCTCAGAAAGTGTGCCAAGAGGCGGGCGAGAAGTTATTAGAAGAACTTCGGGAGACAAAACTTGAAGTATGGGAAACCCAAGAAAAAAGAAATGAAATGATAAGACATATCGTAGGGACTCCGGCAGACCCTGGGAGAGGCATAGAATACGTGGAGGGACTCAAGGAACAGGAGATAACGGATCAAGAAGCTGAGAATTTGGTAGAGCGTATGCTTAAGAATGATTATAGTCAGGATGATTTACTCGAAGATATGAAGATGAAGATGTACTGGCAGGCTGTTTATATGACCTATAACAAGGACGGGAGAGAAGTTAACGGTCAGATTATAACTGTATCTGAAAGATTGGAAAAGGGTGAACTGGGCGAGCTTCGGAAGAGGTTAGAAAGTGACATGGAATACATCCTGGAAGAGTCGCCAGAAGCAAAGAAGGCAAAAAGGGATGAGCTTGTAAGAATTATAGGCAAGTCTATAAAACATTCGGCTTTATTTAAGGAGAAAGCAGAGGAATTCCTGCCCCAGAGGATAGAGAAGGAACTAAAGAGACTTGCAGAGAAATTGAAGAAGCCTGAAATAGCAATTTCTTTAGAAGATGTAAGAAACCTTCTCCCTCCTCCTAACGTGTGGGACGTAATTGGCTACGTCTCTCGCATGGAGGTAAAAGGCTGGAACGAGAAGAAAATGGAAGCAGACCTTGGCGACATCGCCTGGTTCCAAGCAGAAGTATATGCTTCAAAAGGAGATTTCCTGAAGTGGGAACGCTTATTTACAGAACTGTATCACGTAAGAGGTAAAGATACTGAGCCGCTTACACGCCAGGAGAAGTGGGAAGCCCTTAAACGGTTCCAGGGCACCCATAAAGCAAAGTGGGATTTTATGAATGTCGGCGAATATGAGCAGCACTCACATTTGCTTTCCACTTGGTTAGTCCACTTTGGTGAGGTGTTGAGTGAAGATAGGCTGGATGATAAGTTATCTCAACTTCAGAGCCTTGAAGAAAAGCTTATTGAAAGACGGTTTCCGCCGGGTGAGATATGGGCTAAGAAGAGTGAGCTCATTGGAAAGTTAGGAGGTGTGCTTAGGTCATTTGTAGACATCGCGGCGCCCACCAATTATACCTATATAGATTCTAATGGGGATATTGAGGAAAACTTGGAATACGCACTAAATGAATTAGACAAGTATATAATTCCGAAGTTAATCGAGCTAATTGTAAATGGAAGGGAAAGGGAAGAGGCTAAGGAGGATATACGAGAAAAGTTCGGGTTGGGAAGTGAGGTAGAAGAGCTAAGGAGATACAAGGCGGATATAGAGCAGCTGCGGCAGAAAAGAGCAGATGCCATTCGTGAAAGGCTGTCCCGTCCTGGTGAACGGGAAAAGTTAGTAAAGGAGTTGATAGAAAAAGCGAAAAGTGATTATGGACTGGGTTTATCGAAGGAGAAGGCTGAAGAAGACCTGATTAGGAAGATGGTTGAAATCGGTTACAGCTCTGACGAAGCGCTCTTTAAGTATCTCTATGTGCCACATAGGGTGGCTGAAGAAATTTACGAGAAAGTTTACAAGAAAGATAAAGATGCTCTTACTAAGAAAGAGAGGCAGGTAATCAATGCTCTGGCGGAACCGATAGCCGATAGAGTCTTATTTAAATTTTCTTCGCAAAGGCAAAAGATAGAAGAAGAATGGCGTGACAAAAAGATTAAGGAGCTGAACTGGCAGCAGGCTAAGTCTGGGCTGTCGCAGGAAAGAAGGGATGATTTAGAAGGAAGGAAAGAGGAAGCCAAAAATTGGACCGCTGATGTTCAACTTGAGGATGAATTACAAAGATTGCGTAAAGAGCTGGAACTAGCAATCCACATAAAGGAAAAATTCACTGACGCTGGTGTACCAATGGATGATGGGAAAGCCGGGGTTAAGGCAACGCAGGCGTACATGGGTGGGCTTACCGAGGAGGATATAACTGCCTGGGTAGATAGGATTTGCCAGTTAAAGGACCTGGCACATTATGGAGCATGCGTCGAGGTCACCAATGATTTGATGGACAGGATTGTATATATCACTGATAGCTGGTTTGAGCTTGGCCTGGCAGACGAACCTGAGATAAGTGTGGATGAGCAAGCGTTAAGAAAAGCCGTGCAAGAGCAGTTCACAAGGCTTGGATTTCCCCAAGGCGAAATCGATTCTTCTATTGACGAAGTGGTAACATTAATGGCAGCGAAGGAAATGCAACCTGCAGATATTAGATTTCTAGCCGACAAACTGTTTAGAATTAAAAGATCTATAAAGGTAGCTGCCGATGAGAATAGACGTAAATCCAGAACCTCAGATGAGACAAAGGTACCAGGACGCGAGTACAATTTGACTCTGAAATTGTCCAATAAAGACCTGCTCGTTCTTTTAGACTATTCTAATATAGATTCCAATGAGAAGATAGGTCTGGCAGAGATTTTCGGGTATTCTAACGATTATATAGAAGAACACATAGCAAGGCCATTAAATGATGTGCATAAACATGCTATAGAAGAGAGATTAAGGAAAAAGACTGCTCTTAATCCGGTGCGCACATGGAAATACTCCACCCGGAAAGAGATTCTATCAGATATAAGAGATGAAGGCATAAGGGCTACAGTGAATTCTATAAAATCTTCAGTTATATTTCAAGAGATGATGAAAAGATTCCTGCCAAAGCGAATAGAGATGAAATTAGCCGGAGTTCAAAGGCAATACAGAAGAGAGATTCCTGCGCCCATTTGGCAGAACTCGTGGTCATGGATAGAAAAAGCACGTTATAGATTCTGGAAAGATTTTGGCTGGGGGAATATGCGTACTATTCTTGTTATCACCCTCCTATTTGGCTTCGTGGATTTGATAAGGCGGGTAATAAGAAAGATCCTAATTGACGTGAAGTTAGTGTCAGTGTTAAGGAGGTCTTATAGAGAAGTATTCTTTCTCTGGGCGATTACCCTGCTTACAGTCGGTTTGGTCACATTCATTATGGTCAGCTTAGACTTTTCATTCTCCTCGGGTTCAAGCATTCTTCTATGGGCTGTCACATTATTTTACTTACTGTGGATTATTGCTGATAAATACGCAGTATCAGTTATTGTAAGGTTTGGAATAGAACCTCTATATAAGCTCTTTACTGGGAAGTCACTCTTAGAACCGTATAGTATAGGAGAATTGGAACGAATTCCTGACGAGGAAAAAACACAGGTTTCCGTAGCTTTTCCCATAAGACTAAAAAGAAATAAGAACGGTAAAATTATTACCAGGGAAACTGCAAAAGCTGATGGTATCAGGAATTATGCATTTGTTCTTGGAGAATATGGTAACGACCGTGCAGAAGGAGAGGGGGTAAAGATATTGAGGCAGGCTGTGGAGAATAATGATTCAAATTTATACTTCACTGTGATATTACAAGCAGAAGATAAAGAGCAGTATAAAGAGCTCAAAAAGGATATACAAAAAAAATTAGAAGCCATGGACCCACAAATCAGAAAAAGATTCTACGTGTTTATGGTATTTCTGGAAGAATACAGGTTACTCAAACCATTTACCCATTATAAATTGCTAAGGTGGTTGATGGAGCCCAATGAAGACTACCGAGAGGTTGAGCCTAAGTATAATACGGAGCGTCCTGGACAACCCCTGACGCTACCTTTTGGAGATATATTGGGTGGTAACGAATCTGATTATGATGACTTAAGGAATATCAGGGATAGAAACACGGACCCTTCAAAAGACCCTTCCGAGAGAACAAATGAGCTTCGCCACACTTTGGTCTATGACCCGGATAATTTAGTCGAATACGAAGACATCAAAAGATTGGTTTCTGTTATGGCAGATAGGCGGAATAAAGAAATAATGTATATTGGAAAATATAGGTACGCTGACGAGTATGCTACGCTCCATTCAAATGTAATGAAATCCTTCCCGCAAGAGATGTTGAGGTATACTCAGGAGGCGATGTACATAATATTCGGAAGCCTACGTGCGCCGGGAAAATATGCCTATAGAAATGATGAATACTATAAAGATGTAGTAAAGACTTATGCCTACGAAAAGATATGGCCATTTGGCGATAGAAAGTCGGTTAAAAGCGAAGATGAGATTAATACTATAAACTGCGGAAGAGTAAAGTATGTCTCTGGTGTAGTGATAAAGGAACGCCCAATGTACAACTATCCGGAGGAATATGAGAGAGCGCGTTATAAGTGGATGGAGAAGTTCGACATACCAAATATAGAAGTTATCAGGGTAATGCCTTATATTAGAGACCATCCTCTAAGATCTGCAGCGATTGTGGGTGCGATTCCTGTTGCCATAGTATGTAGCTTTCTAAGTGTACCAGTTATAGACATGCTATTATTTTCAGGTCTTTCTGCAATTGTTTCTATGGCAACACTGGGTTTGTTTGCGTTTAGAAAGGATAGTAAAATAATTAAGAAAAAAGAAGAAGCCGGAGAGATGGCCATTCCAAAAATATCTCTAAGCCATAGATACGAATCAAACATGGTAATCCGCAGCAATATCGCAGAGTTGGTGTGGTTATTACAGCTTATGCTCACCTTCAAAGCTATGCTTGTGCCAGGGACACTGGAGGTCAAGTTCTTCTACATTGGCTTTTTTGCTTTTAATACTATTATGCTCTTACTTATACATCCTAACTTACATCCTTCATTAAAAGCCTTATTTATCGCAATATGTTCACTATTCAATAAAGAGAAAAGATATGAGTTACTGGGCGAAGAGGTCAGGGGTTTAGAAGCCTTTGTATCAATCCCATTGTATATATTAAAAGGGCTCGGCCAAATTGTGGCCTCCACCATGATGTTTTTGCCAAAGATTATCAATATGCCAGTGCCGATGCTATTGGGATTCAGAAGGACGTATATGATTCTGCATCGGCAATTACGCGAACCAGACAATTATGAGCTGGTAACTAAAGCCTGGGGAGCGGCAGAAGCTGCCGAGGAAAATCCCTTATATTTTAAGCATCTAATGATGTATAAGTGGTCTTTTGCTGTTGGGGTAATTTTTCTTGGACTTACTTTTTGGCTTGGTGTAATCACCGAGGATTTTATATGGATGGCCTCTACAATATTTGCTGCCTTCTTAAGTTCCGCAGGATGGAGCTGGGTATTTGGTTTGGGTAAATATGAGGGTCAAAGATATGTAGAGATGCGCAGGCTCATAAGCTCGCTGGCTTATATATTGGGAGGGCTTGTCTTGGTTATAGGCATTCTAACTACCTTCTTCCTTCCCCAGATAGCTCAGGAGGCAGCCCGGGGGTTCATAGGAGTAATTGCCTTCTTTATACCAGCCATTGATAGTACAGTTCCTGTGCTCTGGTACTTCTCTATGCAAGAGCAATTAGGTCTAGTGTGGTATTTTGTGACAATCATTATCACAATCGCAACAAGTGGCATATTGATTGGAGTATTGGCAAGCATAGCAGGTATAGTCCATAACATATATTCTCTGTTCAGAAAGAAAGAAAACCGTCCTGGAAAGCACTTAAATGTTGATGGCTCCGGTCGAGGCAGGCGCGGCCCGACGCAGGTGGCGAAAGATGAATCCAGGGAGCCTCCCAGTGGTAGAATCTCTGGTCCCTTCGGCAGTGGTCATGCCCTGCCTGGTTCTACAAATGTTGAATTTTTGTCAAAGATTGTTGAGGGTATGAAGAGCTTAGTCATGGTAGTAGGAAGGAGGTTATGGTTTTTTGAGAAGGCGAAGGATGTTCCTCGAGCGCCAGAAATAAATATTACTCTACAGAGAATGTTAAGTAAACTGATTGAGAAAGGGAAGATTGACCTTAATGGTAAGACATTTGAACAGTTAACGAAGAAGGATATTAGACGGTTAGAAACACAGGTTGCTGAACTGATTGCGTTCCACCGAGAGGTGAGAGAGGTTAAGGAGTGGGAAATTTGCGAACTCTTTGACGAGAGAATAAGTGGAGAATTATACCCCTTAAGCGAGGCAAAGGAGAATCCTGACTATTTGAAAGTCTCCAGAGATTACGATTATAGGGAATGGATAAAGGGTATGGTCTGGAGAATTCTAACGGAAATCTATAGGGTAAAAGGTGAATCTTTAGACGAAGAGTTAGTGGAAACTGTGACAGATGATGTGATTAATGCGCTTGAATTTCGATTGGCTGACGGCAAACGAATAAGCGAAGAAGTGGCCAATCAAATGGTTAGAGAACTTTCCAGACGCATTATCGGCATCCTTTTAGAAGGAAACCCAGAATCTATCTTTTACATTTACAGGAGATTGAAAGAAGTTGGCCGTGAGGTTGCCCTTGGGATTCTCAAAGACGAGAAAGACTTAGATTTACGTGATGAGTTAAAACGTTCAATCCTTGCTGGATTAATCGGGGTGGAAATGAAGTCCCCGGTCACTGGTGAAGCACTGCTTGTTGAAACTAACGCTATTCCGCTCGATTTACAGGGGCCAATTAATGGAAATGTTAGTTCGGTTAACAAAAAGCTGACTGAAATGATGGAAAAGGATTTTGCCATAGACTTCTGGCGAGAGTATGAAAAGGAAGTTCTGGAAAGCATGAGGCCAGTTTCAATGGTATATTTCACTGATGATTATATCGAGACAATCTTTGACCTTAAATGTCTGGAGAGACAATTAGAGCACAATGAATATCTGACTATCCACCTTGTGCCCAGGGCTCACTATTATGGTAACGATGCCTCTTACGAGGATATAATGGAGTTGATGTGTGAAGAGGTATTTAGTAAACTCGGGAGATTTTATGAAACCAGAAGGTTTACCGTATGCCGCGAAGGACCACATATGGGGACGTTCTACAAGGAGACGATTTCCAGGGAAGTTGCGGAACTTTTCAGGAATAGCGACGTTGTAGTAGTCAAAGGATCAAGGCCTTATGAAACGATGCAGGGAATCAGGAAGCCGGCTTATTTCTCCATGGCTGTCTGTCGTGAGTTTTGCGAGTCTATTACCGGGGTAGATGAGCGCTCAGGTGCGCCTGTATTTATTCGCCAGGACCCGGGGGTCGCCTCTTTTACCGATTTCAGGCACAGAGTAGATAGAATGCACATTTTTGAGGATGGAAAAGTAGCAGGCTTGGCAAGGATGACAGCAATGGATTATGCTAAGGCGGTCAGGAGCGAAGCCTATTCCAGATTGCTGGAAATGTTTCGGAATGATAGAGACAAGACCAATACATGGATAATGAAGAATACATTCAGGCGCGGCACCACCTTCGCTGAGGAAGTGTTTCGAGGAAGGTTACCCATCATATACTATAAAGAGATTCCGGTTATGACAGCAATGAGTTGGACATTGATCGGAGGTGGGGCGGCATTTCTATTGGTAGGTGCATTTATACCTGAAATCTTAACTGGGGCAGTATCAACTGGGGCATTAATTATGAGTGTAGGCGCAGGATTGAGAGTAGCGCCTTTGGTTTATAGCTTAATTAAGTGGCTCATCACATCCGGGACGGCACAGGAGCCAGAACCTGAAATTGTGAGACATGCTAAGGAAGAGCTGCTTGAGATTGCCACCACTTTGCAGCCCGATTCTATTAAGGAGATATTTGGAATTGTAGATATGACTAAGATGCCAGCTTCTGCTAACAGTATAGAAGGAAAATTGACTAAGGAAATCGGAAAGCCTTTGAGAAAGTTTCTGCGTGCCATAGCCCTGCTTGCGAAAAGACCCATCAGCAAAGAGGACCAAGCTAACATAGAATTTACGGTGAAGCATGTTCTGGGTGTGCTCACCTCCTTCCTCCAGATATACAATGCTGAATATACTGAAGAGACATCCAGGCAAATACGATTGGAGAGGTTGTCAGAGTTTGACCTCGGCAAAGGCGAGGGTGGTAAGCCAGGGGCAAGAACTCAAGCCAATTTGAGGCTATTAAGAGAAATCTGCAGAAATGAAGATTTCTTTAAATGGGTCGTTACTATATTATTACATGATATAGGTAGGTTCGAAGAATTCTATGACCCCACGGCACCTGTTCATGAGGAGGTGAGTTTTGAGCTAATTAATCGGTTTGCCTTTCTAAGGGAACTGAACGATAGCTTAGAACAACCTCTTTCGGATGAGGCAATAAACGTTATTCTTTTGCTCATAAGATACCATACGTTCTTCCGGGGCCTATGCTGGGGAGAATTCTCCTTCACAAAGATTGGCCAGATGCTATCGGATCCATTTTTACGGAGTCTCCTTAGCGATGTAAAGGGAAATATAGATACAGAAAAGCTAAGGGCATTCCTTGAAGACCTCGCCCTCTTTTCGATTTTCGATGCATCTGGAGTTGGCGAAAAAGGCATGGTCTCGAATCCATTAGTAGAATACTCTGTAGGGATGGTCCAAAGAATAGAAAGGATAGCATACCACGCAGGCTGCAATTGGAATAGAGCCGTTGCCCTGGCTAACCAAAGGGCAAGTAAATATTTTGACTTAAGAATTTCTGGGCTTCTTTCGTTTAGCGATAGGTACCAAGATAATATTAGTGCACCAGAAGCTTTGGGTTCCTTTCCTACCATTAGATGTTATGAATTTTATTACAAAAAGTTTAATGAAAGCCTGAACGATTTAATGCGCGCCGGTAAGCTATCGGAACACTGGTCGAAGAACTGGGAAGCAAAACGCAGTGAGTTTGTTGAAGACTTTACTGCTCTCGCTTTTAGATACTTTAATAGTTTAGTAACCCATTTAGCTTGGCTTGAAGAAGGGATCGATTTTGAGCGAATGTCAGATGAAGAAATTGAGAAGTATTTTAAGCGACGATACGAAGTTAAAGACGATTATAAAGTCAATCCCAATGCAATTAAGTTATTCCTGTTATTGACTAAGGCAGCTGGGGACAGATATTTAATACAGTGTCAAGAAGTAATTATTGGTGGTGAAAATGGCGAACGGATTGATTACCAAGATGACTTTCACGATTATGTCATCGCTTTAAATAGGATTTTGACACAAGCCAAGGATATAAATCTATATATTGATGGCAATATCTACTTCATTGACGAAAAAGGAGAAAATATTGATGGTGCAGTCGTGGTAAAAGAGACCACCGCAGATGGCAAACACCGGTTGATTCTCAAGATATCCAAGTCTGAAGCGAGAAAACCAGAAAAAATCACTTTGCCGGAACGACCTATGACTGTCGAAGAGACTAAAAGGGCGGTTAAAGCCAAACTAAAGGAGAAAGGTTGGGAAGTACCAGAAACCTTCACAGATGAAATTCTTACTGCACACACTCACCCTAAACCAGAGGTCGTTCCCAACGAGAAAAGGATAGAGAGGCTGGCAGAACAAGTTTTTATAATCTACTTGATGGTTAAGTATTTCAAGAAGAGACCAAAAAAAGAAAGGCCAGGGCGCTTGGTTTTAGTTCAAAATGTTTATGAGAAGGAGGATGAGGAGATAGAGAAGGGTGGACCGGAAGACATCACAGAAATCAAAATTGTTACTATAGATAGAATAGGCCTTTTTGGTGACGAGGGAAAAAAGATTGCAGACTTTGGAGGATTTATCAGGAGCGACTGGCCATATACAGAAGAAATAGACGGAGAAAGCCTTATCGCTTTTGTTCTTGAGATACACAAGCCTTTTGATCCAGACAAGCCAAGAGAAGGAGGCCGTTTTGACGTCGATTTCGTCGAAAAGCAATACAAATCTGATGAGAACACTTTAGTCCTTACCGTTGGAAAAGATGAACAGGGCAAGCCCATGTTAATACCATCTATTGAAAGACCGCCCAAAAGAGCACTCAAAAAACCACCTGAAAAGGTACCCAAGGAACCACCCGAAAAACCACCTACCAAAAAACCCTGGTGGGAAAGGTATGGCAGGAGAAGGTTTTTTAGAGCGAAGTTACATAGACCCAGGCGCGTAAGAAGGGCAGTTTGGGCTGGGTTAAAAGAAGATGGGTATATCCCTGAAGAGAAGATATATCGTAAATTCCTTAAAACTGTGGTAAAGATAACATTAAGACAGCATCTAGCGATACACGCCTGGCGTAAGGAAAATCAGAAAGGCTTAGATATGGGTTACACTTTAAAGAGGTTAGAGATGCAATGTCTATACATTTTCAGGTCACTATTAGCCTCTGCCCGGGAAAATCGAGATAGAAAAGATAGACTGATTTACAGTCTTTTAGATGAGCCATATATAGATTTGCTACCTGAGTTAACAGAAGAAGGTGTAACAGATACTGTTATGGACCATAATGAGATAATTATTGTTGTACCGACGTCAGATAGGAATACCGGGTGGAGAATAGAGGGAGGGATAAGAGAGGTTCTTGAAAAAGTTAAAGGACGATTTACTGAGGTCTGGCATATCCCCGTTATATGGTTGCCAAAAAGTATAGCAGGCAAAGGCCAGGAAAGAGAGTTTGCTATACATTGTTTTGAAATAAAAAGACGGGAAGGAGTGCCCCCACCAGAGGGGGCTCCGGAAGGAACGAGACGTCTGGTGGGAAAAGAGATGGATGAATTAAGGCAGAGGTTATCAAAGATTAGGGCAAGAAATTTATCTACGCGGATGGTTACAAGACAGGAACTTTTAGGAAAAGGTAGCCAAAAAGAAAAACTAGCGCATCTGCCTTTATATTTGTGGCGGCCACTAAAAGCAAAACTTGAAGTAGCTAAGAATAAAAGGGAGATATCCGAGGAAGTATATGACCGAATAGTAACTCACAGTTTGGGAGTCTCAAGGACAGATAAAGACGGAAACATTATAATCGAACACGAAGCAATTCCTTATTTTGTGGAGGTTCTAAATGAGAACCGTACCCGTGGCTCACCAAAGGTTACAAATAAAGATGTTATAAATTACTTCACCCGCCATGAGAGACCCCACCAAATTATCAAGAAAAGCCGCGAACTTAAAGAAAAACTCTCCAGCATTCTTGAAGAACTTAAAAAGCCAGCCCTTTATGAAGGTTTATCTATTAAAGACTTTAAACAAGTAAAAGAATACTTCATAAATAACTATGGTGAAGAATACCGTGATGATGGTAAATTTGTTGAAGAATTAGTGGCGGTTTATTTCACAGAAAAATTACTTCTTAACCAACTAGTTAGGCTCCTTCCTGACAAAAATAAGCCCAAAGCTCGCATAGCTCTTCCTGAAAAGATAAGTGAGCAAATAGAGAAAACAATATCATCAGAATTAATGGATAAGTTAGCTAAGGAAGATAAATTACCCTTATTCAGCAGGTCAGAAAAAATGTTACCGATCAGGATAATCATACGAATTAGTGGGTGGCAATGGCGATGGGGGATGTGGGTTATAAGTTTCCTGAAAAACTTAGTCCTTATAATTGCATCTATTTTATCGATATATACTGGCGTAGCTAAAGACATAAAAATAACTTCTTTGCAAAGCGAAACACCTTTACAAGGCGTTCTTTCCCAGTTTGTGACCAGGCAACAGGATTTTGTAATGGAGTTAGATGACAGAAGCCTGAAAGGGACTCTTTATGAAGTAGAAGGAAAAACTTATATTCAATTTGGTGACCGATGGGTGATTATAAATGAGGTGTCGGTAGATGCTCGCAACCTGCCTTTGAAAAGAATTTTAGAGAGCGAACTGTTGATAGGTAACCCGAGTCTGAGAAGATTCTTAGGGATTGAACAGGTTTCAGTTGACTTAGCCACTCAGCCACTTCCTGAAGGCGTGGCAGCGGTTGTGGAATTGAAGAATCTATTTGAGAATGAATATTCATCTGAGGATCGCCAGAGTGCGATTGAGATGCTGCAGGATACGAATCTACTTTTATTGGCGAAAGATGGAACGTTAGATGAACAAGCGTTTATCAATTATCTCGATGCCCTGCTGGTAGTTTCCCACCCGAAAGTATCAGCCTATAAGGAATTCATTGCTGGCGTCTCCAGTTTAAAGATGTTTGTGGCAATCGTGCCTCATTTGCCACCCTTAAATATTACATCTGGACTAAAAGAGAAAATTCCATCCCTTTTGAATTTCGTCATCAAGCGCAAAATGACCTATCCCAAACCTTTGCTCGATATCATAGCAAAAGAATATCTAAGGAAGTTTATTAAAACTGATGCAGATAGTTTCGGTACTGTCATAGATGAACAAGGAAGAATCTGCGAGGTAGATTTAGCCAATGAGGTCAAGTGGCCAGAAGCAACGGATAGCAAAGTCCTTGAGGCAGAACTTCCTGTAAATATAGATAAGTTCCTAGAACAGTACCCTGTTGTAGCAGAAATAGGGGTGGCTGGTGAAGGCTCAAGAATACTCCAAAACCATTTTCGTTTGAATAAACTTTTTGGCCATATAATTCGGGTTAAACCCGGGCTGGAAAAAGAAGTTGAAGAATATTTTGCTAAACAGGGATTTGGATATTTCAAACTGTATCGGCACGGAAATTACTATTACCTTGGGGTGGGCCATCTTGTTTTAGCCAGGAACCCCGGTGCCATTATCATTGCTGGCATGCCAACAGTTGAGCCTAGCGAGGAGTGGGTTATTGATGTGAGCAAAGATATCTTAATTAATACCCAGGATATGACAAACTCCCTAACAAAAGATGGCACTATTAATGAAGAACACTTGGTGATAGGTGGTCACGGTAGATTAGTGATGTGTATGATGGAATCGAAAGAAGATATCGCAGATATGTTGGGAGAGGGCAAGATATGGCGGCACGTTCAGGGAGAGGATATAGGGAATCTTCCCATTGGCGCTTTTATGGCGCGTGCAATTAGACTGGGTGAAACACCCCTAGTGATTTTGACCAAACGGATAACCATCCCTCTTCAAGCGAATTTTGAAACAATCAAGAAGAAATTTAAGAGCGGAGTGAAGTTAACAAGGAGAGGGGAAAGAATTACAAGTGTAACGGACACTGAGATTAATGGACAATCTGTCAATGAAATAAGAATGAGATTAGAGAAAGGTTTGGCACATGTGGAGCAATTAAGGAAGGACGCCGACAAACTGGATGGACAAGCTCAACGCGATAAGTGGATTGAGGCTATGTATGTTTATCAATATGAAGTAGACAATGTTGCACAGGAATGGACCTTTGAGGCAGAGGGCAAGAAGATACCGTTGTTCACACCTGTTCCTAATAAGGGCGGTCATCTCCTGGAAATTTGTGGAGAAAATGTGTGGGTGGAACAAAGCAACTATGGAAAAGTAGCATCTGTGGTTGATGGTCAGGGTGCAAGACATGAGTTTCCTATCCATGTATTTCTGGCAATTATTCCCTGGAATTTCAATACCAATAATTTCTGTTTAGATCCGTTGGCTGTGGCCGCAAATCGTGACCACCGAATTAAGGAAAGATATCATGAACTATTGAGGTTTGCCAATGAGCACAGCGATGAGCCAATGAGAGTTCTTGGGAAACGTAGAGAAGTAGAAAAACATGCCGAAGAAATTGTTAATCAGATACCTCAGGCTGAGTGGCAGGCCCGGACAATGATTTTGGAGCGTCTAATGATTAGTATATTCCCTCCGCCGGTTGAGGCTAAGGATAAGGGTAAGAGCACAGAATATATCAAACTCAATATAATGGCCCAGAATGTGTCAAGTTTCGAGTCTATGTTAGCTTTAAGTTCAATCACAGCAGAAGATATTGACCTGAACAATCTGGATAAAGTTTTGCAGGAAGCATCCAGTGCTGAAACACATGCTGAATGGGCTGCTGTCAAGAATGGCAAATTTATGAGCCCGGATGGTAGACAATTGGACTTTGCACCAGTTGATGAGGTAAATGCGCAGAGAGTTAAGATTTTTAGTGTTCCGGAAACGTATTTCACACAGGTTAAGTATACAGAGCAATATCCTGTACTCACGGAAATAGCCAATGAAGTCTTTGAGAAGGATACAGGCAGAAAATTATTCCAACTTCTTGGGGGCACACAAATACAAGGGGTTAACCTGCAGGAGTGGGCGGAAAAGGTGGAGCGCTATGGATTAATCGGGCCACATACGGCCCGCAAATTAAAGGAACTGGGTAGTCTGATTGCTAAGCATGGGGACGGTTTAGGTGAAGAATTTCCGGAAAACTCGCAAAAAGCCTACGCCAACCGAATAGAATTTATGCATGCCTTGCGCCAGCTGATATTTGAAGGAGAGAAAGATAAAAGAAAACTTGAGATTATTTTTAGATGGAGTCAAAGGTGTGAGCTTAATGGAGAGGCTCTGACCACTAAACAAATGAGCCATTTCCTGAACATGTCTGTGAAAGGACAACGTCTCTCGGAAAAGCCCAGGGTGCATCGGAGGCGCACTTCTTTTCTCCAGGAGGGAGAAAGAAGGCTTAGATTTGATGAGATGTACGATCTTATCAAAGAGGGCAAAGAGATGAGCGTTCTGGAATTGGCGCTAAAAATGGATATGCCAGAAGGTATGGCATATAGCATGTTACAAACGCTTGCTTCAATTAGAGGAAAAGGATTGTTTTCGGGCATTGATAAAAAGGTCACGGATGACGGCCGTATAGTGTACTATCATCTGGAGCTTAAGCCGGCGGATATGAAAAAAGTCTATGCTGTAATCTTGGCAGGCGGAGAGGAAAAAGACTTCTGGCCAATGGACACGGATGCTACACCACGACATTTAAGGCCTTTTACACCGGATGGCAAGAATATGCTGCAACAACAGATTGAGACAATAAAACGGCTAGGCATACCGCTGGAGCGTATCTTGATTACTATTAAGGCTCACCAGAAAGATGAGGTCATCAAGTCCTTGCCAAAAGGGTTCCCGAAGGAAAATATTATTCTGGAGCCTGAACAGAAATCATCAGCAGCCGTGGTGGGGCTGGCGTTAAAGATTGTGGAAAAGCGTTATGGACCAGAAAAGACTATTATAGCGATACCGGTAGAGAACACAATTAGTGGGGATAAGGGAATTCGATCTGCTTTTAAATCTGCAGTTCAGGGAGCACAGAATGGCAAAGCCATAGTGGCTATTGGTGTTCGACCTGAAGAAGTGAGCAGCAAGGTTGGATATATTGAATGCGGTAAGGAGACTAAAATAGGAAAAGACAATTTCGTGGTTAAGAGTTTTGAGGAGAAACCAAATATAGAGGTAGCAAAAAGACTGGTAGCAGAAGGTCGTCATTTGGTGAATACCGGCGTAGTTGTTATGAATGCTGGTGTAGGCGTACGTGCTTATATGCGTGCCTCACCGATTATCGTCAGATGGATGGAACAGATCAGTGACCTTCTTGAAGATGCCCGCATAGAAGGGAAGGGAGCAGAAGAGGTATACGCGAGCCTGCCCAGATTGCCGGATAAGTTTGCTATTTCTTTAAAGAAAGCCTTTGTGAACATTCTGCTCGAAAAAGAGAAAGCTCGCACTGCCAGTCGCTTTACCGCTGTTCCGGGAAATTTTTCTTGGCTGCACAACCGCTCGTGGGCATCGGTGGCTGCCGATTCTGATGAGCATGGGAATCAGATAGTTGGATATGCAAGACAAGTATCTCCGGAAGATATCTTTCTTGAGGACACCCGAAATACACTTGTCTATTTTGATCGGGGCAAGAAGGTTAGGGTTAAAGGAGTAAAGGATCTCGTTGTTGCAGTGGAAGGAGATGCAGTCCTGGTTATGCCAAAATCACGAGCATTAGAAGTGCGAGCACTGGTAGAAAAATTGAGGGCGGATCCAAAGACAGCACCCTTTGTTACCGGCAAAGGTATTACGCAGACTGAACGCTTAGTTCGTCTCTTTGAGTCAGATAATTACCAAGTAGAAAGCGATAAAGGACTGGTAGTACTCTTTGGTGTAGAAGGAATCCGGGTAAAGAAGAAAAGCAATCATGTCCTGGTGGAGAATATCTCTCCACTCACCTCGTCTCTGAGAGAAGAAAAGAAATCGCAGTATATAACCTGGTGGCAAGATCTAAAGAAAAGAGCTGTAGAAGAATTTAATGAGGAATATGTTCAAAAATTAATTAACAGGTGGCATGCGGGAAAACAAAATAGCAAAAGAGACAATTCTTCTGGTTATGGAATTTCAGTAGTTGCTTTTGTTTCCCCAGAAACTCAATTACATCAAAACATATTGGATATACAGGAAAGATTAAAGCAAACGCAAGCCTATAAGAATAAGAAACTAATTTTTAATCCACCTCAAAAACTCCATCTCACCATTTTTGGATTAATGACCGGTCAAGCTAGGTTAAAGAGGGCTAGATTAAAGGGTAAAGGAGCTGGAAAAATTTCCCGGAAAGCCGTCAGACGCTTGAGAGCTGTATTTAAACGAGCGCTTTCTGAAAGTAGAGGCATTGGTATTAAATTAAGCTATGAAAATGACATAACTATCAGCCCCAGTGCTAGAATAAATGTCTTAGGTTTCTTTGAAGACGCAGGTCTTCAGCAATTAAGACGAGATATATGGGTAGCATTGGAAGAAGAGTTTAAGGAAGAGCTTGAAAGTGAACCTCCTGATTTTGGTATTGAATCTCCTAAAGGAGAAGATATTTCAGTAGCCACGATATCTAAAGAATTAACTCCGGAAGAGTTTAAAGAAATTAAAAGTGTAATAGATGATTTACGACATCGTTTTCAAAAACCGGAATCTTTTTTGGGCAATTTAATTACTGATAAGGTAACATTTGTTCAGCATTCTGACGATCTCCTTGAAGATACTAAAGAAGAAATAACAATTAATATTGTTAAAGGCTCTAGCAATGTATTGGATAAGAACAAAAAAAGACTCCTTAGACGGTTCTGGTCACGCTGGATTGGTGGAATAGTAATCTCATTATTTATCTGTACCATATTGTTTGGGGCAGGTGGGGATGTTATGAACAATGTACCGCAAGTTGTACGGAGTGGCACTTTTGAATTTCCTTTGGGATTAGGAGTGTGGGGGATATTGGCGTGTGCTATTGCCGTTATTGGCGCTCGGGCGATATATCAGCAGGTTAGCCTTGCCAGAACTGGCCTTGTGGAAGTGGAGCAAGTCGGATTACCTCAGGTTTTAGGTCTTGAAGCTGTGTGGCAGGCGCTGGTCCGTTTGTTTGAAGGAGGAAGAGGGTTTGTTGCAGCTATTTTCCGTCAGCCTTCAAAGAGGGCAGAACTGAGGATGAGCTGGCTTGGTCCACAGGAAGAATTGCCTGAGTTGCGTGAGAAGGAGATAATGCGACGTGCTAAGGAGTTAAGAGAAGGGAGAGGAATCGCGCGGGTATGGGTGAAAGGGCATCCTCATTTGGTGAATCCGGCGGCCAATCCTTGGTTAATATGGAGGTCTCCGCATGAAGGAATGGGAAGAGAGATAACAGAAATTGGAGAGTTTGCCACAAGTGTAAGGGAAAAGTATGAGAATGTGGTGGTGATTGGAAGAGCACAG
>CAYGBL010000027.1:0-20569 GCA_964348135.1 uncultured Actinomycetota bacterium
TTCATAAAACTATTGCATTCTGAACATTTCCTTCCAACTGTTATTCCACAAGCAAAACAATGACAAGCATTTAAACGTATAGTGCTTCCGCATGAAAAACACGTCCCTTTTTCCAGTCTATTTTTAATTATTCGCTCCTTAGTAAAATATTTCTTCTGTAAAATATATATAGCAACAATAAAAACACCTGCACCAATAAAACCCGAAAATACCTCAGGAAGGCAGTCAAAAACAAAAATAGCTATAGTGCTAATAAGTAAAAGCGTTCCATACCAAAGAAATGCCCTATTGATTGTTTTGCCGAATCGTCCTAATGAAAAAGCGAATCTCGTAGTAATAACGACTGAGGAAATCGACATAGCAAAAGCGATTCCATAATATATGATTCGCTTCCGCGTAAATGCATCTGCCTGAACCCAGTCTCTTAACCACTCATCCGCTATGAGATGAGCTAGTTCCCAGGTGGCAAACAGCATACAACCAATGATTCCGATTACAAATATCGATTCTAATTTGGTTAATTGGACTTCATCTGATTCTTCCTGCATCCTCTTCTGCTTATTTTATATTTCGCAGTCTAACAGTTATTTTTATGCCTATTCTATAATTAAACGCACTATATAATAAGAAAATATGAACTGTCAAACTTTCTTATTTTAAACCTCTAGAAACCGCATTGATAGTTCGGTATAATCATTGAAATTTAAATATTAAACTGAAGCTTGACCAGATGGTGGGCGTGCACAAGCTTATGGCTATGCTTATATATGGATGCGGGCTTCGGCTGCAAGAATGCCTTAGCCTACGGATTAAAGATATCGACCTTGAGCAACATCTCGTCATTGTAAGGGCTGGTAAAGGAGACAAAGATCGCAGGACTGTACTGCCAGAAGTATTGAAGGATGATCTTATCTGCCACATTTCAGGGGTGAGAACGCTATATGACCAGGACAGGCTGAAAGATCTGAATGGTGTCTATCTCCCAGGTGCGCTTGAGAAGAAATACCCTAACGCGGGGAAGAAATGGGGATGGTTCTGGCTCTTCCCTTCAAAATCGCTCTCAATTGACCCGCGATCGCACATGGTCAGAAGGCATCATGTGCATCCTGCATCGCTCCAGAAAGCTTTTAAGATAGCATTGAGTAAGACGGAAATAGCTAAACATGTCTCCGTACATACTCTGAGACACAGCTTTGCCACACATCTGCTGGAAACCGGTTATGACATAAGGACAATCCAAGAGTTGCTGGGACACCGGAACCTTCAGACCACCATGATTTATACCCATGTGGCGACAAGAAACATATTGGGAGTGAAAAGCCCCCTTGATACATGATTCTAGGTTGTTGAAGAAGTCCAAAATTTGGATTTTATAGGTAAGGGGCTTGTCCCCTTCCGTGGGGATGATCACAAGTGTCATCCTTCATAGGTTATGCTTATGACATTACAATCTCAATTCCAGGTCTATATCAAGTAGTGAAAAAGGAGTGTGGAAAAGAATATGAAAGAAACTTATCCAATTGCTGTTACGGTAAAAGAGATTATTGGAAAAGGGACACCCGCTTGCGGCTTCAAGCCTGGAGATTCATGGGAGGTTGCTGGTAACGAAACAATAAACGACTTCTGCGGATGGGCATTCACAGCTATTTTCCCTTTTATCACCGTGCTCAGATTCGGCGGCAAATTTCCCTGGGAGGAAGATCCAGATACGGCAACAGTCTGCTGCCCCGATCCTCACAATCCAGTAGTGTTTGAGATCAAAAGAAAGGATTCAAGGGGCCAAGAGTCCTAGGATTTAAGCAAATATCAGAAATTCAAATTCTAAGTACGAGATTCTAATAATCTCCCCTGCCCCTCTTTAGCAAAGAGGAGAGATATACACCCTCCCTTACAACAATGTATTCGGGATCAGTGAGGTCAAAAAGAATAAAAAGAGGGGAGATAAATAGCCTCCCTTACCCTAAAATCCTCGAATCCTTATTATTGCGCTTTCTCCAGCAAAACCGGAATAACCACCCAGTCCGCGATACTACCGTCTTTAGCGCTCTCTTCGAAAACCTCCACCGTGCCCACTTGTGTCTCTTTGGGCTCTGTAAAGGAAAAATCTTCGCTAAAGTCTCCCCACTCCGGCGCACCTACGGAAGCTGTAGTGAAACCGTCTCCCAAAACTTTTCCTGAAGCATCCTTGACTCTTAGCCTCACATTGGCTTCAAAGACCTGGGCTTCCCCCGCGATTCTTACTGGACTCTGAATCTTATCTCCCGCCTGTGGTTTGGTAACTTTTATAGTTCCGTTTGGTGAAGTAGTAACATCCTTCCCTGTTACTACCTCCTCAACTTTTTGCACTGGCTTTGATACCTTATCCTTTAGTTCATTAAAACTTTCCGTAAGACGTTCAATTCGTCGCTCAAGTCCTGCTCTTTCCTCTTTCGCTTCTTGTGACTGCCACCAGTACGTCCCGGCTGCTGCCCCCACAATAAGAGCTATTGCTATGACGATAACTACTAACGTACCTATAAGACCCTTCTCGTCTCTCATTGCCTTTTACCTCCTTTACTTTCGATGATTCGAGAAACGAACTATCAATCCTGGTTTTGGTAGGAATTTTCCTTATAGATGCAGATGGCCACCAGGTAAAAGGAGATGAGCAGGTGTCTCCAGGAAATTTACCGAAAAGGGACAACCACAGGAGTTGTCCCTACAAAAACCGCAAACAACCCCAGGGAAGGGGTTTATCCCCTTCCGAAACATAATTTCGCAGATTTTTATTACTGTCAGATAATCCGTCTAAGAAGCGCAAAGGATTCCACAAGCTTTTCTTTCTCAACATCAGGAAAGACTTCCACAATCTTAATAGTGTCTTCGCGAATATAATCTTTAAGAAGAGAGAAGTCTACCTCACCGGTTCCCGGTGCTTTGTGATCTGAATAACCTATTACATCATGGAGATGTACTCCAGCTAGACTTTCAGAAAAGAGATCAAGCAATTCTTTTTGATTCTGCCATCCAAAATTCTGCTCCACTTGAGCATGTCCTACGTCATGCCAGTAACGAATGTTGCTTCCGGCAAACTTGGCAAAGATAATCTTGAGTTCTTCTAAATTTGGTATCTCGTGGTAGAAATACCTATTCTCAATCCCAAGAAATATCTGATAACGTTCGGCAAACAGGTTCAGCTCATCCAAACTAAAAAGTGCAGAATCAAGACTTTTTATGCTCTTCTCCTTTCGTTCCCTAAACAGTTCCTGAAAAAGCTCTTCCCAGCTGTTTGTGCCCGTCTTACCTTCATCATAAAGTTCAAATATCTGCTCAAAACGCGAATCCATGGGAACACTATCGAGATGCAGAATGACAACTCTCGCCTCAAGATCAGCGGCAATTTCGATGGTCTTTTTTGCCTTCTTAACAGCCAGTTCCCTCGGTTCTTTTTCTGTTGCAGAAAAAGCAAAAGTTTGTTCCTCAGGGGAAGCGGGAAAAACATTATGGACACTGAGTACTGGTATCCTTCTTTTTTTCAACAAGGGTTTAAGTTCAGAGAAGGTCTCCTCGGAAACCCGGTATTCTAATTCAAGTGCTTCTGCTCCTAAGCCCATTAATGCTTCTAAAAGCTCTTTCCCATTCTTTAGCTGGTTCGCTCGCCACGAAGTAGATATGCCTATCATATTGATTAAATAAAGCTAATTTTTCACTCCGTCTCAAGTTAAGGCCTTTTTGCTTGCTTCAAAACAAAAACTAAAAATCAAAAATAGGCTAAAACTATAATTCGATCATTTCACCTTTTTCGGGAAGAATAATTTCAGGAACTATATCTTTCAAATAACGTTTAAAAAACTGTGGGTACTCCGTATGTATAGGAATTAGCTTCCTGGGACTGATTTGTTTAACTATCTTTCTGAGTTCCTGTGGAAGAATATGCCCGGAGACATGAATATGGAAAAGGGGCATCCCAAAATGCTCCATCCAGGCAGCTAATCTTTCATAGTCAATTTCCATTTCTTCGTTGAAGGGTTCGGCTGCAGCAAGGATGAAAATGCTGTCGCTTACCGGCTGGATATCTACCAATTCATTTAAGTCATAGAAAGTAGATGCCAGTATATATTCCGTCTGTTTTTTAGATACTGCCTGAGCATCAACAACGCCCCCCAGCTTTGCCATAATTTCCTGTTCCCATTTATAGTAGGTTTTTTTTCTTCGCCTATACGCAAAAAGATGGGGATCATTTTTTATGTCAGGAACATCTATTCTTGGATCAGCTTTAAGTGTCTCCAAAAGATATGCTTGCTTAAGTGAAATAGCAAGCTTTCTTCCGGCCGCCTTACAAACATTGAATAGGGTGCGCAAACGGTCAACATCATTAATTGCAAAAGAGACAATAACCAGTCCCTCGGTTAGAGAAACCAGGTATTTAATTTTGTCCTCTACTTCCTGCTCTGATGAAACATGTACTCCCATTATGTTTGTTCCCTCTGTAATTATGGCTAATGGTCGTACCTCTTCAGCTCGTTTAAGAAAATCCAAAGTCAGATCAGCACGTGTGCCGTGAAGACGGAAATCCCCGGTGTAGACTACAGGGCCTGCAGAGGTATATATAATAAATCCATAAGATGCTGGAACAGAGTGATCAACATGAATGGGCTCAACCTTGATTGAGCCGCATGTTATTACATCTCCGGTGCGAAAGGTAATGAATTTCAAACCATCCAGCGCTGTTTCCCAGGTCTGAGGTCTTATGTCGTTTAAAGCCTTAATAATATTAAGGGTAGTCTTTCCCGCATAGACAGGAATGCTGCGATCCAGAAAGGTTATGTGGGCCGCATGGTCCAGGTGTGCATGTGAAATAAATACTCCGCTCACGTCGGTCTCTTTATCAAAACCATATACACCTTTTATGTCCTGTAGAATATCAAACTCAAGAAGCCCTCTCACATCACGCGGACTTAAATAAGGCTCCGAATAAAATCTTGAACGCTGTCCAAAACTCATACCAAAATCAAAAAAGATTTTATTATCCTTGTCTTCTAGCAGGATCTTGGTTCCTCCAATTTCACCCACCCCGCCATAAAAAGTTAAAGAAGTCATAGTCTCTATATTCCTCCTGAAAAAAGTCAAGGTTAAGCCGATATATCTTAGCCATGCTGCATCGCAGTATCTACAAGCTAATGCAAAATTCAAAAACCAAAATGAAAAATGGTAAACCAAAATTACAAAAGAAGATTACTTCTTTGATATACTCCCCGTAATACCAGATAACTGCAACTCTAGTTAGTAGTTAATACAAGTATATCAACTCCGCAATTTTAGATTTTGCATTGTGATTTTGATTTTTACATTTTAATCTTTGCATCTCAATGTAGCTATTCCAAACATTCACAGGGACTTCGATGACACTTGGGGCATCCTTTGCCGTACTTGGCAGCTACCTCCTTTTCCAAATCTATCCCATAAAGCGAAGCCAAGCTAGCAAGCCAGGCCAATACATCAGCAAATTCTTCTTTAAGCTTTGCTTCCTCTGAGTGTCGAATTGCCCTCGCCAGCTCCCCTATCTCCTCACTGAGCCAGATAAATGTTGCTTCTCTTCCCCTTTTGCTATCCTTATTGAAATATATTTCTTCTATTAATTTTTGAAACTTACTAATCTTCATTTTAATCTTTCACCTTGGTCTATTCCCCTGTTTCTAAACATCACTTCTCCCGCTTTTCCAATAATGATAAGGGTGAAGCCCAGCAACAACAAAACCAAATAGCCGATTTGTACTCTGGATATTACTGATTTTACAGCCTCAAGTACAACCAGAGAAATACCCTCTTGTGCCAGCATCTTATTCATAACTATGCGAGATAAATAAATTGAGGCACAGAGAGGAAGACCCACAGCAACTAAGGCAATACCGGGACCTGTAAACTTTTTGAATCGGGGACTCAGGTATACGAAAGAAAAGAGAAATACCATTGTTACAGCTATCAATACTAAAGTTATAACTCGAAGCAGCTCATGGGTTCTATAGTTAAAAACTCTGGTAACGAGGATTAGGGGACCGAACCTTTCTTCAGCCTCAGGAGGCAAATCTAATCCCCCTGGTTCCCTATAAACAGCTCTTATCAACCTGGCAATAAAGTATCTGGAAGCCTCTTCCTCGCTTAAATTGGCGATGTCTCTACCCTTTATATCCAAATCGAGAGGCAAACCGGGAAACTGCAAAGAAACTTCGGGATTTTGTCTTGCCAGTTCAATAATCGGCGGATAATAACTATTTACGAAAGACGCAAAACCGATCTCCTGAAGAACCGGGTTGGAAAAACTTTCAATGCTTTCATAAGAAGTCAGATTGTACATATTATAGGTAGTCACACACGCCAGTAAAGACACGGTAAAAAAAAATCCAAAATATTTACGCAAGAGATTATGCTCAGCCATAACAAATGCTCTCTTTTTTTATTAAAGGTGTATTTACAATATGAATATCTCCTTTATACTCCCCGACTGCGCTTGAAATATAAATCCCAATTCTGCAAAGTTATTTCGAAAAATATTTTTCTAATACTTCTGTAATTCTTTTAGCTGCATTCCCATCCCCATAGGGGTTTGAAGCTCTGGCCATCTTTTCGTAGCTGGTCGCATCCGTAAGTAGTTCTATAGAAAGTTTTACTATGTTCTCTTCTTCTATTCCTGCCAGCTTGGCGGTTCCCGCTTTTATGGCTTCCGGCCTTTCGGTAACTTTACGAAGCACTAAAACTGGTTTTCCTAAAGAAGGAGCCTCCTCTTGAATTCCTCCTGAATCTGTAAGAACTAAATAACATCTATTCATCAGATTGACAAAGGTTTCATAATCAAGCGCGTCTAAAAGATAAATTCTCTCTTTGTTACCCAGTATTCCCTGGACCTCTTTCTTTACGACTGGATTGGGATGAAGAGAAAAAATAACTTCTATGTCTTCAATGTGTTCAGCAATCTTTCTAATTGCTTTACAGATACTTTGTAAAGGCTCACCCCAGCTTTCCCTGCGGTGAACAGTCACAAGAACTACCCGTCTTGAGTCAAAATCTATTTTCCTTAATTCCGGAATGTTAAAAATGTAGCCATCTTTAACCGTAGATAACAATGCATCTATTACCGTATTTCCAGTAACGAAAATATTTTTATCATTTACTCCTTCCGCCAGGAGATTTCCTCTGGCAACTTCAGTGGGTGCAAAACAGAGATCAGAGAGTAAAGAAGTAAGCTGTCTATTCATTTCCTCGGGGAAGGGCTGATACTTTTTAAATGTCCTCAGTCCCGCCTCTACGTGTCCTATGGGAATCTTTAGATAAAAAGCTGATAGAGCTGCTGCTAACGTAGTTGTTGTATCGCCCTGTACCAAAAGAAAGTCCGGTTCTTCTTGTCTCAATATAGGATTCAGCCCTTTCAGACTCTTTACAGTAATATCAAAGAGCTCTTGCTTTTCTTCCATAATATTCAGATCATAGTCGGGAGTTATTTCAAATAGTGCTAAAACCCCGTCTAGCATTTCGCGGTGCTGAGCAGTAACTACGACTGCAGTTTCAAACAAACCAGTACCTTTAAGTTCTTTAATAACGGGGGCAAGTTTGATTGCTTCCGGCCTGGTGCCAAAAACGGCCATTATTTTTCGTTTTGACATATAACTCCCTTGCATACTTAAGAAACATTTCTTACAAGACAAATTTTTTAAATTATCTCACAGCCCAAGTAAATTCAGAAGTCCAGTCTCTACATATATCTTATATATTAGCTTAGGATAGAATGTAGAACAAAAGAGGTTTCCCGTGAATGGAAGAACAGTTTTTGATAACAAGCGCCTATTGGAATACCCCACGGTCCGTGAAGCATACTTATACGAAGAAAGTAATGGAGAAATTGTCTGGAGAAATGCTAAACTGTCTAAATCACTGGGTCCTCATGTTGAAATTGTTAATCTGGTAATTCCGAATGTAAATGACGATTATGAGAGCCTGAGGTGGTTGGTTCAAAAACATCTAGGAATGTGTGTAATGATACACCTCTTTATCTTGCTCGTTATTATCCCGCCTATAAATTCTCTTCCTCCCCTACCAATATTCTGACTCTTGAGAAAGCCTACAGTATAGCAAAAGATGAAGGTGTACTTTATCCATACTTGGGAACTGTTGCGGGACAAAGATATGAAAACACCTACTGTCCGCGATGTGGTGAGCTTCTAATAAGAAGATTTGGATTTAAAGTTGTCGAATACCGACTCACTCCCGACAAAAACTGCTCTAAATGCAGCAATCCAATTCCAATAAGAGGAGAGTGCATTAAACGTTAATCATTAATTATTAATTATTAATTATTAATTATTAATTATGAATTGTAAATTGTTACGGGTTCATATCATTGGGAGGTGAACCACCGTAATACTTCTCTATCTTCTGACGTTCTTCTGGAGTTACATCATCCCAATTATTAATCTGTTTGACTCGATCCTTCCCTAGAACCCGGCTGAGCATCTCCCGTTCCCTTTCACTTATCTGTGGTGGTCCCTCCTGCTCTACTTGAGGAGAAGGTCCATTATTTAATGACGGACCTAATGACGGTGAGTTCATATTTCTTTCATTCTGCGCATATGGGCCTTCTCTAAGCAAAACACCAATGCTTTCAAAGGGAAATATGGTGATTGTAATAAAGACGCCAGTAATCAATATGATTCCAACTACAATCCAGGTGATATAGAATATTGCCTGTAGAGTCTTGATCAAGAGAGCGCCTCCTTCACTACATAATCCTTACTTTTTTCGGCAATCTCCACACGATTCCTTCCTCCCTTCTTTGCCTGGTAGAGAGCACTATCTGAGAGACTAACAAGTTGACCTTTTTCCAAGGTGCATTCTGGAAAAGAGGCAACACCGATGCTAATCGTTATTTTTCTTGTCTCCCTCCCCTCCGCAAGAATAGCAGGAAGCGCTCCTACTTTTGTACGCAATTTTTCTCCAACTATCTTTGCCTTTCCAAGATTAGTTTCCGGTAGCATTACGCAGAACTCTTCTCCACCATACCTGAAAGCTGTATCGGAAGCTCGTATGTTTTCCTGCAGGACTTTCGCAACTGATTTCAAAACTTCATCACCTACTTGATGTCCGAAATCGTCATTGAAGTGTTTGAAATTATCAATGTCTAGCATAAAAAAGCTCAAAGGGACATTATATCTAACCGATCTTTCCCACTCTTTATTAAATCTCGATTCAAATTCCCGCTTATTATAGAGCCCTGTTAAAGCATCTTGAATGGAAAGCTGCCGCAGTTTCTCACTGTAATCCCTAATTGAGGCTACCAGATGAGCAAATACTTTCGAAAGTACTCCAATCTCATCCTTTCTTTCTACAACTGGAACTTCAACCTCATAGTTGCCATCGGCAACTTTCGACATTATAGAAGTAAGGCTTTCAATTGGTTCTGCCACCCTTGATACGGTAGAACCAACAAAAAACCAAATTAAGAAAACTATAATAACAAAGACAAGAGCTTGACTGGCTATGGTCCTGTAGATACCAGAAAGTACCTCGAACTTGGATATAAAGAAGGTCATATAGAGCGGAGTCCTGGGAATCTTCTTTTTGTAAATGTAGTACTGGTGAGAGCCCTCATTCAGAGGAACCATTCTTTCAAACTTAGCTCTTCCTACTGCCGTAAGAACCTTGCTGTCCTTGGGCATTTGAGGGCTTGCATAAAGAACCTGTGTGGATGAATTTGAGTCTGCAACCACAGCACTAAAACCAGTGTCTTTAAAACGGAATTCCTGAGCGATTTGAGAGAGCACATTACCTCTCGACTCACTTAATCCGCCTATGAGGAAATAGTTATCATCCCAATTCTTGAAAGGTACCACTTGCAGAATATAATAGCTTCCATCATATCTTCCATAAGCATCAACTATATTTTGCACATCAATTTTTGAAAAATCCCCTACATCAAGTTTGACTTCCTTAAGAAAGTTATCGCTCCATATTTTGTTGCCTTGCTTATCCAAAAGTGCAATGCTGTCATATTGCTGCAGGCGAGGGATTTCCCTATCCAAAAACCAATCAATGTTTTTAGCATTGGATCTGGTAAGCATCTCAGCAACCCAATAAAGTTCGACCTTCTGCTCAAAGAGAATAGTAGTTATGATACCCTCAGACATTACTCCGCTGGCCATGGCTAAGCCCTGCTCTGCATCTTTCATGCTGGTACTATAACTTGTAGCTAGCGACGCAAATCCATAAAACAGCAGAGCAATGGTAGCAAAAAGGATAGTTATAAAGAAGAACTTATTGCGAAGAGATAAATCGCTAAAAGATATCATATAAAAATTTTCAACAGCCGAATGGTGATTCCTTTCTAAAGAGCGATGATCAGCATAACTCTGCATATAAGCCAATAAATGCAAAAGTTAGATTTTAAGCTTCGATTGTAAAAACAATTATTTTTCTTTCTCAATCTAAGATGCACTTTTTTTAATCCCGTTTCTCTCTCATCGTTACAAAAAGAGACACCAGGACAATCAATACCTGTACCAATATTCCCCCGAACATTTCAGAACTTCCATGAGGAAATGGCCGGATATGGCTGGGAAAATAATATCTCGAAAGATACCCGTAATGAATGAGAAGACCCTCAAGGTCAGGAAGAGCGGAAAATATTCCTCCAAGAAAACACGCGGTTCGATGCCGATTCCTCTGCATCATTAGGGCGATTAATAAAATGCCAGATAGGGTATCAACAATGGCAAGTGACTCCCACCTGAATATGGTTGTGTAATCCCAGTGTGGAATCATATCTAGCAGGAGGTGTGAAGAAAGTGCTAGTATTACAATTAACCAGATAGGTCTCTTTATCCAGGTGCCAAGGGCTCCACCCAAGGCAATATGCGTAATGAACCACATATCTGATCCCAAATTATTTGACACTTATCTTCATCAGATCATTGCAATATCCTATTTTACTATTAACATTTATTCAGAATACTTTATTACACAAATAGCGTGACATAAGATATTGAAGAGCCGGAGACTTTAAATCAAAATATGCATAAGGAGAAATATATATGCAAAGCGAACACGACGCTCATAAAGAACACAAAGACATGAAACATGAAATGACTGCGAAGCCTGCAGCGTATGGTAAAAAAACTGCACATAAACATCAAGATCGTCATGCACATATGGTCGCTGATTTCAAAAGAAGATTTTGGGTATCCCTTATCATCACTGTACCCGTACTCATCCTCTCTCCAATGATCCGGGACTTTATAGGTCTTGGGGACTTAGTTGGATTTAGCGGCGATCTATATGTACTCTTCATCCTATCCACAGTCATCTACATATATGGCGGTTATCCATTTCTCAAGGGGCTGGTAAACGAACTTAAAGCATCAAAACCCGGGATGATGACTCTCATTGCGGTAGCCATAACAACTGCTTATCTTTACAGCAGTGCAGTAGTGTTTGGTCTCAGCGGAAAGATATTCTTCTGGGAGCTGGTCACCCTGATCGACATCATGCTTCTGGGGCACTGGATTGAGATGAGATCAGTTATGGGTGCGTCAAGAGCACTGGAAGAGATGGCCAGGCTCATGCCGTCAGATGCTCACAAAATAATGCCTGACGGAAATACTAAAGATGTTTCCCTGAGTGAGCTTGGGGTCAACGACGTAGTGCTAATTAAGCCGGGTGAAAAAATTCCGGCCGATGGAGTAGTTGTAGATGGAGAAACATCGATTGATGAATCAATGCTCACGGGAGAATCAAATCCTGTGCCGAAAAAGGCTGGTTCTAAAGTAATAGGAGGTTCTATCAACAGTGAGGGTTCAATTAAAGTCGAAGTCCAAAAAACCGGTAAAGACTCTTTCCTTTCCCAGATAGTAGAGCTTGTTAGAGAAGCGCAGGAAAGCAAATCAAGAACACAGGATCTTGCAAACCGGGCTGCGCTCTGGTTAACCTTAATAGCTCTGTTTGTTGGAGCCTTAACGTTTATTATATGGCTCGCTGTCTTAAGTGAGGATCTAGTCTTTGCCCTTGAGCGTACCGTAACGGTTATGGTTATAGCTTGCCCTCACGCACTTGGACTTGCAGTTCCACTGGTAGTTGCCGTTTCAACCTCCATTTCTGCTGGAAACGGTCTTTTAATAAGGAACCGTGCTTCCTTTGAAAGAGCAAGGAATATTCAGGCAATAGTATTCGATAAAACTGGAACACTAACAGAGGGGAAATTCGGAGTTACCGATGTCATTAGTTTTGATAATAACATCGATCAAAATGAACTTCTAAAATATGCAGCGTCAGTGGAAGTTCATTCTGAGCATCCTATTGCAAGGGGGATTGTCTCTTCATCTAAGGAGACCTTTCCTATTGAAGGTTTTAGAGCTATGCCAGGAAAGGGTGCAGAAGGGAGAGTAAACGGTAAGGATGTTAAAGCCGTAAACCCGGGATATCTAAGAGAACAAAACATTCCGGTTACTGACGATAGAATTGAGAAGCTCTCCTCACAGGGGAAAACAGTAATATTCGTGACGATTGATGGGATATTGAAAGGTGCTATTGCACTTGCGGATATCATCAGGCCTGAGTCAAAAAAAGCAGTCTCAATGCTCAAAAGTATGAATATCAAATGTATGATGCTCACCGGAGACAATAAACAAGTTGCCAAATGGGTATCCGATGAGATTGGACTGGATGACTATTTTGCGGAAGTTCTACCGCATGAGAAAGCAGCAAAAATAAAAGAGGTCCAATCTAGAAAACTTATTGTAGCTATGACGGGAGATGGTATAAATGATGCGCCGGCACTTGCGCAAGCGGACGTGGGAATTGCCATTGGTGCGGGAACTGATGTCGCAGTGGAGACGGCAGATATTATACTTGTAAAGAACAACCCCCTTGACGCAGTAGCCATACTTGGATTAGCACGCGCTACATACGGAAAGATGATACAGAATCTGGCCTGGGCAACCGGCTATAATGTTATTGCTATCCCTCTTGCAGCAGGAGTTCTCTATAATTCGGGAATAGTTCTCAACCCCGCAATGGGTGCAGTCCTTATGTCTCTGAGCACAGTAATCGTAGCAATCAATGCTAGATTCTTAAAGGTAGTGAAATAAATATCTTTAAACCTATTGGTGCCAGCCAATCAATTTATCGTTTCTGAACCCTAATGTAAGTTCTTAGTACTCTAACTCCGGGAGTTTTAACAGCACCATAACCTGCAATTCAATACTTCAAAACTCTACCGGAACTTTACGTTTGTCTTGCTCTTTCCAGAAATTACTGTTGTTACGTTCATTCTTCATCACTACAGCTACAAATAATCTGATTTTCGTTAATATAATGATAGGCTGAATAAGCAGCTGAGACGCCTTCGGCCACACCTGTTATTGCCTGCTTAAATTTCGTATCAGCAACATCACCTGCTGCGTATACACCGTTAATATTTGTCTTGGATTCTCTATCGATTATTATTTCACTCTTTTCGTTAAGCTTAACTCCAATATTCCTGGCAAGATCTGATAATGGAATGTGACCGATTTCAATAAAAAGAGCATCCAATTTAAATTCGTTGGAGCCCCTAAAGGATTTGTCGAGAATAACACTCTCAACGAATTTGTTTCCTCTGATTTCTTTAACGTTTGTATTATTAATTATCGTAATCTTCTCATTTTCCATCACCCGCTTAAGGTTAATCGGTTCTGCTCTAATCTTCTCTCTTCTGTAGATAATGTAGACTTCTTTACCGTACTCGGCTAACAGTAAAGCCTCTTTTGCTGCCGAATCAGAACCACCCACAACTCCTATTACCTTATCCTTGTAAAAAGTACCATCACACATAGCACAGTAGTGGACCCCCTTACCGGTAAATTCTTTTTCTCCAGGAACATTCAGTTGTCTCCATTCAGTTCCGGTTGCAAATAAGATTGTTTTGGTATGAAGCCTTTTGTTGTTATCAGTAAAAACCTTAAAGCATCCCTCGGGACATTTTTCAACCTTTATCACGCTTTCCTGAACAATCTCTACATTATATTCTTGGGCATGCTCCTGAATTCTAGTTGCCAGATCTATGCCAGTTATGCTTTTAAATCCCGGATAGTTTGCGACGTCGTTTGTAAAAACTATCGTACCCCCCAGTTGTTCAGCTACTATCACTGTTTTCATCTGAAACCTTCCTGCGTAGATGGCAGTGCCGAAACCGCTTACCCCACCACCGATTATTACAAGATCATAGTCATGCTCAGACATTTCAATCACCCTATTCTAAATATTTTAAAATTCTTCGATACCACAGCTATCCACAGCTAACCTATTTAATTCCTTCGAGAATAACAGAAAAACTTGCTCTCTATCAGTTTAACCTTTTTTCTTGACTCCCATATATCTTTTATTCTGATGGAATTCATCCCGGGTAAACTAAAAATCTTCCTTTTATGCTCCTCTTTCTAGAACTAAGTTAGTTATTTTAACTGCTGGCGATTTATCCCTCTGGTTTTCATATTAACCCCTTTGGCCTCCCTTTTATTATGTCCTCATAATAATGCCGTTTTCAATATACTCTCAGTAAACCTTGCTGGTTCCTATTCAGAATATGACAGTAATTGGATGTATCCTTCTGGATGCACCCTAACTGCAAAAGGAAAATTAGTTCAATAGTTTCTTCCCTCTTCTCTTAGAACTCCAATCAACAAATGAATAGCCAAAACTATCAAAACTGCAAACATCCCCACAAAACCAAGATTTGCCTGCTGTACGTAGTATCCAGAGCTTACGATAAGCGTATAAAGCAGCATCCCCATTGACAAAACATATATATGCATCCCCCATCATATGCATCCCCCATCTTCTATTTGTCAGTAGGGCAAAACCTCCGGTAACCAACAATATTGCAGTTACGTATTCAGCAGCGATATGCATAATTATTCTTGCCGGTTCATCCTGCAGTTCCGGTATCTGATTGCTGACATAAAATATAAACCACATTCCCATCATGGCAATTCCAACAGTAATTGAGTAAACTGCGGCTAGTATTTTGATTTTCATCATACTTTTTCCAACATTTCTTTTGCAGATCTTGTTATATATCTCTTATTATAGTTTCATAATTGTATAGCAAAACCTTTATAAGCAAGAAACGTTTGCTTGTCAATTGTTGAACCGTGCGCAATTTATAAACCAGGTCTTGCTAAAAAATGTGATGGTAAGTTATGAAGTTTTCCCTGTTTCTCGCAATAATGCTAAGTGAAGTCACTATTAATTCAGTAAGGAAATATAAAGCATGAAAGCTGAATACCCAGGGTGTCTTACTAAAGGATTTGAACCCTTTGATCCTTTCTGGCTCTATAAAGAGACAGAGAAGATTGTGTGCAGGAACGACAGCCGTAAATATACAGCTTTCTATTGCGTTGGTGTTTATGGCGGTATCTCCACGGGATATGCAGTAGGATGCCTGCTGCGCTGTGTCTTCTGCTGGGTAGACTGGTCAAGAGATTTCCCTGAAAAACAGGGAGAATTTTTTTCTGCCGAACAGGTTTTCAATAAACTGGTAAGGAATGCTGAGAAAAGAAAGATTTCTAAACTAAGAATATCGGGAGGAGAACCGACCCTCTGTAAACGCCACTTACTGAATCTTCTTGATCTGGTAAGCACGAAAGACTTTCTATTTATCCTGGAAACAAACGGGCTTATTCTAGGCAAGGATAGAGATTTTGTTCGAGATCTAAGAAAATATAAGAATATTCACATAAGGGTTTCTTTAAAAGCAGGTACAGAAGAAGGATTCCAGACCAGAACTGGAGCAAAAGGCGAGTTTTACGAGCTTCCCTTCCAGGCGATAGCCAGCCTCAAAGAAGCAAGGATTCCTTTTCACGTAGCATGCATGAGCGACCCGAGGCTCATGCCAAAAGTTGAAAGAAAAGCTATGATAGAGAAATTGAAGCAGACTGGTTACAGAGACTATCTTGAAGAAGAAGTCTGTGATCCATATCGAACTACAGTGGTTCGCCTGGAAAAAGCCGGTTTCGATATTCTAAAATGAGTCTCCATTTAATACTTTGGCCTGGACTTCGAGCTCTTTTTTTAAAACTAAGATGGTTTCGATTACTACTATAGAAAATTAACTTATTGAAACGGGTAATAGAAACAAAATAATAATTTTTAGATTAAATATGTCCATACGATAATATTTATATTTGTGCCACCTTGTTTAATCTATGTCCCTTATTCCGGTATTGTAAAACAATATAAATAGACGTTAAAACCTGCAATTGGCGCCTCCATACTTGAAGGATTCGTACTCTTATTTAATAAAGAGCACTGTCCGCTTAGTCCATTGCAAGGAAATATGTTGAATAACATATAAGGTGGAGCAAGTAATTTATTCCTACAAGGAGAGAAGGATTATAGATGGAGAAGACAAAACCTAGAATCTATTCTAGATATCCATTATCAAATGTTCTAATATTCAAAAATATGCATATAAAATTAAACTTACTACTTTATATTCCTTAAAAGGGTATTAAAATAAAGGGAGACCAATATCGGTAGGGAGGTAACTATGTCGAAAGCGTATAGACTAACTCAACTAACTTCTACAATGCCAGATAAGATCGGATTACTAGCCGAAGTTACTACAGCCATCTTCGCAGCAGGGATAAATCTAAAAGCTATATCTGCATACGGAATGGAAGGTGAAGCAGAATTTATGATGGTTACTGATAATAATGATAAGGCAAAGGATGTACTAGCTAAATTAGGTGCTGAAGTTAAGGAAGAGGCAGTAATCGCTGTTGAAATGCCTGACAGACCGGGAGAGCTGCAGAAAGTTGCTAAAAAAATTGCTGAAGCCGGCATAAATATCAACTATATGTATGGAACTGCAGGTTCCGGTGAATCTGTTGTCTGTATCTTTAGAACTGCCGATGAAGAAAAAACCATTGAAGCAGTCAATATGTAATTTTTTAATTAGCCTCCAACTATTTATCACTCATTAATACCATTGATTCATAAGTGGAGTGAAGCAATCCCTTAGTTTTGCTTTGTTCGATCAACTTGGCCAGGTAAGAGATCTATGATGTCGCAGCCTATCCTATGCCAGACCTGAGCTCAAAGGTGTTTATCCAGTTCTGCTTTTTCCCTGCATGCCCTGATATGCAGGACAACCTATTTCTCCCTGCTTACAGTATTTGCAAACTACATTCTTCCTCAGCGACAATCCAAAGAAAAAGGCAATAATAAAGTAAGCTACCGAGAGCAGCAAAAGAGACCAAGAAAATTCTAAAAATATAAAGACTATTGCAGCAACAAGAGGCAGAAACAAAACAGCAAAGCTTAGAAATGCAGCGGGGGCTACATTTTTTGGATTACTAAATTCAGCATTATCTCTCTTTTTGAAAAACAACTTAGATAGACTTCCCAAACCCGAAGCACAGTTTCTACCATAATAGTAGCAATAAGAGCAGCGGAACCTCATTGCCAAAACAATCGATAGAAGAGAAATCAGGATATATCCAAAACCCGCAAATAAACCGCCAATAAGATAGAAGATTAAAGCTCCTATCAAGTAGCTTGAAATTGACTGGGCAGAAGTCAGACACAGAATCCGAAAAGGATAATTTTCATACATCGCTTCACTCATATCTTATTCCTCTTTATTTTAGTAAGTTGCTGCTAAATTCCTTTGTTCTTATGTCTCTTTATTTTGAAAAATATCTACTATTAATGCAATGATATGTTGAGTATTTTTAATATTACAGTTTTGGATGCCGTACCGAGAAAACTATATATCTGCAGTTTCTTAACCTCTCTATGGAAGAGGAATCAATGAATACCGGTACTTCATTACGAGACCTTATCACATCCGCTCGCCGACCGACTACCTAATAATGCTCTCTCCCTATGGCGGCTGGAAATCGGCTTGCTATCCAGAAAGCCTTGGGAAACTTCTTTTCCAGAGTCCTTTATTCGCGGTTTCAAACCCTTAATACCAAGAAGCAATAAGATTAACTAAATCTACCTTGCTTCGTTCTTTGGTAGACATGGTGGTACGGTATTCAAACTCTTACAATGACATTTTATTCGAACTGGAAAAATGTATGATGAAATTGAAAGTCAGATAATATTTCATCTAGCTCAAATAAAATGTTTATTTCTAAATGCTTTGCCTGAAGAAGACTTTAAATATTTTCAAAATCAGCTGCTCTTTTTCTGGTCTGAAAAGCTGAGTACCATATCAATTTTCTAATCAAAAAAGCCAACATGCCGTAACTTACCATTACTTACCAGAGTATCAGAAGTAGGCATTTGCCCAGCTCAGAGACCATATTTGGTTATGTTGTGTTCTGTTATGTCTTGGTGCGTAGAGATGCTTACTCAATTCCCAAGCTGAAGGTCGCGGGTTCAAGTGTAGTCGTGATATAATTTATACAACTTATGAAACAGAGAATCATATGCTACCGTTTGTGGACATCTTCCTCATTATTATCCTGGGATTTCCTATATGGGCCCTGATTGACTGTCTAAAACGCCCTTATGGTAAATTTCCAACTCCTGGTCCACGAGCTAGACTTTTCTGGGCTCTATCAATATTATTCCTCTGGACTTTGGGTGCTGCTATTTATTACCTCGTAGTCTATTACCGTATGAAAAAACCATCCTCTGATATTACTCTTTACTCAAGATAGATTTTACTTTTAATTATTATTAACTTAAGGGACAAACCCACTGAATTAGTTTGCTCCCTCATCTTTCACATATTCACATTAGCAAAATCTTAGCAGAGAGCCCGAAAATAAACTGGAGACTTCTTCCTTTTAAGAAAAAACCTCCATTTTTCAACATTTTTATTGGCAGCGCCAGCGGGATTTGAACCCGCGATCTCCGCCTTGAGAGGGCGGTGTCCTAAACCGCTAGACGATGGCGCCACAAAGGTAATTTTAACTACAATAGAGCCTATATTCAAGAAACGTTGCTAGAGAAGAGCGGTTGCTGCAGCAAGCAATGCCAGGCCAAAGGTGATAAGCGCAACCAGAAGATGTCTTGATATAAGTTCGGGCCGGGAGAGATAAAGACGCGCGCCGATTCCCACCTGTAAGCCAGCGGACAAGAATGCAAGAACAGAAAAAATAACCGAAATTGAGTTAAGATTTGTAACTCTTGCCAGAATTCCTAATATAGCAGTAATAGCAGTAAGCAACAGAAGAAAGAAACCAGAAAATATGTGAAAGATAATAAATCTGCGCAGTCCTAGCTTGCTTATTGCAAGACCACCAAAAATCTGCAAAATTATATATCCTGCCGTAATAATCGCTGCATACTGATAAGCGCTCACTTTACACCTCCTGATCGAAGCCACGCGATTCATATAAATAATAACTTCCCTTGATATTTTCGCCCTTGTGGAACTTTTTCCTACCCTGGTATGAAAATATGGCCGCGAACATCTACCAAAATATATTATATTGGAAGTACATAGGACCTTTAAAAACTCACATAAACCTTCTGTAATCACACATTCTTTTACATGAGAAATAAAAAGCTCTATAATTGGGGCACATAGGGTTTTATAAACTGAGCAGATTGAGGCAAAAGGAGATAGTGATGAATAAAAGCACAAAGGCTTTCGTCATTGGAGCCGCAGCTGGAACAGTAATCACAACACTTGCTACAGATGTTATTCCCAAAATGATGATTCGAATGATGCAAGGCATGATGAATCAGATGGGGACCGAGTGCAATCCATCTGAGATGTGACAGAAGATGATGGAGAGCTTCGGGAAAGCTCAAAGTAAAAGTGTTAAGGAATGAAACAGATTACGCCAACAGATGTATGATTTTCGAAGTGTATTGGTTATTTATTACACTTCTACTCCCATAATAAAGCAGAAATACATGCAAAAGACAAGCTAACCATTGCCACCGATCTTAATCCCAGATATTTGGAAGCTTATTTCGAACTAGGCCAAGTTTACAAAGAACTTAATCAAAATGAAAAAGCCCTTTGGGCCTACCAAAGGGTGTTGAAACTGGATCCTGACAATTTGAAGCCACAAAAGCACTGAGTCAACTGCAAAAACCGGCAGTAACTGCCGGTGAACAGGTAACTCCTCCATCTCAGTAGAAAGCATAATCGGCAACTTAAAGAAGATTCCAGTTAGTTCCCGAGCTTAAGAAACAACCAGCTCTTAAAACACTGCCAAGTAATACAAAAATTCATATCACGATGCACTCAGTTTGAAATACCAGATTGGGATTTCACGGTGTTTAAGCAGGTTTCCCGTAGGCTGGGTTAATAGAGAAAGGTTCGTATCAGCCCCCATTGTGGTTCGTCTTCTTTTATGTTTTCTAGCGTATGCCATTAGTAAAAAGCCTATATGGTTCTGTGTAAAATTAATGGAAGCTTCTCCATCTTCAAAAAATTCTTATTAAAGCCGAAAAAATTGGCTGTCTCTCTTGAACAAAATCCGAACTTTTTTCCGCGAAAATCCCGATGCTGACTTCTAAAAAATTTTCGCTCGGGCGGTTAAAAGGAAGGGGGTTGGGGGGAAGGAATTTTTGCCCGCCCTCGCTTCTTGCCCTG
>CAYGBL010000028.1:0-19983 GCA_964348135.1 uncultured Actinomycetota bacterium
TTTGCTTGTGGCTTTGCTTGTGGCTTTGCTTGTGGCTTTGGTCGTGGTTTTTGATTTTTGTTTTGTTTTGGTTTCAGTTTTCTTTGTCTTTTCTGTCTTGGAAACAGTTTCTGCCTCTACTTCCGGCTCCACGCTCTGGTTGGTCCCGGCTTCTGCTTCCTCAATTTTTTCTTCTTTCTTCTTTCCCACTTCTTTCCTCTCTTTATAATTCAAATGTCATAATATTGTTATGGTTGTGCGGATGTTCAGATCCAGCATAAATTTTCAGCTTCTTTAGCATTTTTCGACCTAAATGATTCTTCGGAAGCATCCCTTTAACTGCCTCTCGAATTACCTGAGTTGGCTTTCTTTCAATTAAGGTCTCGAAATCAACCGCCTTAAGTCCTCCTATATAGCCAGAATGATGGAAGTATTTCTTATCCCGAGATTTTTTCCCTGTTAGTCTTACTTTGGAGGCATTAATCACAACTACATAGTCTCCTGTATCAACATTAGGTGTATATATCGGTTTATGCTTACCCTTAAGCAAACAAGCAACCTGAGTGGCAAGGCGCCCAAGGATCTTACCTTCTGCATCAATAAGATGCCACTCTCTGGCAATATCCTGTTTTTTCGCAGAATAAGTCTTCATACTGCCTCCAAAAATTTTCCCTGCCTGCGGCAGGCAGGCCTGCCTGAAAAGGTCAGGGACTTAACTATGCTAAACCAGAATTACTCTGATGTCAAGAGAACGTAAACGCCGCAACCTTATTCTAAGCTTCGTATCTTACTCCTGTTAGTACCAGTCCGCGTGCTGGAGCAGTTGGTCCAGCTAGACTTCTATCCTTACTTTCCAGTATCTTCCTCATATCTCCAGGTGAACGTTGCCCTGTCCCAACCTGTATCAGAGTGCCTACAATAATTCTCACCATATTATGTAAAAAAGAATTTGCCTCAATTCGTACCTCTATCATATCATCAATTCTTGCACACTCGGTAGCGTAAACATTTCTTATGTAATGCTTGCGCGGCAAAGAGCTGGTAAATGCTTCAAAATCCTGCATTCCCCTAAGGTATTTAACGGCCTTATTCATTGCTTTGACATCTAAAGGGCGTGCGTAGAAATAAGTCCATTCAGCTTTAAAAGCTGATGCATGGCTTCTATTAAGTAAATAGTATGTATATTCTCTGGCTACTGCAAACCAACGGGCATTGAAAGAAAGGTCAACGTCTTGTGCACTGGTAACCACTATATCGTAAGGTAGAAGAGTATTAGCTGACCATTTGAAACGTAATAGCTCCATCATTGAGGAGGTTTTAAAATTAACAACCTGGTATCTGGCATGAACCCCGGCATCAGTACGACCAGCTGCAGTCACAGAAATCTTCTCTCTAAGCAGCAGGGAAAAAACCCTTTCTAACTCACTCTGGATAGTAATTAAACCTGGCTGCTTTTGGAAACCGTGGTAGTTAGTCCCCAGGTACTCAAGAACAAGTTTGATATTTCTCACTGAAGCTCTCCCTCTAATCCCCTATAATCCCCTTTAGGAAAGGGTGATATTGATTGTGTCCTCTTTGCTAAAGAGAGAGTTTGGAGGATGAGATTATTTTTTGGTGCTTAGGATTTGGAATCTTAAATATCTGCTTGAATCCTATCTCTTTGCTTTGACTTACTCGGGTTTGTGCTTTCAATGCATGCAACTGAGGTCTTCCATAATAAATTCTAGAACCTCCCAATCCACGAAATTGCAAATATAAAAACAGTACCAATGGTAAAAGCAAGCCAGTCTCTTGATCCCATTTGTAGCTCACGTAAACGCGTCCTTCCCTCTCCTCCACGATATAACCTCGACTCCATTGCTAAAGCAAGCTCATCTGCCCGTCTGAAGGCACTAATAAAGAGCGGTATCAGTAAAGGGATATAGTTTCTGGCTCGTCTGAGAATATTTCCTGACTCAAAATCAGCCCCTCTGGCCATCTGAGAATTCATAATCTTTTCTGCCTCAACAATTAATGTAGGAATAAACCTAAGCGCAATTGTTATCATCATAGCAATTTCATGGGCTGGAACCTTAATCCTCCTCCAGGGTCTCAGTAAGAATTCCAATGCATCAGTTAGTTGAACTGGAGTTGTGGTAAGAGTTAGCAAGCTTGTTCCTATAACTAGAAGCAGCAATCTCGAAATCACAAATAAACCGTTCATAATCCCTTCTTTTGTGACCCCAAAAGGACCCAGATGAAATATAATCTCGCCCTTAGTGAATAAAAGATGAATAATTACAGTAAAGACAAGAAAATATAAAATGGGGCGAATCCCCCGAAAAACTAACTTCCAGGGAAGCTGAGCTAAATAAATAGTTAAGAAGATCACCGCAAAGAACGATAAAAAACCAAAAACATTGCGCACCAGAAAAAGACCGACCATAAAAAGAAGCGTGATTACGATCTTCGGTCTAGGGTCCAGCTGATGAACCAGAGACTCAACAGGATAGTACTGCCCTATGGTAACACTGCTCAATCTCACCATCTTGACTTACTGCACCACCCTAAAATTGCATCAGCTGTCTCCTCAACTTCAAAGAGATAAGGCGGTATATCCCATCCTTTGTCTCTCAGCAGGTGAACGATTTTTGTTATTGGCGGTATATCCAGCCCTATTTTTAATAAAGCGTTTCCATGCGCAAATACTTTCTGCGGACTTCCGTCCATGATCATCTTCCCTTCTGAAAGAACTACAATTCGGTCTGAAAGCCTCGCTATTGCTTCCATATCGTGAGTTGCTAAAACTATTGCCAGCCCTGCTCTGTGCAGGTTTTCAAGATGGGAGATTATCCTTTTTCTTGTGGGAAAATCAAGTCCGGCCAAAGGTTCATCCAATATTAGAATTTCCGGTTCCATAGCCAGCACTCCGGCCAAAGCTACCCTGCGCATCTCCCCACCGCTTATCGAAAAAGGAGACCTATCCTTGAGAGAAAGGTAATCCAGATCGACTGTCTCCATAGCCTTCTTCACTCTGTACTCAACATCAGACTCTTTGAGTCCAAGATTACGGGGGCCAAAAGCAACGTCTGCAAAGACTGTTTCCTCAAATAGCTGCTGCTCCGCAAATTGAAATAGCAGACCTACCTTCTGCCGGAGCACTCTCCGGTTAAAAGGATTGTTCGAAATATCCTGACCATCAAAAAGAACTTTTCCTCCTGTGGGCAGTAAAATCCCGTTCAGATGCTGAATCAACGTTGATTTTCCAGAACCAGTAGGACCGATTACTCCCAAAAATTGATGCCTGTTTACTCTCAGATTAATACCCTTGAGAGCTCTTTGGGCAATAGGTGAGCCTTCCATATAAGTAAAACTCACATCAATCAGCTCAAGCTGCATAAGGCATCCACAACCTCCTGTTCAGTTAAGAGATTGGTGGGAATGCTTAATCCCCGTAGCGCTAGCAAATGAATCAACTGAACGACTGGTGGAGGAGATATTTCCATTTCCTCAAGAAGCTCCAGATTTGACAGTAAAGACCTTGGCGGACCTTCCCAACCAATAGTACCCTTATCCATAACCACTATACGGTCCGCTCCCAAACATTCATCAACAAAATGAGTAATGTGTATAATGGTTACACCTTTTTCCTTGTTTAAAGCTCTCAATATTTCCATAACTTCTGCTCTTCCCTGTGGATCGAGCATAGAAGTTGGCTCGTCGAGCACCAAATAATCTGGTTCCATAGCCAGGACTCCCGCAATTGCCACCCTCTGTTTTTGCCCACCGGAAAGAAGATGTGGTTCGTGACGAGTAAAATCAGATAGATGTACCTGCTTTAAGGCTTTATCCACTCTCTCTCTTATTTCCATTGGAGGAACCCCCAGGTTTTCAAGTGCAAATGCAACATCTTCTTCAACGGCAGTAGCAACAATCTGGTTATCAGGATTCTGAAAAATCATCCCCACCTTTTGCCTGATGCTCCAGATCTTTTCGTGATCCTTTGTGTTCATTCCACACACTTCAACATTACCTTCAGTGGGAATAAGAAGACCGTTCAGATGCTTGGCTAAGGTGGATTTTCCAGAACCATTGTGACCAATGACAATTAAATACTCCCCTTTTTGTATGGTGAGTTGAACTTCTTTAAGTGCAATAACTTCATTCTCGAGACCTTGTCTATAGATGTGATTAACCCTCTTTACTTCTATCAATAAGACCCTCCCACTAATTTCTTCTCCATATTACTATTATCTACTTTATCTGCATAAAACAAAAAGCCCTTTGCGGGCTTCACTTGATTATACATTAACTAAATTCATACTCATATGTAAAGGCTTTTTGCTAAGAAAAGTGTGTCGCAAATAAAAAGTTCGATTTTGGCAAACAGGCTATTTTACATTTTGAATTAAATTAGATCTAGACCAATTCAATCAAAACCAGCGGAGCATTATCTCCTTGCCGAGGTCCTATTTTATAGATGCGTGTATAACCACCATCACGATCATTATATCTTTCCACCATCTCCGAGAATAGCTTAACCATTATCTCTTTATCATCAATAATGCTTCTTATTTTTCTGCGTGAATGTAGATCGTCCTTTTTAGCTAGTGTAATTACCTTATCGACGATGGAGCGCACCTCTTTCGCTCTGAGCTCAGTAGTTTTTACTCTCTCATGTTTAAAAAGCTCAATTGCAATATTGCGCAGAATGGCACTACGGTGCGAAGTGCTGCTGCCTATTCTTTTTGATTTCTTGGCATGTCTCATCTACTTCAACCTTTCAAAGAGAGTTCAAGCTCTTTAAGTTTACTCTTTATCTCCTCAATTGATTTCGCTCCAAAATTTCTTATATTAAGTAATTCCGACTCGGTACGCGAGATGAGCTGTTCTAAGGTATTTACGCCTTCCTTCTTCAAACAGTTGTAAGAGCGAACCGAAAGTTCCAGCTCTTCAATAGGAGAATCGAGAACTTTGGCCTTTTCAGTCTCATCAGGAGCAAAGACGGGGCCTTCAGCCTCTTCCGGCGCCCGATCAATAAACAAATTCATATGCTCATTAATAATCTTTGATGCAATACTTACTGCTTCATCGGGAATTAAGCTGCCATCAGTTTCTACAGTGAGGATGAGCTTGTCAAAATCTGTCCGCTGCCCTACCCGAGTATTCTCTACTGAGTAAACTATCCTTCGCATGGGGCTATATAAAGAATCTATGGGTATAACTCCAATAGGATCATTGGGTTTTTTATTCCTGTCCGCAGAAACATATCCCCGCCCCTTCTCAACAACCATCTCCATTTCCAATTTTCCCTTCTTGTTAAGGGTGGCAATATGGAGTTCGGGATTAACTATTTCCACCTCGCTGGGTACCATAATATCTTGAGCTTTTACCTCTTTTGGCCCTTTGGCTTTGATTCGGATGGTAGCAGGTTCATCACTAAACAACCTCAAGACGAGCTGCTTCAGATTCAGGATTATATCTGTCACATCCTCCTGCACATTAGGTATTGTGGAGAACTCATGAGCTACTCCTTCTATTCGCACTGAGGAGATAGCTGCACCCGGTAGTGAGGAGAGGAGTATTCTTCTCATAGTATTTCCCAAAGTATATCCAAAACCACGCTCTAAGGGTTCTACCGTAAATTCTGCAGTCGTATCGGAAATCGTTTTTATTGATATACGTGGTTTCTTAAACTCAATCACTCAACATCGCTCCTTATACCTTTTACTATTTACTTAGAATACAGTTCGACTATTAATTGTTCTTGAACAGGCATATCAATTTCTTCCCTGGCGGGCAATCTTAGAACTTTTGAGGTTAAGTTGTCAGAATTGACTTCTAGCCAAGCAGGTATCTCAGCCTTCGTAGATGACTCAATATTTTCCATAATTCTTGTCATTTCCCTACTTTTAAGGCGAACCCCCACGGTATCTCCCTCTCGCAGTGCATACGAAGGGATATTTACCACCTTTTCATTAACTGTGAAATGACCATGTTTCACAAACTGTCGGGCTTCATTACGCGAGGATGCGAAACCTGAACGATACACGATGTTATCCAACCTTGTCTCCAGCAACTGTAATAATACTTCTCCAGTAATTCCCTTGCGCTTAACCGCACGTTTATAATAAAGCCTAAATTGATCTTCCAGTAAACCGTAAGACCTTCTAGCCATCTGTTTTTCTCTAAGCTGCAAATTATATTCAGACTCTTTTTTTCTACGCTTCCCGTGTTCGCCCGGCGCAAAGGGACGTTTCTCGACCGGACATTTATCACTTAAGCACTTATCTCCCTTGAGAAAGAGCTTTCTGTTTTCCCTTCTGCACAGCTTGCACACCGGTCCTGTATATCTAGCCATATGCTCTTTTATCTTCCTTTCACTAGCCTATAAAGACGTAATAGATTCGCTAAACCCGTCTGCGTTTTGACGGACGGCATCCATTATGAGGTACGGGGGTCACATCCGTAATACTTGTAACTTCTAAGCCGGCAGCCTGTAAAGACCGTATAGCGGTCTCCCTTCCTGCTCCCGGTCCTTTTACCAAAACATCTACCTTGCGTAAACCATGCTCCTGGGCCTTCTTTGCAGCTGCTTCAGCCGCTAGCTGTGCAGCAAAAGGCGTACTTTTGCGTGAACCTTTGAAGCCTACACTTCCCGCACTTTCCCAGGAGACGGTATTTCCATCTAAATCTGTAAGGGTGATGATGGTGTTATTGAACGTGGATTTTATATGGGCTACTCCCTGCAATATATTTTTCTTCTCTCTTCTCCTAGTGCGACTCTTTGCTGCTTTCTTTGCCACCTGTAAACCTCCTTCTCCTTACTTGCCTTTTCCAGTAGGACTAGCTTTTGAACGTTTGATTCCTACAGTCTTCCTTGGTCCCTTACGAGTGCGAGCATTGGTATGAGTTCTCTGACCACGAACAGGTAAACCCCGGCGGTGCCTGAGACCGCGGTATGATGCGATTTCCATCAAGCGCTTAATATTTTGAGAGACTTCTCTTTTCAAATCTCCTTCAACTTTAATTTTTTTATCAATATAGTCTCTTAGTTTGACTATTTCATCCTCAGTCAAATTACGAATTCGCGTATCTTTGTTCACTTTAGTTGCTTTAAGGATCTCGCGTGACTTTGACAGGCCCACACCGTATATGTAGGTTAAAGCTACCTCAACTCTCTTCTCTCTGGGAAGATCGACTCCCGCTATCCTTGCCAAATCTGATCTACCTCCATATTTATGTAATGTTCTTTAGTTTATTACCCCTGCCTCTGCTTATGCTTGGGATTACTGCAGATAACAATTATTTTTCCGTGCCTTTTAATGATTTTACACTTTTCACATATCTTTTTAACTGATGGTCTTACTTTCACTTCTTCCTCCACAAACATACCTTGCACTTGCAGGCGGAAATAGAATAATACGAATTGCTTTCAAGAAACACATTCATTATTTGAATCTATATATAATCCTTCCCCTGCTTAAATCGTAAGGCGAGAGTTCCACCGTTACCCTATCTCCCGGTAATATCCTGATATAATGCATCCGCATCTTACCGGAAATATGAGCCAGAACCTTATGGCCATTATCTAATTCAACTCTAAACATTGCATTAGGCAAAGGTTCTATTACTGTCCCCTCAACCTCAATTGGTTCCTCTTTCTCTGCCATACTGTTTGCCTTTACCTTAAGCTAAGCCAAATAATCATTATAACAAACTGATATTTCTCCGTCTATATCTTTACAATTTTGTAAGTATTTCGGGGCCGTCTCTGTTTACCGCAACAGTATGCTCAAAATGAGCAGAAAGACTCCTGTCTTTTGTTACCACAGTCCAGCCGTCCTCCAATACTTCCACCTCAGATCCACCCATATTTAACATCGGTTCAATGGCAAAGGTGATTCCTACTTCCAGCTTCGGTCCTTTACCCGGGCTGCCAAAATTGGGAATTTGAGGATCTTCATGCATAGATCTCCCTATGCCGTGACCGACAAAATTTTTTACCACTGAAAAACCAGCTGATTCAGCCGTAGTCTGAATTGCACTAGAAATATCAGACAACCGGTTACCAAGGTAACATTTTTTAATTCCAGCCATCAAGGCTTGCCTGGCTGCAGATATCAACCGCTCTGCTTCTTTTGATATAATCCCTACTGGAAAAGTAACCGCTGCATCTCCATAATAACCTTTAAAAAGCACACCAATATCAATTCCTATAATGTCTCCCGATTCCAGCTTCTTCGCACCAGGTATTCCGTGAACTACTCCTTCGTTAACTGAGGTGCAGATGGAAGAAGGAAAACCCTGATAACCTTTAAAAGCCGGCTTACCACCTCTACTTAAAATATACTCTTCAGCTAACTGGTTTAGCTTAAGGGTTGTTATGCCGGGCTTAATAACTTCCGCAATAATATCAATGGTCTCCGCAACAATTAGGCTTGCTTGCCGCATTCTCTTTAGCTCACTTGCCGCCTTGCGTATTATCATTCGCAAGGCACCTCAAGAATATCTTTTATTTGAGCAAAGACTTCCTCAATCGAACGTTTACCGTCGATAGTATGTAGCAATCCTTCCTGATTGTAATACTCTATTAAAGGAGCTGTCTGTCTCTTATAAACTGCAAGCCTTGTACGAACAGTATCTTCCTTATCATCTTCTCTTTGCATAATTTTTTCCCCGCAGACGTCGCATATACCCTCTTTGCGGGGAGGATCGAAATCAAGATGATAGTTTTTCCCACACTTATTGCATGTTCTCCTTCTGGCTAAACGTTTGATTAGTTCTTGATCATCAACATCTACATTAAATACAGCATCGATCTTTCTGCCTAACTTGCCCAACATTTCTTTTAAAGCATTAGCCTGAGCAACAGTACGGGGAAAACCATCAAGGATAAACCCTTTACGGAAGTCTGCATCTGACATTCTTTCTTCAATTATGCTTATTACCACTTCATCGGGTACCAGTTCTCCTTTATCCATAAACATCTTAGCCTTTTGACCCAATGCGCTTTTTTCAGTTATTGCTTTGCGCAAAATATCTCCGGTTGATATATGAAGAAGATTGCAGCGTTCTGAGATTCTTTCCGCTTGTGTCCCTTTTCCTGCTCCAGGTGCTCCCAGCATTACTATATTCAAACCTGCTCCTTTATTTTAGGAATCCCTCATAATGTCGCATAAGAAGCTGCGCTTCCAGCTGCTGCACAGTCTCTAATGCCACACCAACGATAATAAGTACCGATGTTCCTCCAAACTCTCTTAAAAAAGGGACATTAAGAGTAGACATAAGAATTGTGGGCACTATAGCAATTATTGCCAGAAAAAGCGCACCTGGCAAAATTATTCGACTCAGAATGCGGTTCAGATACAAAGCCGTGGGCTGGCCGGGTCTTACTCCTGGAATAAAGCCCCCGTACTTCTTCATATTATCTGAGACATCTATGGGATTAAAGGTAATAGCAGTATAGAAATAGGTAAAAAAAACAATTAAGAGACCATAAAGTGAAAGGTACAACCATGAGCCAGGATCAAGAGCATTACTTATTGTTTCAAAGACCCTTCCTCTAAAGAACTGGGCAAAGGTACCTGGAAAGATCAGTATCGAGGAAGCGAATATAATTGGCATAACTCCTGCCTGGTTAACCTTTAGAGGAATATAAGTACTCTGGCCGCCATACATTTTGCGACCTACGATTCGCTTTGCATACTGAACCGGTATGCGACGTTGACCTTGTTCAATTATCACGATAGAGGCAATAACTACCAGGATGATTATTACTGAAATTGCCATAACTGTTGGATTAGCAATTTGCAAGGATTTTACCAAATCAATAGGAAAACGGGAGATAATGCTTATAAATATAAGTATGGACATACCGTTGCCAATACCATGCTGGGTAATTAATTCTCCCAGCCACATGATAAGAACGGTACCTGTTGTCAGGGAAATGATAATTAGAAAGCGTGTTTGCAAGCTAAAGTCTGGTATAACTCCCTGTCCGCGGAAAAAATAGGTTAAGCTTATTGACTGTGTAAGGGCCAGGAATAGAGTCAAATATCGAGTAATTTGAGTAATCTTTCTTTGGCCAAGTTCCCCCTCTTTCGCCCACTCTTCTATTTTAGGAATAACTACCGTTAGCAACTGCATTATGATTGATGCCGTAATATAGGGCATAATTCCCAAAGCAAAAATAGCAAACTGAGAGAGGGCTCCTCCTGAAAAAAGATCAAGAAAACCTAGTAATCCTCCACGCTGAAACAGTTTCTCCAAAGCTTTTACATCAACCCCGGGGACGGGAATATGAGCACCCACACGGTATATTGCCAGAATGCCGAGCGTAAAGAGAATCTTTTTTCTTAAATCAGGAATTTTGAATGCATTACGCAGTACAGAAAACATTATATTACTTCGACTTCGCCTCCTGCTTTCTCGATTTTCTCTTTTGCAGTTTTACTGAAACTGTGCGCCTTTACAGTTAGTGCCTTCTTGAGTTCGCCTTCACCCAATATCTTAACCCTTACCCTATTACTGTGAGCTAAACCCCTCTCCCTTAGGGCCTTCGGATCAACCAAAGTACCCTGATCAAAAAGATTCAATCTTCCCACATTTACTTCTGAGTAATCTTCCCTAAAAATATTTTTAAAACCCCCTAATTTGGGCATTCTTCTTTGTATAGGATTTTGTCCTCCTTCGAAACCGTACTTCCTTCCAGTTCCCGAACGAGATTTCTGACCCTTATGGCCTCTACCGGAAGTCTTACCAAACCCGGTACCTATACCACGGCCAACTCTCTTCTCCTTTTTCTTTGAACCTTTCCTAGGTCCTAGCTCATGTAGTCTCAAAGAAACCCCCAAACCAGCATAGTTAGTCTTTGAGTTCTTCAACTCTCACTAAGTCCTGGACCTTATAAATCATACCCAGGATCTCGGGCTTCTTTTCTTGCTCTATAGAATCTCCGATTCGTTTAAGACCCAGTGCTCTTACTGTTCTTCTTCTGACTTTTTTTTGGCCCACTATGCTTTTTATCTGTGTAATTCTAATCCTGCTCCTAGTATCCATCTCTATCTAGCTCTTTTTACGCCCTATAATCTCCTCAAGTGTTTTTCCTCTTAGCTTCGCAACATCTTCCGGGTTCTTCAAACTCCTTAAACCAGCTATAGTTGCATTCACAACATTTATAGCATTAGAGCTGCCCAAAGATTTGGTTAGTATATCCTTTATTCCAGCAAGCTCCATTATTGCCCGGACCGGACCACCCGCAATAACCCCCGTACCTTCCGATGCGGGTTTTAATAATACCCTGCCGGCACCGGAACGGCCTATCACCTGATGGGGGATACTGGTACCCATGCGCGGAACAGCAAACATGTTTTTTTTCCCACTTTCAATGCCCTTCTGAATAGCCTCCGGTACCTCATTCGCTTTCCCGATACCAACACCAACGTGCCCGTCTCCATCACCAACAACAACAAGAGCACTCAAGCTGAACCGGCGACCTCCTTTAACTACTTTGGCAACACGATTTATGTATACTATCTTTTCTTGCAACTCCAACCCATCTGGATTTATCTTCTCCAATATTCCCCCTTAAAACTAAAATTCTAATCCTGCTTCTCTGGCTGCTTCAGCTAAAGCTTTTACCTTGCCGTGATATAAAAATCCTCCACGGTCAAAGACTACCTTACTGATACCTTTTTCCAACGCTTTTTTACCCACTAAATGACCTACTTCATAAGCTATCTCTACACCTTTTTTATTTCTCTTCTTCTCTTCCAAAGATGAATTCAAACTGGAAGCACTGACTAATGTCTTTCCTGCAAAATCATCAATTAATTGCGCATAAATGTTTGCATTACTTCTGTAAATACAAAGACGCGGCTGTTCTGAAGTACCTATAATCCGTTTGCGTACTCTCCTGTGTCTTCTTAATCTCAATTCCAATTTTGCTAATTTTGCCATCCCATCTCCACAAAATTTATCAGGGTCTTGCTGGTCGATAGACAGTGTTAAACATCTAATATTTCACTGCATACTCCCAACCCACAACTCCCTACTTTGCTGTCTTTCCAACCTTCCTTCTCACATATTCACCTTCATACTTAATTCCCTTACCTTTGTATGGTTCCGGCTTCCTTATTCTCCGAATACTTGCAGCCACTTCACCTACCAGCTCTTTATCTATTCCGCTAATGATAATCTTTGTCGCCGTTGGTACCTCAATTTGAATCCCCTGATGTTTGGGGAAGATAATATTATGAGAATAACCTACCTGTATTTCCAGATTATCTCCCTTCTTGGTAGCGCGGAAACCTACACCGGTAATCTCCAGTGTTTTGCTAAAGCCCTTGCTGACTCCTTCAATCATATTAGCAATTAGTGTCCGGGTAAGTCCGTGCAAAGACCGATAAAATTTATTATCTGAAAATCGCTCCAAATAAATTCTGTTATCCTTAACGCTTATACCCAGGTCTTTAGAAAATTTTCGGGTAAGCTCACCCTTTGGTCCCTTGACTGCTACTTTAGCACCTTCTATTTTGACCTCAACACCTTGTGGTATTTCTATAGGTTTCTGCCCTACTCTCGACACTTCAGCACTCCTCTAAATCATCAAATCTATAAAGCTTGTTAATTCATACTATATAAAAGTAAATTTAAATCCTGTTCGCTGCTAAGCTTATGGGAAAACCTCTTCCTCAAATGAAAATACAATAATCAAAATTATTTCTTATGAAAGTAATAACGTAATACGGTAACATCGTAATTAGTGGTTCGCTTTTACTTTATTACTCCTTTACACTATGACAGCTCTTGTCTTTGAATTTTGCTTTTAAATTTTTATTTTTACTACCTACCATATATAGCAGATAACCTCTCCACCTACACCTAAGCGCTGGGCTTCTCTGGCTGTTATTACTCCTTCCGAAGTGGAAAGTATGGCAATTCCCAAACCGCCCAATACTCTAGGAATTTCTCCTTTTTTGGCATAGACGCGCAGTCCTGGTTTACTTATTCTCTTAATGCCAGAAATTACTCGCTCCCGATTAGGCCCGTAGTTCATAATGACTTTAATAAGATCATGAAATTCGCTCTTCATAACTTCAAAGTCATTAATATATCCCTCTTCCTTTAAAATTTTAGCTATCTCCAACTTCATCTTTGAGGAAGGAATTTCAACTTCTTCTCGATAGCTTATATTTGCATTTCTAATTCTAGTTAACATATCTGCAATGGGATCTGTCATGGTCACGTTAATCCCTCCAATAGTTTGCTGCCTACCAGCTTGCTTTTACCAATCCCGGTATTTCACCCCGGTGCGCTAACTCTCGCAGGCAAATCCTGCACAATCCAAACTTCCGGTAGTAACCTCTGGGCCTTCCGCAACGTACACAGCGATGATACTCTCGAACTTTATATTTTTGCTTCCTCATAGCTTTATTCACTAAGGCCTTCTTTGCCAATTTTCCCTCCCGCTATTAAACATTTCTTATTACTGACACCACTCTATTTATTTCTCCCCAAAGGGCATACCCAGCTTTTTTAAAAGTGCGAAAGCCGACTTCTTATCCTTAGCTGTCGTAACTATAGTAATATTCATACCCCGCACTTTCTGTACTTTGTCATAATCAATCTCAGGAAAAATCAACTGCTCATCTACTCCTAAAGAATAATTAGCATTAGCGTCGAATGAGCGGGGAGAAAGACCACGAAAATCCCTGATGCGAGGAAACGCAGTATTCATAATGCGATCCAGAAACTCGTACATCCTAGCACCTCGTAAAGTGACCTTACATCCTATAGGATTTCCCTTCCTTAACTTAAAACCAGCAATCGAACGCTTCGCCTTCGTAATGAGAGCCTTCTGACCTGTTATAATCGAAAGATCTGTAGCAGCAGCTTCTAGCATCTTGGAATCTTGGGTAGCATCTCCTACTCCCATATTGACAACAATCTTCTCCAAGCGAGGGACTTGGAAGGGATTCTTATATCCAAGTTCCTTCATCATTTCAGGGATTATTTCTTTTTGATATTTTTCCTTAAGTCTAGGTATAACAGCTGCTACCTTCATTATCTTTCACCGGTAAAAAGTATAAGAATATATCTCCTAATCATTTATCTAATGACCCGCCACAGTTGCTGCAAATACGTATTTGTTTATTGCTAGATTCTACTTTGTGCTTAATCCTCGCGAGCTGCTCGCAATGGGAGCATAAAAGCTGAACATTTGAAACATGAACCGTTGCCTCTTTAGACGTTATGCCTCCTCGAGGAGCTTTACGAGTAGGCCGACTATGTTTTTTGACAATATTAATACCCTCTACAATAACCCGGTCTCGACTGGGAAGAGTTTGAAGAATCTTTCCCTTCTTTCCTTTGTCTTTGCCGGCAATTACAACTACTCTATCGCCCTTCTTTATCTCCAACTTTGCCATTTTCCTAATCCCTAAATCCCCTTGGTTCCTTCCTATAATACTTCCGGCGCCAAAGAAATAATCTTCATAAAATTCCTATCTCTTAGCTCTCTGGCTACTGGCCCAAAAATTCTAGTTCCTCTTGGATTCATTTGTTCATTTATCAGAACTGCTGCATTTTCATCAAATTTTATATAGGAGCCGTCCGAGCGACGCATCTCCTTCTTGGTGCGAACAATCACCGCACGTACAACTTCTCCCTTCTTTACAACACCGCCCGGTGCAACATCCTTTACCGAAGCAACCACCATGTCACCTACCTTAGCGTAGCGACGGTTAGAACCTCCCAATACTTTTATGCAGCTAATCTCTTTAGCTCCAGTATTATCAGCAACTTTTAGCCTCGTCTCGGCCTGTATCATTATCAGTTCTCCCTGCTATTCTGCTTTTTTAACAATAGAAACAAGACGCCATCTCTTCTCACAGCTTATCGGGCGCGTCTCCATAATCTCAACAAGGTCACCAACCTTCGATTGATTTTGCTCATCGTGTGCTTTATATTTCTTTGTCGTTTTTACTGTCTTTTTATATAAGGGATGCCTCGTTAGCGTTTCTACCATAACTACAGTAGTCTTATCCATTGCATCACTGACTACTCTCCCTATTCTTACTTTCCGCCTCTTCCTATCTGTCATGGTTCCCTCCGCATACAAGACCTCAATGATTATCGGTAAATATTATTATAGAAGACGTCTTCTAAGCTTCTTCAGCCTACAGCTCTTTTTCTCTCCTTACCGTCTGGATGCGAGCTATATTTCTTCTAGCTTCACGAATCTTCATGGGATTATCCAGTTGACCAGTTGCAAGCTGGAATCTCAGATTAAAAAGTTCCGTCTTAGCTTCTTTGAACCTCTCTTCCAATTCTTTTTGCGACAAATCTCTTATATCTTTAGCTTTCATGACCCAGCTCCTCCCTCTTCACAAACCTCGTCTTTATGGGGAGCTTGTTTGATGCTAATCTCATTGCTTCCTTTGCAACTCCTTCATTAACTCCTGCCAACTCAACAAGTATTCTCCCTGGGCGTACTACTGCCACCCAATGCTCAGGATTTCCCTTTCCGCTTCCCATACGCGTTTCGGCTGGCTTTTCTGTAACTGGTTTGTCCGGGAATATGTTTATCCAGACCTTACCCCCTCTTTTTATAAATCGCGTCATTGCAATACGCGCTGCTTCAATCTGTTTATTGGTAATCCATCCAGGCTCCAGAGCTTGAAGGCCATAGTCCCCAAAATGAATCTTGGTTCCTCCCGTTGCTTTTCCCTTCATGCGCCCTCTTTGTGCTTTCCTGTGTTTAACTCTCTTTGGTATTAACATTGTTAAAAGCCTTTCTGCAACTTAATAACCTTAAACCTCAGCTTTCTCGCTGCCAGGCATTACTTCACCTTTATAAATCCATGTCTTTACCCCAATCCGCCCAAAGGTGGTATGTGCTTCAGCAAATCCATAGTCGATATCTGCTCTTAAGGTATGAAGAGGTACTTGTCCTTCTCTGTACCACTCTCTTCTAGCCATCTCGGCTCCTCCTAACCGACCGGCACAAGACACTCTTACTCCCTTGGCTCCTGCACGCATAGCCGCACTAACTGCTCTCTTCATTGCCCGCCGGAAAGAGATTCTGCCCGCTAATTGCTCAGCAATATTTTGTGCAATAAGGTTAGCGTCTATCTCGGGTCTCTTTACCTCTTGAATATTCACCTGAACTTGCTTCTGGGTTATCTTCTCAAGGTCTTTCCGCAAGAGATCAACTTCGGCACCCTTTTTACCGATAACAATTCCCGGTCTGGCCGTGTGAATATCGATCTGTATGCGATCACCGGCTCTCTCAATCTCCACATGTGCAATTCCTGCCCTGCTAAGTTTCTCTGTGATATATTCTCTTATCCTTAAATCTTCTTTCACATACTTAGCAAAGTCTTTTTCGCTATACCAACGAGAATGCCAGTTTTTAATTATTCCCAACCTTAGCCCAAAGGGATTAACCTTTTGACCCACTTGCTTAACCCTCCTTCCTATCGCTAACTATTACTGTAATATGACTGGTTCTTTTTAGAATAGGTGCCGCTCTTCCCATTGCCCGCGGCCGATATCTCTTCATCGTAGGTCCCTGATCTACGTAAGCTCTTGATATAAAAAGCTCTTCACGTATTTTAAAATTGTGCTGTGCATTAGCGACTGCCGAATTCAAAACTTTTCCTACGATCTTTGCTCCTGCTTTTGGACTGAACCTAAGCAATGCACGTGCTTCCTCTACATTCTTACCGTTTATTAAATTTATAGATTGCCGAACCTTTCTCGGCGAAAGCCTAACAAATTTTGCTACTGCTTTAGCTTCCATATATCCTCCACCATTCCTAAGTCAGAGCAGTAGATCTTTCAGTATGCGATCCATGACCTCTAAATAATCTTGTAGGTGCAAATTCTCCAAGTTTGTGGCCTACCATACTTTCCGTAATATAGATTGGTACGTGTTTGCGACCATCATGCACTGCTATAGTATGACCTACCATTTCAGGAAAAATCGTTGAATCTCGCGACCAGGTTTTAATTACTCTCTTCTCATGTCTAGTATTGAGTTCCTCGATTTTGCTAAACAGCTTGGGGTCAATATAGGGTCCTTTTTTACGAGACCTTGACATAATATCCTCCCGATTGGATTACTTCCGCTTTTTCTTGCGTCTTCTAATTATAAGTCTATCTGAAATCTTTTTCTTTCTAGTGCGGTATCCAATAGTTGGTGTTCCCCATGGTGTACTCGGGAGGTGTCCTTTTGACTTCCCTTCGCCTCCTCCATGAGGATGATCTACCGGGTTCATAACCGTACCTCTAACCTTTGGTCTCTTACCCAACCAGCGAGATCTCCCTGCCTTACCTAAAGAAAGTATCTCGTTCTCCACATTACCTACCTGGCCAATAGTAGCAAGGCAATCCAGATGCACCATCCTTACTTCTCCAGAAGGTAGCTTAATCTGTCCATAATTTCCCTCTTTTGCCACTAATTGCACAGCAGCTCCAGCCGAGCGTGCCAGTTTTCCGCCTTGACCTGGTTTAAGCTCAATATTATGGATCATAGTTCCCAAAGGTATATTCTTTAAAGGTATGGCATTACCGATTTTAATATCAGCAGTGGTGCTTGAAACAACCTCATCCCCAACCTTAAGACCAACTGGGGCAATAATATAGCGCTTTTCACCGTCTCCATAATTAAGAAGAGCAATATTTGCAGAACGGTTGGGATCATACTCTATTGCTATGACTTTTGCTGGTACATCCTTCTTATTCCGCTTGAAATCGATTATCCGATATCTGCGCTTATGACCACCGCCAACATGCCTCACGGTAGTTCTCCCGTGCACATTGCGTCCTCCCTTTTTATTCAAAGGAGCGGTCAAACTCTTCTCTGGTTTACGCTTGGTTATCTCAGAGAAATCCGAAACTGTCGCAAACCTTCTTCCAGCAGACGTTGGTTTAAATTTTTTAACACCCATTTAATCTTTCACCTTACTTTATAAGCCCTCAAAGAATTCAATCCTATGACCTTCTTTTAAGGTTACTACTGCTTTTTTCCAGTTTGAGGTTTTGCCTCTTGTATACCCCTGCCTCTTGGGCTTACCTTTCATATTCATAGTATTTACTTTGGTAACCTCTACATTAAAGAGTTCTTCTATTGCTCTCTTAATTTCAATCTTTTCTGCCCTTGGATGAACCGAGAAACTATACTTTCCCTTCTCAATCTGGCTATAGCTCTTTTCCGAAACTAGGGGTCTTATTATAATATCTCGTGCGCTCTTCATGCCAGGGCCTCCATCACTTTGTTAATAGCGCTTCGGGTAAATACCAGCTTCTGGTTATCCAGAACATCGTACACATTGAGGGCAGGCACTCTAACCAACCTGACATTATCTATATTCCTCAGAGCTTTCATAGTCTGTTCACTCTCAGTATCCAAAACAATTACTGTCTTATCTATGAGACCAATCTTATCTAATATTTCTCTAGCCTTCTGGGTCTTTGCTTCTTCTATTTCAAAACTGTCAACTACTATAACTTCTGATTCCTTAGCCTTTGCGCTAAGCGCAGACTTTAATGCAAGTTTCTTTACTTTTCTTGGAATCTTTATATTATAATCGCGAGGATGGGGGCCAAAGGTAACGCCTCCTCCCTTCCATAAAGGCGAGCGTGTTGAACCTGTACGCGCTCTTCCTGTTCCCTTCTGTCGCCATGGCTTCTTGCCTCCTCCTCGAACTTCACTTCTAGTTTTAGTTGACGAAGTTCCCCGTCTCCTGGCGGCAAGAATAGCACGTATTGTCTGATGTACAGCGTGGGAATTAATCTCGGATTCAAAAATCTGAGAATTTAACTCCAGCTCTTCCACTTTTTTTCCTTCCTTATTTATGACAGGAACCTTTAACATTTTTTATCCTTTAAACTATGATTTCTGAGCTTTGGTCTTTTTTTCACCGGGCTTGGCTTTCACCGATTCCCTAATCCTTACAATAGTTCCTTCTGCTCCTGGTACACTTCCCTTAACCAGTAGGAGATTTTGCTCCGAATCAACCTTTACAACCTCCAGGTTCTGAACAGTTCTTTTTTGGTTACCCATATGACCTGGTAATTGCTTACCCTTAAAGACCCTTGAGGGCGTTGCGCTTGCACCTATTGATCCAGGAATCCGATGGGCATGTGATCCGTGGGATCCTGGCCCGCCGCTAAATCCCCATCGCTTTATAACACCGGCAAAGCCCTTTCCAATGGAAACACCACTCACATCAATTCTGTCGCCCGGGGAAAAGATATCAGCCTTAATCTCTTGCCCTACCTCATATGTCTCTTCAGCAGCAACGCGAAATTCATTAAGAACTTTTTTATGGAGAATTTTGTTCTTATCAAAATGACCTTTTTCCGGCAAGGTAAGATGCTTTTCCTTAGCATCTTGAAAACCAAGCTGTATTGCACCATATCCATCACTCTCTATAGTTTTTACTTGAACAACCACACAAGGTCCAGCCTCGATGGCAGTTACCGGGATGACGGTCCCATCATTTAGAAATATCTGCGTCATTCCTAGTTTTTTACCTAATATCGCTTTCATAATTATGATTCCATTCAAAGTTTTAATCCAAATAATCTACAGTTCTCTGTAACCAGAAATTATAATCGCTTCGTGCTACCCGTTACTTGCTACAGGTTCACGATTACAGTTTAATCTCTATATCAACCCCTGCTGGTAAATCAAGCCTCATAAGTGAATCAACTGTCTTAGGAGTGGGATCAAAAATATCAATTAATCGTTTATGTACCCGGAGTTCAAAATGCTCTCTCGAATCTTTGTCAATATGAGGTGATCTTATTACACAATATAGATTTTTTTCCGTTGGGAGCGGCACCGGGCCCGAGATTTTTGCACCAGTCCTCTTAGCCGTTTCTACTATCTTCTTAGCAGACTGGTCAATAATCTCATGATCGTATGCCTTTAATCTTATCCTAATCTTTTGATTAGCCATCTAACCTCCCATGTCAGTTGTCAGTTCTCAGTTGTCAGAAACGATCCTATCT
>CAYGBL010000029.1:0-17511 GCA_964348135.1 uncultured Actinomycetota bacterium
GAAGCAATCTCGATAGTCTATGGACGTCATTGCAAATACTTTTTTTGTCATTGCGAACGGAGTGAAGCAATCTCGATCTTCTTAGAATGTCATTACACCCCCGCCTGTGACGGGGAAAGCAATCTTAAGCCATTGTAGGAATCATGAAGCAAGACTTTTGAATAATAAAATTTATAATCTTTAATTAGGTCATTAGGTCGAGTAACCTGCCCGCCAAAGCCTTAGGCGTAGGCGCCCCGCCTGTAAGTGCCTGAAGTCCCAGACGATGGAAGACGGGTGGCAGGCGGACATCGACCGCTATATTTTTCAGCTAAAGTAAAGGAAAGGTGATCCCGATCTCGAAAGCTGGTATTCCCAGACCACTGGTTCTAGTTGTTCTCGACGGATGGGGAATAAGCAAAGAAAGCAAAGGAAATGCTATTGCTATTGCACGTACTCCCAATATGGATAATTTCCTCGCCAAATACCCTTTTACAATACTACAAGCTTCGGGAGAAGCTGTGGGGCTTCCTAATGAACAGATGGGAAATTCTGAGGTCGGACACCTCAATCTTGGAGCAGGCCGCATAGTATATCAGGAATATACCCGTATTTCCAAAGCTATAAGAGAGGATTCTTTTTTTAAAAATAAAGTCTTGATAGATGCAATGGAAAACGTGAAAGAGAAATCGTCGTCACTTCATCTCATGGGCTTACTTTCTGACGGAGGCGTACACAGCCACAACACTCATCTTTACGCCCTTATGGAGCTGGCTAAGAAAAGTAACGTGTCAAAAGTCTATATTCATACATTTCTGGATGGACGCGATGTCCCTCCTCAGAGTGCGCTGAAGTATATTGCGGAACTGGAAGAGAAAATAAAATCAATAGGAGCAGGAAAGATAGCAGCGGTTTCCGGCAGATACTATGCTATGGACAGAGACAGACGCTGGGAGAGAACCAAGACTGCTTATGATGCTCTCGTATATGGAAAAGGTGAGCGAGCCGAAAGCGCCAAAGAAGCAATAGAGCAGAGCTATGCTAAGAATGTAGTGGATGAATTTGTTAAACCGACTGTTGTTCGTTCACTGTTCACTATTCACTGTTCACCGGTTATTCAAGATGGGGATTCAGTTATTTTCTTTAACTTCAGAGCCGACAGAGCGCGTCAGCTCACTCGCGCCTTTATTGATTCTAAATTTTCCGAATATGACCGCGGTCCGCATTCACCTCAAGTTCACTTTGTCTGTATGACAGAATATGATGCTACCTTTACTGCACCCATTGCCTTTCCGCCTCTCGAACTCAAGAATGTGTTGGCTGATGTTCTTGCGGCTAACAATATGAAACAGCTCCATATTGCTGAAACTGAAAAATATGCCCATGTAACATTTTTCTTTAACGGAGGAATAGAAGAAGAAAAGGAGGGGGAAACAAGGAGGCTTATTCCTTCACCCAAAGTGGCAACCTATGATCTGAAACCAGAAATGAGTGCCTATGAGGTAACAGATGCTGTGATTGAGGAAATAAATAGAGATGTCTACGATGTAGTTATTATGAACTATGCCAACCCTGATATGGTAGGCCACACCGGGATTCTAAATGCAGCAGTAAAGGCTATTGAAGCAGTGGACAAGTGTTTGGGTAGAGTGGTAGCTGTGGTTAAAGAGAGAGGCGGCGAGTGTATTATTACTGGAGATCATGGTAATTCCGAGAAGATGATTGATTTCGAAACCGGAGAACCTTTCACTGCGCATACGAACGATTCAGTTCCCTGTTTCTATATCACCGAAAAGAAAGCAGCACTAAATAGCGGTGGCCGTCTTGCTGATATAGCACCCACCTTGCTGAGTATTCTCCAAATTCCTCAACCAGAAGAAATGACCGGGAAAAGCTTGATAGTCAGAATGTAACCGCGGGCTCTTAGACCTCCAAAAATACATCCCCTCTTTCCTAAAGAGGGGCGAGGGAGATTACAGTTTGTCCCTTTTTTAAAATAAACAAGGGGTAAGGGGAGATTAAGAAAAAGCGCAGTTAAAGTTAAAATGGAATATATATAGCATAGCTGCGCGTACTTAGCTCAGCCAAGCAACAATATTTACCAACCCACAAATACAGCTACAGAAATTTCTTTAGCCGATTCGAAAGTCGTTAACTGCATAAATGCATCTCTGAACCTTTAGCTGTCAACATGCTTAGAGTCTATACATTTCCGAATTGCCAGATTCTACCAGCATCAGAAATATTTTATAAGATTTGCAAGATTTTAGGCTTCCAAGTCGAACTTATTTAAGTATCTAAGATGAATTGAGCTGATTGGTTTTAAACTTGAGGGAACGGAAATGAATGAATCAATAAAGGTTATCGTGGCAGATGACCATACCATCTTTCGGGAGGGTGTTATAAGCATCATTTCTGACGACCCGAACATTAAAGTAGTTGCAGAGGCTGCTACCGGCAAAGAAATTATTGAAAAAGCAAGAGATTACGCACCGGATGTTATATTAATGGATTTGTTTATGCCAGAGGTAGACGGTATAAAAGCTACAGAAATGATAGCTAGAGAATCCCCTCATATCGGAATCATTGTTCTTACTATAAGCCAAAAGGAAGATCATCTGATTGACGCTATTAAAGCAGGAGCGAGGGGCTATCTACTAAAAGATTGTGACCCAGGTGCTATTATAAGAGGCATCAAAACTGTTCATAATAAGGGTGCAATATTAAGTCCCTCTGTTGCTGCTGGAATTCTTGCAGAAGTCAAGAGAATTCATGAAAAAGAAGGCGACATAAATCTGCTTAAGAGTTCCTTAACACATAGAGAAATTGAAGTACTTAATCTGGTTGCAAAAGGATACAATAACAAATTGATTGCCGAAATGTTATTACTAAGTCCAGCTACAATAAAAAACCATATCAGCAATATTCTGACCAAACTTCACCTCCAAAACCGCATTCAAGCCGCAGTATTTGCGGCTCAACAAAAACTGGTTGAAGAGAACAAGCAGCTCAATGTCGACCAGAATCAGCTGGGTTTTTATGAAGCGCCGGAGGACACTGTGCGCTAAACCCGCAAAAGTAAATACAATCGCTATCGCTTAAAGAAGTTCCTATCATCAGTATAATCAGGTACGGCAACAAAGATGTTTTTGCTAAAAAGACTGAAACCAAAACCAATACTTATCCTTATATGGTTGGCTTTTTTTATTGTTGCTTCTTTTACAGTATTTATGGAAAGGTTTCTCTGGCTCCGAGAATCTGATGCAAGAGCCGAAGGACTGGTGACTGCTATGAGCGAGGGGGGACCTCTCTTACTTTCAGTAGATGAAACGAGCAGCTTAAAGAAAATTGCAAATCAGATGGTAGAGCGTTGCGGACTAAGCTTTTTAACCATCCTTGACAAAAAACAAAATAGAATTGTTTTACATACTCTTAATCCGGAATTAGAGGGTAAGTCATACTCACATTATGAACAAGATTACATAGGCCATTTAACCAATAACATCGATCCTTCAGTTCATACAGCTATTACTAAGAACAATGGGCAAAATATAAAAGTTTTTGCAAAGCAGATTGTTGAGGATGGTGAGCTAAGAGGTGTAGTGGTAGCGGGTATTTCAACAACCTATTCAAATTATTTTTTACTTGCAGTAAATGTCCTTACATTGATAGTTTTTGCATTTATGGCCTTTTTATCAAGCTATGGCTTGATTGTGTGGCAAAAGGAGCAAAATCTTGAGAGACAGAAACTGAACATACGTGCAGAAGAGGAAGCTTTAATAGCCCGCGATGAAGAGCGAAGGAGGATTTCTAGAGAGTTACATGATAACCTGGCTCAGCTTTTAGCAAGCATTTCTCTGCGAACAAGCAATCTCGCTTCTAAGCTTAAAAAAGAGCCTTCGATTTCCAAACAGCTATCAAGAATTGCTGAAGTCGCAAATAGCGGGGTCAATGATTTAAGAAATTATATACTAACGTTACGTGACAAATCGTCTTCAGTTTTAAATTTTACTTCACTGTTAACTGATCATATGAAGATGTTCGAAAATGCGGCAGATATGCAGATAAAGGTCAATTTGAACAGTAAAAGCAGTGCAGTTCCACGGGCGCATATTTGGGAAATAATCCGAATAATTGACGAAGCGTTACGAAACGTTCAGAAGCATTCAGGGGTTAAAAGTGCTACTATCTTTTTATCAGGTGACGAGAAATCCATGTATCTTAGCATCAAAGATGAAGGCAGAGGTTTTGTTCCCGGTGAAGTTTTTTCCAAAAGTGAACAGATGAAAAAATTTGGCATAGAAAGTATGAAGGAGCGTGCTGAAAACCTGGGTGGCAAATTTGAGATACAGAGTGCTCCGGGCAAAGGTACAGAAATCCTCATTCAAATCCCCAAGAAAGTAAATAACCGACCCACTGATTCCCCCGAAAGCTAAGAAGTCGAAAATATTCTAACTCCCGATATTTCAAACTCCCCAAAAATTTCAATCGCATAACTCCACAAGCTCGGTACTTATAGAGGCCATCTGGACTATAAAACAGCCTATTTTGTCAAAAATTTAGCCACCTGACCTATAGACAGTAATTCGATTATATTGATAGTTTAACAGTAAATGAGTTTAACATCTGCATTTTTATACCATCATAAGTAACCAGCAGACACCAGAATTATTACCAGCCAACATATCTACAGACTCATAATTGAATAATGCACAAGTAGCACTAGTAGGTACTTTTAACTCAGTAGTTTATCTGTCTATAGCTGCAAGAGAGAATGTGGGCAGTAGGCTGGGTATGATTTTTCCTTGAATTTAAATGTCAAGCATGAGCGCCGGGTTAAGATGCAGGGGTGGTTCTAATTAAACATAATTCTTACGTAGCTAAACTGCATAGCGAAATACCCACGAACTACCAACGTAGCATAGGCATCTTTCTTGCGTTACTATTTTTTCTCCTGCCAGTAATTCTTAATCCTTTTGGTTACAACATGTTTGCTTCCATCAGGGCAGCATTTCTTTATGTCGTTGCTGCATTAATGATTCTTTTAATACTGGTGGACTCGTTTAGCAAAGGGCAATTTCGTATTAAGAAATCACCGCTAAATGTTTTGATAATAATCTTTGCTGCTGCGGTTACCTTATCAACGACGGTTTCAGTACACATAAGTACAAGTGTATTTGGACACATCTGGCGCTACGAGGGATTGTTTTCCTGGTTTAGCTATATCACGGTATTCTTTGCAGTACTCTACGCCATAAAAACTAGAGCGCAGCAGGTTTTATTGCTATATGCTCTAATGGTATCTGCGTGGGTCATTTCTCTGTATGGTATTGCCCAACACTTCGGAATCGATTTCATTTCTTGGGCTGCGGATCAGGACTTGACGCGAAGCATATCAACTCTAGGTGGGCCAACCTACCTGGGAGGATATCTTGTATTACTGTTACCCCTTGCGCTGGTTATTTCCTTTTCCACAGGACACCCTTTAAAACTAAAAGCTATAAGTCTATTCTCCAGTGTTCTGATGATTTTAGCTTTGCTTTTTACCTTTGCACGCAGTGCATGGTTAGCTTTTTTAGTCTCCTTGCTGTTTCTATTTATGCTCAATTTTATGGTTATTATTAGAAAAAAGTATTTAGTTACACTGCTAATAGTAGCTTTACTTGTCGGGTTTCTTCTTTTGTCAACTGGCAAATTAAATCCATATATTGAGAGAGCCAGATCATCTTTTAATATGACAAGAGGCAGTAGTGGGGGAATTCGTTTACTTGCCTGGAAACAAACAGCTGAGATGATAAAAGATCGCCCCTTACTAGGCTGGGGACCGGAGACCTATAGCTTGATATTCCCAAGGTATATAACAGTTGAGTGGGAGCAGACTGTTAGAAGAGATTTTCCTACAGATAAAGCACATAATGATTTACTGCACATAGCCGCCACTATGGGACTGTTAGTAGTTATTCCGTATGTTCTCATCTTTATCCTCTTCTTCTGGGAAAGTTTAAAAAGCATACGGTGGATTAATGATCCCGGTCAAAAAAACCTGCTAAAAGGTTTTTCTGCGGGAATTATCGCCTATTTAGTTCAACTTCAGTTTAACTTCAATGTAGTTGACATAACTCCGATATTCTGGGGATTGATGGGGATGTCAGTGTCAATCTCATTGGTCTCTCTTAATAGGAAGGATAGAGTAGTACCTTTACCGTTTAGAATTACCAGACCAATTGGTTCAAAGATTGCTTTAGCAACTCTATTTCTGGCTGTCTTTGTGTTATCAATCCTTGCAGTGCGGCCAGTTGTTGCCGATACGTATTTTCGTAAGGGATTGGAAGCACTGCAGACAGGTAACCCGGAAGCAGCTGTCTCTGCATTGTCAAAAGCCAGCTTTTATGATGCCAAAGAGCCTTATTATGCTCAAAGATTGGGGCAGATATACACTAAACTATTTACCTCTACCGGAGACAAATCTTATTTCTTTAAAGCAGTAGAAGTGCTTTGTCAAGCACAACGCATTAATTCACTAAACGAATATACCTATTTGTATCTAGGTGACGCATACCTCGCTGGTGCTGAAGCGCTAAAACAGGAGGATTTACTTGATTTAGCGGCAGCAAATTATCGGAAAGTCCTAGCGAGTGATCCCAACTTTGCTCAGGCCCATCTAAGTCTTGGAATAACATATGCACAAATGAATATGACAGAAAAAGCTATAAACGAATGGAAAACGGTTCCTAATTTATATCCAGCAGCAGATGCTGCATATTATAATCTCGGAGTTGCCTATGAGCAAATGGGGAATATAGCGGAGGCTCGCAACAATTTCAGTAAAGCCGTAGAGATAAATCCTTCCTGCCTGGCGGCAAGGGAAGCTATAAACCGATTACAACGACACAATTAACAACGGATGTCTTTTGAAGGAGGTCAAAATGAAAATAGTTGCCATAAAACGGTTCATCAGCGTTCTTCTTTGTATTTTTTTATGGATGCCTGTTTTTAATGGAGCAGCTGCAACAGAAACCTCACCGGGATTTGCCCAAGTTAAAGTTAATAGTGATGTAGTTCGTCCAGCTGATCAGATCAACCCAGCTATCGACGGCGATAGAGTAGTCTGGCAAGATAACCGAAACGGGACCTGGAATATCTATATGAAAGACCTTATGAGCAGTGAAGAAAGCCAGATCTCGGCCAGTGCAACAAGTCAGCAATACCCAGCTATTTCAGGAGACAATGTTGTATGGTCGCAGTTTAAGGAAGGGGCAATTCCCTGGATTTCTAATATATATATGAAAAATCTTTCCACAGGGCAGGTTCTCAAACTGTCTGAAAGCGCCTCCAGTCAGCAGTACCCAGCTATTTCAGGTAACAGTGTTGTCTGGCAAGATAACCGTACCTACTATAATGACGATATTTATCTCTACGATATTTCAACAAAGACCGAAGCTAAAATCACTGGGCTTGATCAACAGCGATATCCTGCTATCTCTGGCGATGGAATAGTGTGGGCGGACTGGAGGAACAGCAGTATTGATATATATATGCATGATAAATCGACAAGCGAGGAGAGAAGAATTTCATTCGATGTAACTGACCAAAATTATCCGGTTATATCTGCCGAAAAGATAGTATGGCAGGACTCGCGCAACGGCAGCAGCATTTACGTGTATGACATTGCAACGTCAACTGAAACTAGAATATCAACTCACCCTGGGCGATATCATCAGTACAATCCCAGTATCTCAGGAAATATTGTGGTCTGGCAGGATTATCGCAACGGTAACTGGGATATCTATATGTACAATATATCCGAAGGCATAGAGTACCAGGTAACGACCGATTCTGGAGACCAAATTAACCCTGCTGTTTCAGATAACCGGATAGTCTGGCAGGACAACCGCAATGCAAACTGGGATATCTTTATGTATGACATTTCGTCGAAGACTGAAACTCAGATAAATAGCGATATTTCTTTCATCTTGGCCGATCAAGTGAATCCTGCGGTCGACGGCAACTTTATAGTTTGGGAGGATAATCGGGATGGTTATCCCCATGTCTATATGAAGAACCTTGCTTCTGGGATTGAACGGCGGCTTTCCAGCAGTGGGGCCACACAACAATACCCTGCAATCTCCGGAGACAAGGTAGTATGGCAGGATAGCAGGAATGGTGGAAGCATTTATATGTATGATATTTCCGCTTCCTCGGAAAAAAGGATTGCGGGAATCACCAGTCAGTATAGTCCACCTGTAAGTCCGAAAATTGACGGCGACAGGATTGTCTGGCAGGACTACCGTGATAGCTGGTACTACAGTGATGTCTATATGTATAACCTCAGCACACTATCCGAGCAGCGCATCACCGGTGGCACATGGCAGTATGTACCTGCTAGAGAGCCGGATATATCTGAAGATAATGTAGTTTGGCTGCAGGATGATTTGTATTGGGATTTGGGATGGTACTGGTCTACAGTTCACATGGGAAACTTATTAACAGGTGAGGAATCCGTACTTACCAGAGGCTATTACATTGATAATCCTGCAATTTCAGGAGACACAGTTGTTTGGCAATCTGGTTATTATAACGAGTACTACTGGGATGACTATTACTATTGGTATGGAAATCCTGATATTTATATGCATGATAGTTCGAGTGGAGTACAAACACCTCTTACAACAAATGAGTATGCTCAGATTAACCCAGCCATATCAGGCGACAAAGTTGCATGGGCTGACCGACGCATACCGTGGTCAAATACTAACTATGGGGTTTTTCTCTATGACATGTCGACTGGTTCAGATACCAGACTAACAACGAGTATGCATAAACAGGATAATCCTGATATATCTGGAGATAAAGTTGTCTGGCAAGATTATCGCAATGGGAACTGGGATGTTTATATGATTGATTTGACTGCTCCTCCTAACAGTCCACCAATAGCGTATGCAGGTTCCGATCAGACAGTAAATGAAGGAGATAGTGTTAATCTTGACGGAACTGGTTCCTCAGATTTTGACGGAGATCCTCTTGCTTACAGCTGGACGCAGACTGCCGGACCTGCTGTAACCTTGACCGGTGGAGATACGGAAACACCGTCCTTTACCGCACCCATGGTTGATACGGATACTACCTTAACCTTTGAGCTTGTGGTAAATGATGGTACGGTTGACTCTGACCCAGATGCAGTCAATGTTCTGGTACTGGATGTTTCTCCTCCTACTGAGCCAGGACCAGCTGGTCCACCAGCTGATACCACACCTCCGTCTGTATGGTTTGCAAGTCCAGGGGAGGGATGGACTCTCACCGACACCATCGCAGTTATTGCTGGTGCTTCTGATAATATGGGTGTGTCGAGAGTAGAATTCTCTATCGATGGGACATATTTAGCATCAGATGATGCTGTACCTTATACCTGGGATTGGAATACCACTATGGAAAGTGATGGTCCGCACACGATTAGTGCAGTGGCCTTTGACACAGCACGTAATAGCTCAACTGCGACAATACTCGTCACCGTGGCAAATACCGCAAAGGTCTTAGGAGCCGTTGCCGGGGCTACTGGCGAGATTTACGGTATGGTTGTCAATGAAGCCCATCAGCCAATTCCTTTAACGTGCGTCCGCATAGACGAAACCTGTCTCCCTACTAACGACAGGGGTGAATTCAGGTTTACGCTGGTGCATCCTGGAATCTACACAATCCACTACGATGCCGAAGGATATATAGGACAAACGCAGGTAGTTGAGGTTAAGTCCGGCCAAGTTACAACGCCTCCAACGGTAATAATGTCACCAGGAATTGGCATAACCTCAACGACCGGTGCCATCTATGGGAAGGTAATAGATGGAGCTGGCCAGCCAATCCCGCTAGCGTGTATCCGCATAAACGAAACCTGCCTTCCTACCAACGAGACGGGTGAATTCAGGTTCACGCTGGTATTCCCCAGTACATACACTATCTACTATGATGCAGAAGGATATGTAGGACAGACCCAGGTAGTTGAAGTAAAAGCTGGAACCGAAACGAAACCACCTACAGTAATGATGTCTAAATAGTATCCTCCAAAGAGCAGCCCTAGCCAGCGTATGGCTAGGGCTGCTAACTTCTTCATCTCCGAACAGTAAAGACCAATAAGAATGCACACACTTTTACCGGCATATTTATGTTATATATAAAATTCTATCTGAACCTTGATTTAAAAATTGAAAATTTGTTCGTAAAAGTTTTGGTTCTGCTCACGACAAGGATTAGCAGTCAAGACATATTACCTTTGGATATAGCCAGACGGCCTATAAATCGGGTAATTTTTCATAAAAAATTAGCCACTTGGGTGATAGAAAATTTATTAGTTTGCTGGTAGAGTCCGAAACAGGGAAGCAAAAAGCGGGCATTCACCCCCTCTTTAAGCTTCCCAAATCTTTATATCCTATTTACCCCAAGTGAGCCGGAGGCAGCCGCCGCCCAAGAGAGCTATCAGACCTCCGGTTTTTCCTATTAAGAAGCTCGAGGAAGATGAAGGGAGATAATTACGGGGGAGAATAAATTGTAGATGTTAAGATTAGCATCTAGTTGTGTGGAGATTACCGCTTCAAACTACTCCATATGTCCTGGCGGAGCTACCCATCCATAGATGGCGAGCCCAATAAGGATCGCAAAGACCAGGAGAGAAATTGAAAGAATCAATTTTCTTTTTACGATGGCTTGCCAGAAGTTATCGGGGAGTTTGTCTTTCTTCCTGTCGATTATCGGAACAAGAATGAGGAACAAGCCCAGGACACCTGATCCTATTAAAATTGCCTGTATGCCCAGCAAGTTTTCCAGTCCATAAATCCAAAGAAACATCCACCAGGGCTTTACTCCGGACTCAATATTGACAGGCTCGGTTCCCAATGGAGGAGTGAGAAGGAGCGCAAGAGCACTTACCAGTAGAATGAGTCCGGTTCCATATTTAGCCAGTTGTCTAAGGTGATCGGTGAATTTTTGGGTCTTTTCTTCTTTCTTTCCCCACGGCATGGGTGAAATCTCCAATACTTTTATCAAGTAGAGGTGTCCGGTTAGGATTACAGCCAGCCCAATGATAATAATTGAAACGTGGGCGGTAAAAATTCTAGCAAGCAGCGTAGTGCTAGTTCCAAAGTGTGGTGTAAGGGGCTGTCCCAGGACACCGACCATTTCGGCGGTTTCGGTCATGTGGACAAGGGCCTCAAATCCTTCTTGATCCCATTTAAGAATTGAGCCTGTGATAACTGCCCCGAAAGATAATGCCAGCAGGATGATTCCCATATACCAGTTGATTTCACGTGGACGCTGATAGGAACCGGTTATTATGATTCTTAGCATATGAAGCAGTATTAAAACTGCAAAAATATGGGCAGTCCAGTAGTGAACTCCACGCACGAACCAACCCATATATACCTGATTTGTAATATAAGCAACACTATCCCGGGCAAAATTTGGTTCCGGGTTGTAGTAAAGAGACAGAAAAATTCCAGTTACTACTTGTATGAAGATTGCTGTTAAACTAAGACCGCCTAAACTGTAAGGTAAGGTATTGGCGTGGGGAGCGACAGGATAGGAGATGGCTTTCAATCCAAATCTGTCATAGATGAAAGATTCTTGACCAGCGGAAGCTTTATTTTTTTGGCGCGCCATATGAGCTCCTTTAAAAAAGAATCTGAAGCACTATGAAAAGAACAAGAAAGAAAACAGTAAGAAATACTGATACAAGGTAACCCTTTTGTTTGCCCGTATTCAGAGTAAAACTACCCTTTATCTTCTTGAGTTGCCCGGCGTTCAGCCTCTCAGTTTCCTCATGTTCACCCTCCGTAACTTCAGGTATGCGCTCCTCTTCAGTTTCAGGTGTTTGAGGCTTAGGAGCCCCTACTGTCGGAGCAGTTGGCGCCTCCGCAGTTGGAGTTACAGCTTCCGTGACGGGTGCAGGTGTCTGTAGAATCTCTTCGCCTGTTTCCTTCTCATGAGCAAACAAAGTTGGAGCTATAGTTGTAAGGAAGAACAATACCAGAGTCATAAATATTATTTTGCGGCAGTACATCAGCATTTTCCCTCCGGGGAAATCTTAAAATGTTTCTACCCATTTATTCGAAGAGTAAACCAAATTTCCTTTGAGAACAGCCGTATTATAATATGTTTCTAATAGGTTGCGGCTTGTTGATACGAAATGATTATGCTATCCTTTTTAGTAAGGAGTGAATCTCTTGATTACTGCTGTGATTGTTATTCATATCTTGGTCTGCATTGGATTAATAGTTGCCATTCTTTTGCATAGGGGCAAAGGTTACGGATTGTCTGGCGTATTTGGAGGAGGGTCACCCAGTACTTTTTCAGGGTCAACCTTAATAGAGCATAATCTTGACAGGATTACCATAGCTCTTGCTGTTATCTTTGTAATAACTACTATTATTCTCACCTTAGTGTTCAAGGTATAAACGGATTCTGATTGTATGAAGCTTAGGTAGTTCATAGAATTACCTAAGCTTTTTGTTTTTATAGAGGAGATTATTTTGGGTTCACGAATAAAAAAGCAAAGGGTAAATGCGCTGTTCCATTCTTTTTTAATCCATAGAAATATGAAGTTATGTTTTGTAAGTAACGGGGGAATTGTTATGTCTGGCCGGTGTAAAAAAATCTTGATACTGGGTATGGTCCTTGCACTGGTCATTACATCTGTATTTGGTTGCCGAACTAAAAAGAGAGCGGTGGAAAACAAGAAAGTAGTTGTAGAAAAACCGGTCACGGGCGGTACTTTTATTTACTCAATTAAAAAACCAACATCTATTGATCCTTATAATGCTAAGCAAATTGAAGATTTCCAGATTGTTGCCAATATATTTGATAGCCTGGTGAGCATTAATCCCTTGACCTTTGGTGTTGAACCTGCTGTGGCTGAGAAATGGAAATCAAATGAGGATGCTACCGTGTGGACTTTCACTCTGAGAAAAGGAACCAAATTTCACAATGGCAGAGAGGTGAAAGCTGCTGACTTTAAATATGCCTGGGAACGTATAGTAAGCCCAAAAACCGAACCCCCTTCTGAGATCCCCTATCACTTGTCTGCAGTGGAAGGATTTGATGAAATGCAGGAAGGCAGGGCTTCAGAGCTTTCCGGACTAAGGGTGCTTGATGACTATACTTTGGAAGTCACACTCTCCTATTCTTTAGCTGATTTCATATATATTGTTGGTCACCCTTCTTTAGCTCCCGTGCCAAAAGAGGAAGTTGAGAAAGATACTAAAGCTTTTATAGAAAAGCCAGTAGGGAATGGACCCTTTATGCTGGAAGAACCCTGGAAGCGTAACGAGTATGTAAAAGTAGTGAGTTTTGGTGAGTACTACGGACAAAAAGCTTTTCTGGATGAAGTTATTTTCAAAGTCTTTGGGGATGAGGTAACGTCCTTTTTGGAATTTCAGGAAGGAAATGTCGACTTCTCTGAAGTTCCTGTGGGAGAGATTGATACCGCAGTAAAAAAGTACGGCGAAGGAGAATATAAAGCTTCTCCTGGAAAAGATTTGCTTTTAGGTACAGAAGCAGCTACCTACTTTATAAATGTCAATAATGGAAATCCCGTGCTTAGAAATGTTGATGTGAGAAGAGCTATTAGTTTGGCTATTAACAGAGCCGCTATTGTTAAAACAGTATTTGGAAGAGCGCGAAAACCAGCTACAGGTTTAATTCCTCAAGGAGTTGTTGGATTCAAGAAAGAAGTGAGCAAATACTCCCGTTATGACCCCGAGGAAGCTGAAAAGCTTCTGGAGAAAGCCGGATACGCAGGTGGCCAAGGATTACCCACTCTCAAGCTGTCCTTCGATACGGGTGCAGAACACGAGCAAGTAATGAAGGTAATACAAACCAATCTCAAAGATGTGGGGATAAATGTTGAACTGCAAGGAATGACGTGGCGTGAGTTCCTCAATCATAGACAGGATGGAAAACATGTATTAGCTCGGGATGGCTGGGTGTTTGATTATCCTGTAATGGACAATATGTTGTTTCTGCTTTTTCATTCTAACAATATTGGGGATGAAAATGCTTCGCGCTACAGCAATCCCAGGGTAGATGAGATACTACTAAAAGCCAGGACGGACACCAATGAAGAGGAGAGGGTTAAACTTTACCAGGAAGCAGAGAACCTAATCCTGGATGAGGCAGCAGTTATACCTATTGTATTCTATACACATCACCATATAGTATCTAAAAGGGTGCGGGGTTTTGTTTTCAGTCCCTTACTCCTAGCTAATATGGAAGACGTATGGTTGACGGGAAAATAGATTAGAAAGTTATTGTGAACAATGATGTGCTTATTTCAGTGAATGTCAACCATATATAATTACATTGGAGCCCTGTCATAGCAGGGCTATTCTATTGTTTCTTTACTTATCTGTTAAATTGTTTATAAGTTGTAGTTTAATATACAAGTTGTCTAATTTACTTTTTTGAAGCCGATAATTATTGAATTCAATTGCATTATGTGTAAAGTGTCACAGATCATCAGGCTGACTGAGAATGAAAAAATTTATGCTTCGAGCCCTCGACCTAGCTCAGAGCATGCTTGTCGAGAAGATAAATTTAGCTTAAATACACTAGTTCTCGATTCTACTTCTACATGTTCGGGGTTACTCGAACAATAAAAATGCTTATTCTTGGTCAACCTCTGATCAGGGTACCCTATAACTTATGAAAAAAAATAACAGTCGTTAGGGTAACACACCTTAGGATGACTGAATTTAAAGCAAAACTGTGTAAGCTTAAGAACTCCTGCTTTAGAAAGGAAAAAAAGTGAAAATAGGGAAAAATAAGGGTGGAGAATTAATATGGAAGAGAAAAGAATAGCAATTGCTTCATGGGTAAAGATAGTTTTTGTTGTTCTTGTTCTTTTACTTGCCGCGCGTTTTATCTCTATGGTAAGTCATACTATTATTATATTTGCTCTAGCCGGAATACTTGCATTTATTCTTAATCCAATCGTAAATGTTATAGTCTCCTGGAGATTACCTCGCTGGTTGGGCGTATTGTTGGCCTATTTGATATTTATAATCGCAGTTTTTTTCATTTTTCTCTGGATAATCCCGGGCATTTCTGACCGGCTACAAGTCTTTATTAAATTGTTTCCAGATTATACTAAGAAAATTGAGGATTATTGGACCGTAGTATCACGATATAGCGGTGCTTATGGATATACGCTTCGAATTGAAGATGTTGTGAATCAGTTAAGTTCTATTGCAGTTGGCGCTCTACAAAATGTAATTCTTTTTATTCCAAGAATCTTAGGCTTAGCTGTTAATATGATTTTAGCAATCGTGGTTTCTGTTTACATCTTGTATTTTTCTCCAAGGCTTGGAAACACAGTCAGAGGGTATATTACTGAAAAACATCAGGAGCTTTACGACCATCTTATAGAAAGGCTGAAGCAGGGACTGGGAAGATACTTAATCGGGCAGCTAGTTTTGAGCTTTATTGTAGGATCTCTGGTAGCTTTAGGAAGCTGGTTGTTGGCTATTCCTTTTCCAGTAATTTTAGGTCTTTGGGCAGGGATTACCGAAATAATTCCAATTTTGGGACCATTTTTAGGAGCTACGCCTTTAGTAATTATTGCCTTAGCAATCTCGCCCTTGAAAGCACTTTGGGCCCTTATAGTATTTATTGGAATACAGCAGCTTGAAAACCACTTGCTCTCACCTTTGATAATGGGCAATATTTTGAAAGTAAACCCACTGGTCATAATTTTTGCACTAGTAGCAGGAGCAGAGATTCGAGGTATTGTAGGGATGCTTGCCGCAATACCTATCGTAGCCCTGGGAAATGTAATTTTTCAATTCATAACTGACTATTTTCGCTACTACCGGCTTAAAGAGGGGGATCAACTGGGAATAAAAGAGTTGTAGGAGGGGACAAGATACAAGTTGCAGTGCAAAGATTTTAAAATTTGAGTCCTAACCCCTGTGTCTTGGGCCCTAAGTCTTTGGGTTGAGCACATCTAGCTGCGTGCTATAATTCTATTTAGATGACGGTGGCTTGTAAATACCCCCATCATCCTGATAATTCTGATAATTATCGGGGGACGAAGGGATCTCTGATAGCGAGATTCTTCCCCTCGCTAAGATGGGGTCAGAATGACCGGGGGAATTATGCCCGAACTCATTTAGATGGTTTCCAAATCGAACTTATAGGTTGATGTCCGAGTGGCGGAACTGGTAGACGCGCAAGGTTGAGGGCCTTGTGAACGAATAGTTCATGGGGGTTCAAGTCCCCCCTCGGACACCATAAGATTCAAAGCCCGGAAGGGCTTTATTTTTTTCGCAAGATAAAATTGTTACGATTAAAGGGGCACTAATAGTTTAACGAGAATTATAATGGTAATTAAAGGGTGGACGGGGTTTGCAGAATGAATGGTGATTGTTGGAAATTTATGAAATGTGGCAGAGACAAACATTGTTCTGCATATCAAGATTCCGGTAAAGAATGTTGGATAGTTGGTGGTTCCTTATGTCCAAAGCAGTAAAAGGTAATTTACCAAGGAATTTAGTGATTGCGCCGTTGATCCCTGGTTCCAGAAAACAAGAACAGAAACTGTGGATTATCTTAAGAAGATTAGGAAGCAAGAGTCTGTTTCCCAAAAATCCGCAGATAGGCAACCTAATCTAGACGTAGAGGACAATAATGCAGGTTGGAATGGAAAAGAAAAGGGCAAACTTCATATACCACAAAGGTAAGAGAATTTTGTTTTTGGATTTTTCAGATTGCAGTGTTGAAAAATCCTTCAAAATCATTGAAGAAAGCAAAAAGCTAATACGAACGCAACAAAAAAGTTCATTATTGAATTTAATGTTTGTTAAAAATGCTAGATATAATACAAAGTTGGTCGACGCACTTAAAGATTGGGCGGCACACAATAGACCATATATGAAAAAACAAGCTATTGTTGGGATTGAAGGATTGCAGGAAATAGTCTACGATGCGGTTACAAAGTTTATGAGAGTTAGTTCACCATCATTTACGGAAGTTAAGAAAGCAAGAGACAGTGTTCCAAAATTTGATGACATTGAGAAGGCAAAGGACTGGCTGGTGGAGTAATAACCTTTAGAAAGCAGCAATACTTTGTATCCTCAATTATCAAGAGCCGGATATTTGATCTCTTTTTTATCAGTATCCTAATCGTCCCCGATTAAACTCAAAGTATTTTTTTTGTATACCCCCTTCGAATTGATCTTTCCCGTACGTTCGTACTCCATCCAATTATGAGATAGGGTAGCATCTTGTGAGATTTGGTCTTTCAAGATTGCATAATCAAGACTATCTACGCTTGCTTTAATTGCTCAAATTTAGAGTGTTAATGTGCAAATAAAATTGCCATTTATTATATTTATTATAAAATATATTTATATATAAACGCAAAAGGGGGCACTAGAGCTGGGTGCTCCACGGACTGCAAAACCGCTGGCCTCGCGTAAAAAACGGGGAGGAGGTGTGATTCCGCTGGCTCTCCAGATACTGAAATGCTATGGATTAAACTTCAAAATATGG
>CAYGBL010000030.1:0-17341 GCA_964348135.1 uncultured Actinomycetota bacterium
ACTCAATTTGACCCTGAGATTGTTGGCGCTTTTCTTAGAGCGGTGGAAAAGAAGCTTGCCACAAAAACAGCAGCTTTTGCGTAGCGCCTTACTTCCGTATAATTGACTTTCAGGCTATGCTTTTCAGAATTGTTCATCTATAGTGCTTATCGACTGCGCCTGTCCGCCATTGGCTAAGCCGCAGGCGATGGCAGGCGGGCTCGAAGTATAAATTTTAGCTTTCCCTCCAGCCTGACAACCTTTGTACTATTCATACATGCAAATACTAAATATTTATATAATTATCTACAGACATTCAAAGCATAATTACTTGAAACATAAACGTGCTTCCAGATATTAAACATATAGTGAGTCTTTTGAACTGCTTGAGGGATAAAATCACTACAGGTTTTGTGTACAGGATTTTCATCAGAGAATAACTTGGAGAACCGCATAAACCTAAATACAGAGCTAGCCCCTGCTTTGATTTAGATTTAATCAAGCTATATCTAGCCTAAAGAGTTCGATAATAAGTTCGACTTTTAGGCCTCCCTATTTTTTCCCGGCAACTGTATTCAATCTTTGCTCTGCCGCGCCGATCAGAGCCTGTATGTGTGCTCTATTGTGGATACCATAACTCCCATCAGTAACAAGTGCATTGTAAACATGATTAGCTTCGTCATATAATAATTTCTTATCTTCAGACAGCTTGGAACTGTCAATTGAGTCTATGCTTGCCTTTATCCTATTGAGAGCTCCTTTTACTTCTGCCTGTGTACTGCTCCACCGGGCTTCCCCGTCTGCATGACAATTCTTACAGACCTCAACATTGGCCTTAAAACTGTGTCCCGTTATCGCAGGTTCCTTATCACTTTTATATTCACGGGTATAATAATGGCAAACGAGACAATTAGTGCCAATCCCTGTACCGTGACTCCGGGCTGTAACCTCAACTCCCCAAATTATACCTTTTCCCAAGACTATCTCTTTTTGGGGATACCGCGAGCCTCCTTCAGCCATCGTATGACAGGAAACACAAAGTTCTTCCTTGGCTGCCCTTAATCCCTTTTCATGCTCATTCAGGTGGGGATTATGGCAAGCTACGCAGGTAAGAGGGTTTTCGGCTTTATCCATAATAATATTGCCGTTGATAACTGCTTCTGCTGACATACATTTCAAACAACGGTTTTCCGCATTGCCGCTTTCTCTTAAAGTCTGTAGTGACTTTGCATGTTCTGATCCTTTCCATTCATCCATTGTTGGGTGACGAGGGCCATTATGGCATCCACATGCATCCGCCGAGTAGCTCTTTTTTAGTCTGCTAAGCCCTTTGATATGGTTGCTCCCTGCCCCATGACAATGTTCGCACTGCACTCCTTGCAGAAGGCGCTTCACGACTCCTTTGTCATCATATCCTCCATTATTCTTCTTCTCATTGTATCCAACGGTATGGCAAGGCAAACACTCCTTGTTATTCTCCTGTTTTTGCTCCTTTAGAGGTTGTAGAGCATCAGGGTGCCTGGTAGTCAATCTCCATACATAATAATTTGCCGCATGGCATGAAACACATCTTCCTGCCCCTACGTAACGCGGTGCTGACTTCACTGGATCTTTGTCAACTTTAACTTTACGTTTAAGACCAAACCAAAAGAGGAAAGAGTCAGCTGGGGCTTTAGCACTAGAACAACCCGCCAAAGAAAGAATCAATATTCCAATTACAGGTAAAAGGGTCAACGATCTTCTATTCATCCAAAGCCCCCTTGCTTCTTAATCCAAACTCTATTAGCGGTTAATCAGTAATCCCTATATTATTCGAAGTAAATAATTCAAATCCTTGGATTAACAAAAAATGATAGGGGGGGATTAAATTAAGGAGATATAACTTCTGATAAAGTAGTGACTTCAAATCCGCGCTTCTGAAGTTCTGGAATAATAACAGAAAGAGCTTCTACCGTAGCATTGCCTCCAAAATGACAGACAAGGATGTCTCCATTCTGTGCCCTATTTAGAACCGCGCTTATTTGGGTTTCTAAAGAAACTCCCTTTCGGGTATCGAAGAGATCAAGCGTCCAGTAAACGGCACTATATCCAGCTTTATTTATAGCATTAATAACCCTGGGATCTCTGGTTCCTATAGGCGGTCTGGCAAAAGGTACTTGCTTATGAGTTATACCAGTAATAACACGTTGAGCAGACTTCAGCTCATTTGCTATTTGATTATCATCCTGACGCAAAGGGTTGGTATGACTGAAAGTATGGTTTGCGACTTCCCATCCTAGACCATCCAAATATCTAACAAAATCTGGATGCCGGAGGGCTGCCTCCCCAACTATGAAGGCAGTAGCACGCACATTATATTTTTTCAACAGATCAACCAACTCATAGTCAACCCTGTAGCCATCATCAATAGTTAAAGCTATCTTCTTTTTGCTGCGATTCCCGAAACTCACTTCAGGTATTATGGGCATAAGCACTGTGGGAACAGTGGTATCCGCTTGTTCAAAAACCTGAATATTTTCTTGTACTTGAATACTTCCGGGCGCATAGTAAAAAAGTGAATAAGTTCCGGGTTGGACCAAACTGAAGTAGAAATCTCCATCGCTATCAGTATAAGTAGTAGTAGAATTCGCTGTAACTCTTACTCCGACCATGGGTGTTCCTGAATTTACATTCAAGACTTTACCTCGAATAATACCTGCTCGGGAGGAAAGTATAATATTCGGAACATAAGTGGTAATGTTTCTTCTTACCAAAATATTCTCTTGGCGCTGGGGTTCATATCCCGTTGCGCTATACGAGATAGTATATTTTCCCGGCAGCAACTCAGAAAGAGCAAAGTGGCCTTTATCATCAGTCTTTACTAAAAATCCGTCAGCCTTAACCTCTGCGCCTTCGATTGGCAAACCAGTAATACTACTTAAAACCTCTCCAGCAATCGTACCGCAATAGCTTGAAAAAATTGGAATATCAGGAACAGCTAAAGAAGGGTACCTGGTACCCATTAAAAACTGTGATATAGATATGACTAGAATCCAGAAGATAAAGAATCGCTTGTGAGCCATAATAGATACGATAGAAGCTTCTTTTTATACACAGATACTTACGGTTTTATATTGCCAGCACGTGTTCCTTCAATACTGCAACAGCTGCCTCCAGATACCTCAGCTACACTTATATGCTCATTGACACAGCTCAAAACTTAAAACAAAATCAAATAGAACTTCACGTTGAATCATACCAATTTAAATATTCATAAGCAGAAGAAAGGAACAGATTTACTGTTCCTTTCTTCTATTTTTATCTTGAATATCCTTCAATCAGGATTCTTCACTCATAACGTGCAAACCCGTTTCTTTGCCTACGCAGTCTCCTCACGTTTCGCTCTATGTCTTTCTTGACGGGATGTTACAAGAGTCGGCTCCAAATTATTTTCCACTATTTCCTTAGTAACTGCGCATCTAGTGATGTCGGGTCTTGAGGGCAGCTCATACATCACGTTCAGCAAAATGCTTTCAAGAATTGCTCTAAGACCACGGGCACCTCCAGCAAGTTTAAGGGCCTTCTCGGCAATAGCAGAAAGTGCATCCGGAGTAAACACTAATTCAACGCCGTCATATTGGAAAAACCTTTTGTACTGCCTAACCAAAGCATTCTTAGGCTTGGTTAGAATTTCTACCAGGTCTTCCCTGTCCAGACTATGAATAGCGCATATAACTGGGAGTCTACCAACAAACTCCGGAATCATACCGTATTTCAACAGGTCCTCCGGGAGCACTTTCGAAAGGAGTTCTCCTGACTTCCTTTCTTTGCGACTCCTAACTTCGGCGCCAAATCCAACACCCTTTTTACCAAGACGATTTTCTATAATCTTCTCAAGGTCAGCAAAGGCTCCACCGCAGATAAAGAGTATATTTGTAGTATCGATCTGGATGAACTCTTGATGTGGGTGCTTGCGTCCTCCCTGAGGAGGTACACTTGCTTCCGTGCCCTCCAATATTTTGAGTAGCGCCTGTTGCACTCCCTCTCCAGATACATCCCTGGTAATTGAAGGATTCTCCGATTTTCTAGCAATCTTATCGATCTCATCGATATAGATTATGCCGGTTTCCGCCCGTTTGACGTCATAATCAGCAACCTGTATCAGTTTCAGCAAAATATTCTCGACATCTTCACCCACATAACCAGCTTCGGTTAGGGCGGTTGCATCTGCTATGGCAAAAGGCACATTGAGAAATCTTGCCAGTGTCTGTGCCAGTAATGTCTTCCCACAGCCGGTCGGCCCAAGGAGTAGTATGTTGCTTTTCTGAAGCTCTACTTCGTCGTCGTAGCGCGCTCCCAACTTGACTCGCTTATAGTGATTGTAAACTGCAACAGATAGAATCTTTTTTGCCTCATCCTGCCCAACTACATAATCATTTAAGAATTTATATATTTCTTTGGGCTTTGGTAACTCCTCAAGCTTGAATTCAACCTCTTGCTCCAGCTCTTCCTCAATGATTTCATTACAGAGTTCGATGCATTCATCACAGATATAGACTCCTGGTCCGGCAATTAATTTTTTAACCTGCCTCTGGCTCTTTCCGCAAAAAGAGCATTTTAATTGTTCACTTCCATCTAATCTCGCCAATTTGAAATATCCTTCTGAGTTGGTTATGTTAAATTATTCCATATTTCAGCATTATATTCAAGAGCCTTATTTTTTACTACTAGCTGCTTCTACTTTCCTCTGAACTATTACTTCATCAACTATTCCATAATCTTTAGCCTCACCAGCTGTCATTATAAAATCCCGTTCAGTATCCTTGCTGATCTTATCTAATGGCTGGCTAGTATGCTTGGCAATAATCTCATCAAGTGTCTTTCGGGTACGCAGCATCTCCTTTGCCTGAATATCAATATCTGTTACCTGCCCCGTAATTCCTCCGTGCGGTTGGTGAATAATGATACGGGAATTAGGTAATGCAAAACGTTTATTAGGAGTGCCTGCAGCCAGGAGCACTGCTGCCATGCTTGCCGCTTGACCAATGCAGATAGTAGATACATCTGGCTTAATATATTGTATCGTATCATATATCGCTAAACCGGCAGTTACAATCCCACCAGGGCTGTTAATATAAACGTTTATATCCTTATCAGGGTCCTCTGACTCCAAATGCAGCAGCTGTGCCATAACCACATTAGCTACAGGGTCTGAAATCTCGCTCCCCAGAAAAATAATTCTCTCATTTAGTAAGCGTGAATATATATCAAAAGACCTCTCTCCTCTTGAGGTCTGTTCAATCACAATGGGAATCAAATTTTTAGCCATTTGGACCACCCTTCTCAAATTTTTATTCTACAATCCAAACTTCTGGAAGAATCTAACTCTCATTCTCTGGTTTCTTTTTCTCCCCAGACGGTATCTTTTTCTCTTTTTGTGTAGCTTTCGGTTTTCTCTTCTTCTCTTTCTTTTCTGGTGTTTTTCTATTCTCTTTTTTCTGGGGCTTCTCCTCTATAATCTTAGCATGTTCAACAAGCCAATCCATAGTTCTTCTTTTTACCAGATCGTCTTTAAGGACCCAAATAGTGCCCCTCTTTTCAATTAAATTTTTAACTTCTGCAACTCCCTTACCCATTATTTTTGCATAAGATTCTATTTCTTCCTCTACTTCCTCGTCACTCACTTTGATCTTCTCTGCCTTAGCAATAGCATCAAGCACTAATTCGTTCTTGAGGGTCGCAAGAGCCTCTTCTTCTAAACTCTTCTTTAAGGTCTCAAATTCTGTCTTAGTCGCTTGCAGGTAACTTTCTATGTCAGTGCCCTGATTGCGTAAATTTTGTGTGAATTGAGCCAGAAGTTCGTCTGTTCTCTGCCGTTTCATAGTGTCCGGAATCTCAACTTCTGCTTGCTCTGTTATCTTATTAAGCAAATCCCTACGGAGATTTAAATCAGATTTGTACCTTTTACTCTCCTCCAGCTTACCGTTTAGATCTGATTTGAGATCCTTAAGAGTTTCGAACTCACCTGCTTCTTTGGCAAACTCATCACTTAGTTCTGGTAATACCTTGCGCTTAATTTCTTTTATAAGAACATTAAATCTTACATCTTCCCCTGCTGCTTCTGAAAGTGGATAATCCTTAGGAAAAGTAATGTGGACGTCAATAATCTCCCCTTTCTTGGCACCAACCAACTGATCCTCAAATCCTGGCATAAAAGTTTGTGATCCTAACTCCAATAGATAGTCTGTAGCAGAACCTTGTTTATAAGGCTTTTCACCAATAAATCCTTTGAAATCAATAAGTGCAAAATCTCCCTTTTTTAACGGCCTCTCTTCTTCTACTACTTCAAGTTGAGCAAAGCGGTTCTGCAGCTTTATCAAGTGCTCATTTACCTCTTCTTCGGTTACTTCAATCGGCATTTGTGTAACTTCTACCTGCTCATATTCTCCAATCTTGACCTCCGGTTTTATCTCAACTGTAGCTTCAAACCTAAGAGGTTTGCCCTTTTCCATCTGTTTCACATCTATATCTGGCTTATCAATTGGTTCTATCCCGCTATTTTCGACAGCTTTAACATAGGAACGTGGCAGCATCTCTTTCAGTGCTTCATTATATACTGTCTCCAATCCTATATTGCTGTCGATTATTGACTCAGGAACGTGGCCTTTTCGGAAGCCGGGAATATTGACATTCTGAGATATATCCTTGTACGCTTTTTTAATGGCTTCCATAACATCTTTGGTAGAAACCTCAACTTTAAGTAGGACCTTATTTTTTTCAATTTTTTCTAAATCCACTTTCATACAATCATCCTTTTACTCGTTTTTGTTATGTCTTGACTCACTCTTCCATCCTTTTACTAAAATATTTCTATCGACCCGGTAAAACAGCTTCTAATATAAAAATGGAGCGGGAAACGGGACTTGAACCACGCTCCCTCGCTTCGCTCTTTGAAGGGGCACCACAGGTTCCCCTTCAACGCTTCCCCTCCTTTTGAGGGTCAAGAACCTTTATGGGGGCTAGCCTATCCCCCATACCCCCTTCGGTCGCGTCTTCTTACTATGTACTATCAATTACTTATTAATAATCAACGCTGGAGCGGGAAACGGGACTTGAACCCGCGACCTTCTCCTTGGCAAGGAGACGCTCTACCAACTGAGCCATTCCCGCTCGCTCAGCTATTACCCTATTCTACCTAAACTGCTTGGTAATTTCCAATTCTCTTCCACTAAATATGGTGCGAGAGAGGGGATTTGAACCCCTACGGTGTTACCCACAGGATCCTAAATCCTGCGCGTCTGCCAATTCCGCCACTCTCGCATACTAATCAATAATTGTGCAGCTTAACTTTTCTTTTTGTAAACATTAAGTCCTATCTTTGCCCCTGTGTCTTCAACTGGCATGTTACCTTCAGTTGTCGCTATGATGATATTTTTGCCAGAGGAAGAAGGACCAAACTCTTTCGCTAGATCAACCCTGATTGTAAGTACGTTTTTCTCTACCGACATGTCTACGTTTTTCATTAACCCCTCCTTTTGACTAACAAACCTTGCCTTTATTTCTTCTTGCGAGCCTCGATAAAAGCTTTTGCGCTTTCAGGTTTAAACTTTAGATTTCTATCAAATATAAATGCTCGAAGGACACAGTCTTTCATATAACAACAGGTAGTTCGTTTACAAATTCCTAAAATTTCTGCACCCTCTTCAATTGATCGTAGTAGAATTAAACCCTACCTACCGCTGCCTTTTGAAGGCTAAATAAGCCTCCTAATGACACTTATCAATAACTTTCTATATTTTATACTATTTCGTCAATGGAGGGTGGCTTACACTTAAAACTTTTAAGATTAGTTAGAAATACAGCTTCCAGAAATCATCCTTTATAGTGGCTAGTTTTTCTGCTAAGTTTAAGATATTACATTAGCAAAATTTTAGCAGAATGTTGAGGTGAGACTATGCATCTGTGCTAAGTTTAGAATATTTATAAATGAGGCACGTAAATTTTTATTGTCAGATTACAATATTCAAGTTGCTTATTTTTAGAAAATCGAGTTCATTTGGGGAACCGTCTCCTATTCCCCAATATTCAATTCACAATAGATGTATTTAGCCTTTTTTACTTCTTACTTATTGTGCGTTGTTAATTTAGCATTATTAATTATTTCTGGTGGGCTGCACAGGAATCGAACCTGTAACCTTGGGATTAAGAGTCCCCTGCTCTGCCATTTGAGCTAGCAGCCCTCTTTTAGCCATTAAAAACCAGTTCGCGGTTCACCTTTCACGGTATAAAAATAATATAACACTACTCTGACAGCAGCCAACTATAAACTAAGAACTATCAACTTATTTCATCGCACATCTTAAGGAATTAGTTGCTCTTTCCTGTGGGTTTGAGACTAACTCCAAGCTATTTTACGACGTTTTGTTTCGTTTTGCAAAAGCTTACTACAGCCTAATTTTATCGCATCTTATACCTCTTTGCCCCCTATCTGTGCTTTGCAATATCGTAAATCAGTTTGATATACTACTAAAATAAATTGTGATTTCCAAGGTGCTCTTATATCTTCCTCTTATCCAATGGCAGATATCCCACCTTTTAAGTTAACGTGGGTTAACGTACTTTATAAATAATATATACTCCGTAAATGGCTATATTGCAGCTCAAATATAATTTGAAGTGAAGTAGGAGGGTTTCTCATATTGAAAAAGAAATTACTGGGAATTTTAATTGCACTGCTTACAGCTACTTTATTCAGCTCATGTACTATACTTGCCAGTAGGATTGACCTTGAACTTCATTTAAAAGAAGGGAAATCTTATAACATAAACACGATTGCTAACCAGAAAATTTCTCAGACAATAGGAAGACAAAAAGAAAATATAACGCAAAAAATTGGATTGGGATATACTTTCAATGTAAAAAAGATAGAGGCTGATGGAACAGCCTTTATCGATGTTACCTTTAACTCAATCCTGCTAAATCAAGACGGAACCACAGGAAAAATACAATATGACTCCTCAAATCCACCCAATGATATCCCTCCGGCAGCAGCAACTTATGCTGCTCTTTTAGGACAGAGTTTCTCAATAATAATATCACCCGAAGGAAGTATTAAGAATATTCAGGGAATGGAGAAAATTACAAAGTCTATTATGAAAAAACTCGATTTACCCGAGTCAAGGGAGGAATCTCTAAACGATAAGTTTGGAGATAAAGCCTTAAAAGAAAATATGGAAAACCTGCTTGGAATATACCCGGATAGACCAGTACGTATTGGGAATTCCTGGACAAAAAGAACCACCATAGCAAAGGGACTTCCTATGATCTTAGAAAGCAAATATACGCTAAAGGAGCGCAGCAATGGTATTGCCCTTCTTGAGGTACGCTCTGAGGCTAAGCCAAGTTCCGCTCCCATAAAAAAGGAATCTGTGAAATTCACTTACGATATCTCGGGCACAGAGAAAGGTTATGTGAAATTGGAAGAAGCTACCGGATGGATTGTAGATGGCAAAATAAGCCAACAATTTTCTGGACAGGTTAAGGTCGAGGACGATAGATTATCAAGACCATTGTTCTTTCCAATTTCATTAGAAGGCACCGTTGATATCACATCGCTTAAAAAATAAAATGAATATCTGATAACTACCTGCTGTCAACTGCACACTGACAACTGTCAACTTATTTTATGGCGCGCCTGGAGGGATTCGAACCTCCGACCTGCGGATTTGAAGTTTGCTCCGAGCTATTTTATCATATTAAAACACATCATAATATAAAGCAAAATAGCTTGGTATCATCGCGCTTTTTAGCATTTTGCCCATCTTTCATGTTAGCTCATATTTTCTATGCTTTTTGATGTTACTGAAGTAAATTGTAATAGGAATAGCACGAATTATATAATTGTGTTACTATTTTAATTTCCAACTGTATCGAAACTGTATCATGTTAAAAGGTGCTCATGTGCCCTACATCCTGCAAACAAAAAGGCCCAGATATTTGTCTGAGCCCCATACGTATACAAACTTATATTGTCTATTAGATTTGGAACCTATCTCCTTCCTCCTCTTTGACCTGCTGAAAGAAATCACAAGAAATACAACTTAAAAGCTGAGAAGCGTATGTTCCAACAGGTCTGCTGAAGGAAAGTGTGCCAGCAACATGCCAGCAGTAACGTCCGCCATTCCTTCCAAAATTGATACCAGTTTTCTCTATGTCTGTAGTCGCGGGACATACTCCAAGTCTTCTTGCGTTAAGACCGCCCATATAACGACTACAATGCTTGAACTCCCAGCAGTTCTTTTTCATATGCATTAAATCCCATTTTATTTTACCCAGAAATAGCTCATTCTAATCAAGCCTTATATCCCTTACCATAAAATGTAAGCTTTTAAACTTTGAGGCTAAGAAATACTCTAACCCCAAAAACAAAAAAGCCCAGATATTTGTCTGAGCTTTCTGACATATGGTTTGTAGATTATACACATAACGACAAAGCTCACCTACCGCTATGAAGTGCTGTCGAATAGCGGTAAGTGCAGCGCTTTGTTAGGTTTTGTTTTTCTGTTCCACAGTTATTACTACTTTTCCTTGAGCATGTCCTTCTTCAAGATACAGGAAAGCTTCAGCAACCTCACTTAACGGGTAACGTCTGTCTATAATAGGTACTACTTCGCCAGCCTCAAGAAGTTCTTTCATAAAAAACAAATAAAAGGGGCAATTCCCCTATAAGGCTACTCTTAACCCTTGTAAAATTGTAGTTTTTGGTTTACATAATATTAAGGGGATTTCTTCCAGAAGCGAAATCCCCTTACTTTACGCGGTTTTTGGTGGCGCGCCTGGAGGGATTCGAACCCCCGACCTGCGGATTCGAAGTCCGACGCTCTATCCAACTGAGCTACAGGCGCGAGCTTTTAATAGGTTCTCTGCTTTATATTACCATATTAAAAGCAGAATCTTTATGTTTGGCAGCGTTACAATTAGCTGAAACTATTTCATGCATTTTGAAAATTCCAATCAATTAGCTCTAGACGTATCTACTTGAGTAAATTTTTGTAGGGACAGCCCCTGTGGCTGTCCAAACGGACAGGGATAAACCCTATCCCTACGATTTCTTAAGTTCTTTACAAAAGTTTTTCACCAGACACTCCCAGTCTTTTTGATTTTTTACCCGAAGCAACTACTAATGTCTTTTCTTCGTATGTTCCTTTATCAGTCTTAACTTTAACCGTATCATCTACCTTTTTAATCTCTACTACCTCTTCATCTTCTTTAAGTTCGATGTTGCAGTTTTTCAAATGATCCTCAAACTTTTCAACTAACTCAGACCCAGTAATAAATTTATACCCCGTATAATTCTCCACTTCTGCACTTAATATTGCCTGGCCACCAATGTTTTTAGTAATCACTATAAAATTCATTCTTTTTCGTGCTGCATAAACTGCACCCGTTATTCCTGCTGGCCCCAATCCCACAATAATTAAGTCATACATCTTTATTACTTTCCTTCTGGATTTTATCTCACTGAAATCTCTCTATATTTACCACTTAGTATCTGATTTAATGTTCTTGGCTCTTCTCCAATTTTAGTGGATATTTTTCTCCTTCCCTCCCTTGATGGAAAGCTTGTTTCTTCTTTCCCTCCCTTGATGGGAGGGGATTAAGGGGAGGGTGTTACTGAGACTTTCCCCTTATTACCACTAACACTCCCTCAATATTTTTGAGAACTTCATTGTCCCAGAATCTTAAAATTTGAAAGCCTTGGCTTTGAAGCCATTTATCTCTTTCAATATCTTTATCTCTTTCTTCTTGATGTTGCCCGCCATCAACTTCCACTACAATTCGTTTCTCAAAGCAAACAAAATCTACGATATAATCACCAATTGGCTGTTGTTGCCTAAACTTTAAACCATTTAATTGTCTTCGACGTAAGTGTTTCCACAAAAACCTTTCGGTATCAGTGGACCTTTTTCTGAGATTCTTTGCAGCCTTTGTAAGATTTTCGCTCAGGTCTAATCACCCCCACCTAACCTCCCCCATCAAGGGGGAGGAATTTTCAAGATAATTAAAAGCTTCTACCCACTATTTTTGGAGAAGAACCATATTCTTTAATTACTATATACATACTAAATTAACCATAATTTTACCCCATATCCTTTAAAAGACACGGGGTAATTATTTTTACCGGCATAAAATTGCTTCTAGATAAGTGTGTTCAACGTCTCTTTCAGCTTTGCTTCTTTATTCATCATCTCTGCTTTATACAGTGCAAAACCTTCGTCAAACGTAGGAATTTCCTTTTTATAAAAAGTTCCTAAAGCAATGGGAGCTTCAGAATTATAATCCCATTCTTTTATCTTCTTCAACGCATCATCATAGCTTTGAGCATTGTGGTCTTTCAACTCGTAAACATGCTGCGTATAATACTCATACATATTGAAGAAAGCTACACATACCTGTAGCACATCAATTAAAGCAAATCCCTTATGCATAATGGCTTCCTTAAAGATCTTTTTGAGAAACTCCAACCCGTGTGAATAACCCCGCGCAATAAAAGTTGCACCGCTTGCCAGCATAAGTTCAAGAGGGTTCAATGGAAGCTCAGTTGTTCCGGAAGGGGTAGAGCGCCCTCTAAAACCCAAAGGTGAAGTAGGAGTATATTGACCGGTAGTAAGCCCATATACGCGGTTATTATGAATTATCACGGTGATATCTATATTTCTTTTGGCAGCAAATATCAGATGCTCTAGACCTTCACCATAAGCGTCGCCATCACCGGCAAAACCAATAACTTTTAAACCAGGATTGGCGAGCTTGATTCCTTCAGCTACAGGCATTACCCTTCCATGGATGGAATAAAAACTATTTACATTTATATAATCAACGATCTTGGCATGGCAGCCAATACCGGAAACTAAAACTACGTTCTCCAGAGAGAAGCCTTCCTCTTCTAATAATTTGAGCACGCCCTTTATGGCGTTATAAATGGCGAAATTACCGCATCCCGGACACCAGGTGTTTCTGGCATACGTCCCTAACTGCTTCTGAATCATTTTGCTATCCTTTCCAATTCTTCTTGCAGCTCATCCAGAGAAAAAGGCCTTCCGTCGTACTTCAGTATCTTCTCATTCACATCAAACCCATAATTATTAATAAGCCTCACAAGCTGAGCAGTTGCATTGTTTTCTACGCATATTAGCTTCTTGACTCCCTTAAGACTGTCTCTAAATTGCTTTACAGGAAAAGGTGAAAGTACTAAAGGTTGAATGACCTTAAATCCCAGATTTTCCGCTGCCTCTAAGCAAACTCCTTTGTTTGAACCCCAGCACAATAAAGCAAGCGATGAATTCTCGTTACCATAAATTTTTACGGTTTCATACCCTTGCAAATCTTCTATCAAATACTTTTCTTTACGCAGGCGCTTCTCTTGCATCATCTTACTCTTTTGTGCGTCTTCAGTAGTTATTCCAAATTCATCATGCTCGTAACTATCCACCTTGATAATTGCATCTTTATCTGATGGAAAAGTCAGAGGAGAAACTCCAGTCTCTGTATTTAAGTATCTTTTATAAGGCTCTTTTCTGTCCCATAAAATTGGCTCATCCGCCTTTATTTCTCCAACGGTATCCAGATCGAAACTGTAAGTCCCTTCACAGAGAGTTCTGTCTGTTAAGATGATAGAAGGAGTTTGATACTTCCAAGACAGATTCAAGGCAACTGCCGACCAAAAATAAGCCTCTTCAGTATCTCCAGGAGCAATTACCAGTCGCGGAAATTCACCCTGCCCGGCATTCATAACAAAGTGCAGTTCTGTTTGAGCAGTATAGGTGGGCAGGCCCGTACTGGGACCACCTCTTTGGCCCACCATAACCACTATGGGTAACTCTGCCATCCCGGCTAAACTAAAACCTTCGGTCATCAAGCAAAATCCCCCTCCTGAGGTGCCCACAGCAACTCTTTCTCCCATATAAGAAAATCCCAGTGCCATCAGAATGACACCAATCTCGCTTTCAGGGTGAATCACTTTTAAAGAAAAATATTCAGCTTTACCGGCTAAAAAATGCAGAAGGCTGGAAGAAGGAGTCATAGGATAGGCAATATAAGCCTTAAGGCCCCCTTTGATAAGACCTAGACCTACAGCTTCGTTACCGGTAAGAACAGGAAGACCTGGTTGAGACAAGACTTCTATTTTTTTCAGCTCTTTGGCCTCATTATATCCACGAAGAGCAACCTTAAGATTTAGTTCTACCTTTTTGGAAACATGCTTTTTAAAGACTTCCTCCAAAATGCTCCATTGAACGCCTAAGGCTTTAGTCATAGCTCCAATAAGGCAAGAATTACGCATTACGGTTGGCGCACCTTCTTCTTTCACGATCTTTGCCAAAGGAAGACCAAGTCCTTCCGACTTTGCGGCCTCAGAGTCATAGATTATGAAGGAACTGTTACTCAGCCTGTTTTTATGAAAATCCACAGTATCCTGATTCAAGGCAAGGAGAAAGTCTATCTTGTTCAAGTGGGTAGCTATTTTTTTCTTGGATGCTCTAATAATAGAGAAGGTGTGTCCTCCTCTTATAAGGGAAGGATAATCGCGGTATATATATAAACGATAACCAAGTTTATTAAATATGCGTGCTATAACTAAGCTCGCTTTATCTATGCCATCCCCTGCTTTTCCTCCAATAAGGAGAGAAAACTCATCCACTTCCAGTTACCACCTTCACAAAACAGCTTGAATTTTCTATGTTAAATCCAGAGCTATTTAAACCTTTAATGCCCAGCCAAAAAGCTATTTTCTATTTCTCCTAAAGTCGTCCCTCTTAAACAAAATATAAGCCCACATAACAAAAGAGTCAGTGGGTTATACCTTTGAATCTTTAAACCATGACTCTCAATTTTGTGGCCTATTTTATTGGGGTGACTGATGGGGACCGAACCCACAACCGTTACTTACGCTCACCAAATGGGCTCCTCCCTTATAGCGATCTTCGGCCTGTTACCCCGAACCTTTGTTAAAATCCCTATCCTCTGACACCGTTAGCTGTCAACTGAATTTAATGGGGTGGCCTACGGGATTCGAACCCGTGTCAAGGGAGCCACAGTCCCTCGTGTTAACCACTACACTAAGGCCACCATATAGCTAATCTACTATATGATTATGATTCAAATAATGGCAATTTCGACACATCCATTCTAGATTCTCAATTTGGTTATTTTTTCTATTGCCATCCTTATGATGAACCACGAGTACTCTTACATCTTCATGTCCACAAATGTGACAAACAGATTGAACCTTATGCTTCTTCATTAGGTCTCGATAAATATCTTCGCCCCCTTTCCAGTTGGGAGCAAATACCCCCGCCCTTCTATGCTTGTTTGCCCAGGCACAATGACAACTTTTATTACAAAAAACTCTTCCGTTTCTTGATCTTTTCAGATCTCGTTTTCTTTTATGTACGCTCTTTCCGCAGTATGCGCAATTCAATATGTGGCCAGTTTTTTGAGCTTGAAACTGATATTTTTTAGAACAATACTTTGCCCACCCCAATTTTAAATGGCGAGGTTTTACATAAAACTCTTCTCCACATATAAGACAATTTACGTTAGGCATTTGTGCGTAATTTACGCACAGTTTCTAAAAGCGTCAATACTGTGGATTTCGGCTACAGTCCACCGCTCTAACCAGTTGAGGTACAGTCACCATTAATAATTAATAGCTTAAAATAATTTAGTTTTTTGAGACTTTTCTATTGCAACATCAAACGTCCACTCGAGCAACTTACTAGCGTACTCCATCTAATTTTCTAGCGCTAGCTTCTGGTTTCGTTGTATTGCTGAATTGCTAACTTGAAAAACCTCCACGCTATTTTACTATGTTTTGCCAGGCATTACAAAAATTTATTGTCTTATTTTAGCGCAAAAATCAGAGAAAATAATTACTGAAATCCTATTGACTAAACACCAAAAAGGGCATATAATGATATAAACTTTGTAGTACAAAGTACTTTGTACTAGTAATTTCTAAATATCAGGGGAGGTAAAAATGTTAAAAAATATCAGCTTGAAAGAAATCGAAAGAAAGGCCTTCAGGTCTACTTTTCAGGATGGCTTGTGGGATATCTGTCTTGGCCTTGCACTTCTTTCAATGGCGATTAGCACACTACTCTACGACACAGGTGTGCTGGCATCAGAGCTGTGGCAAGAAGTCGTATATCTAGCCTTATTTGGCTTATCAATTATTGGTTTAATAGCTGGCAAGAAGCTCATAACTACTCCAAGGATGGGCTTTGTGAAATTCGCACCAAAACGAAAGAGAAGAATAAATATAGTAAGAGTAGTATTAACTATTTCTGCCCTTCTTGGACTGGGCTTTTTCCTACTCGCTATACCTATGAAAAATAATCCATCTTTTCGACTTTCAAATTTCTTCTTCCCCGCTGTTTGGGCAGCAAACTGTATAATAGTCTTCAGTCTGATGGCCTACTTCCTAGATTACAGACGTTTGTACACAATTGGGTTCTTATTTGCGATAACCGTACCTATCGATAGACTGCTAATCGATCTTGCAGGCATTACCACCTTAACCGGTCCTATCGCATTTGGCATCCCAGCCACCGTTATTATAATCATGGGAATAATGACATTCATTCGTTTTCTGCATGATTATCCGTTACCAGACCAGAACTCTTCTCCGGAGGCAATAGTTCATGGGAGGTCATAAAGACAACGGTCAAAATAAACAATCTCTCACCAATATTGACCGGTTAATACATGAACCCGCCCGCTTGATGATCCTGTCGCTGTTGTATGTTACTGAGAGTACGGATTTTATTTTTCTGATGCGGCAAACAGGACTTACCTGGGGGAATCTATCCTCACACATGAGCAAGCTGGAAGAGGCGGGGTATGTCAAAGTGGACAAAAAATTCAGGAAGAAGAAACCTTATACTATACTTCGCTTAACAGATAAGGGCCGATCTTCTTTTAAAGAATACAGGCTAAGAATGAAACTAATCTTAGAAGATCTACCTGATTGATCTACTCATTATAAAATCGCAATCTATTTCTGCAATTAACATTTATAGAATCACATGAATTTATAACTATCTGATAGCCACCTACTGCTAACTGCACACTGACAACTCCAACCTATTTTCTTGGCGCGCCGGGAGGGATTCGAACCATCGACCTTCAGCTTCGAAAGTTAAGACCTATCTTTAGTGATATTTAAGAATGCTTCATTATAGCTCTTAATGGTGGGAAAAATGCCAAATCATCTTTTAAGGTGGTTCGCTTTTTTTGCTAAGTCTGGCTTGTTCTTATAGCAGAAAATTTGCATAGTAAAATTAGATGTATTTAACCCATATAATTAAAAGAACTTCGGAAAGTC
>CAYGBL010000031.1:0-7318 GCA_964348135.1 uncultured Actinomycetota bacterium
AGGTGATAGTTGAAATTCCCACCAGGTCTGAATTGAAAACTGAAGACCAGTCGATCGAACCTCTGTTGCTCTGGATAATATCCTCGCAGAGAATGGTCACCTCATGGCCTTGATTGCGCAAAATTGTCCCGATGATGGGCAGACCCAAGCGGGGAATTGGATACTTGCTAAATACGTGAAATCCGGGTGAACCTGGTTCAATTAAGCAAATCTTCATATTCTCAGTCCTTTTAGTTCATTTCTCGCTACAGTACTTTACTATGCTTACCATAAAAATCCTCTTTTAACAAGGTCAGGAACACTCTTATCTATGATAATCAGTTGGAGCAAGCAATACTGGTAATACTGCATAACCTGTAACATCTGCTGGGGATAGAAGAATAACTATACATTATGATTGCCGGGTAACAAGAGTGTAATTCTGTTCAACTGCGGGACCGGATAAAATGTCCAAACTGCAAGTTTTCCTAATACTTTCGGGAAGCGCTCAACGATTTAGTTGGCTCATGGAGAATGTCTTGAGTTCAAATAAATAGAGTAGTAATATTTTGATACTTGCATAAAAGGCTAATCCTATGCAGATAAGGTTAGCTTTTTGTTTCAAATTTTTTTGAGGGTAAGGATATGTGTGCCAAAGAGGTAGCGCATAAAATGACCAGGCTGTTTATCTTACACCCTTTCTTATTTGCCATATATCCCATTCTTTTTTACTATTCCTATAACAAAGAACAACTCATACTTAATGTACTTCTCTTACCCCTGGTAGTTGTTATTTCCTTTACCCTTATTTCTTATTGCCTGCTTGCTTTAATAATGAAAGATGTAAAAAAAGGAGCATTAGTAGTATCTCTATTCCTCTTCTTATTCTTTTCCTACGGACATTTCTTTAACTTAATCACGTTCAATCTTTCAGTAAGGGACTTAGTTATCGGACCCAACGAGATTCTTTTTCCTTTGTGGATAATATGTTTTGTTCTTGGCACTTATTCTATTATAAGAACCCGAATAAATTTGCCCGGTCCTACCAAATTTTTAAATATTGTCGCTCTTCTTTTGGTTGCTATTTCAGTATTCAATATAAGCAGCTATGAGCTTAAGGGGCAATCTCTTTTTCGCGGTAAAGGGGTAAAAGCAGAAGTATCCGGTAAACAAGCCCGCAATTCGAAATCAGGAAACAGACCGACTCACCCATATAAACCGGATATCTACTATATTATCTTCGATAGCTATGCGAGCTCGAGTGCGCTAAAGGAATATTTTAATTATGATAATAGTGGGTTTATTGACTACTTGAACGCGAAGGGATTTTATGTTGCCTCCAAAAGTAGAGCTAACTATTCGGGAACTTATTTTTCGCTAGCCTCATCGTTAAATATGAAATATTTAGGTTACTTGAAAAGTGATATTAGCTGGTCAGAACGTACAGCTGTTGCATCCGGGATGATCCAAGATCACGCTGTGTGGCAGTTCCTTAAATCAAAAGGATACAAGCATGTCAATTATGGGTCCTGGTGGGAGGCGACTAGAACTAATAAATTTGCGGATATAAATATCCATCATGGCAAGGTTAATGAATGGCTGGCAATGTTGATACAGACTACCATGCTAAGGCCATTTGTGAACCATTTTATCATAAATGATGCAAGGGACTGGGTATTATATACGTTTTTTGCTCTTGCTAAAGCACATAAGATTGAAGGGCCGAAATTTATTTTTGCCCATATAATTCCACCCCATCCTCCTATGTTATTTGGGGCAGATGGTGAGCAAGGACCGGAAACAGAGTTCACCATGAGAAACGAAGCATGGAAGAATAAAGAAGATTATTTAAATCAATTAGTTTTTGTTACCGGGAAGATCAAAACACTTATAAATGAGATACTATCAGAATCAGAAGTTCCCCCAATTATCATATTACAATCTGATCATGGTCCTGTTTGCCCAATTTTTAGTTCCAATATGAATGAATGGGAAAATCAAACTAAAGATCACTTAAAAGAAAAGATTGGAATATTAAATGCATATTATCTACCAAATAATAGCAGTAGTTTATTATATGAGACTATCACTCCTGTTAACAGTTTCAGAGTGATCTTTAACTCATATTTTGATGAAGATTATGAGTTGTTAAATGACGTAAGCTACGATTTGAGACCTGAACATCCGTATCCCGTTAATATAACTGATAAGGTTAGGTAAGATTAAAGCGAAAAAAGATAGAAGGTAGATAATAACTTATTATTCGTAGCAGAAATCAATTTAAGAAGATACAAGCTGGCTTCTTTCTAAAATCAGAGTAGAAAACAGGTAGCTGTATCAATAAACTAAAACCAACTTGTTGTTTTATATATAATATAAAAGGGGTGAACGGGAGTTGCCAAAAAAATTACACTTTATAATAGCGAGCGATCATACAGATAGGGGAAATATTATTCTTAAGCAGATCGTTGAATTTCTAAAAGCGGCAGGCCATGAAGGGGTGGTTTATGATACGGCATGCGGGCCCGTTGATGATTTTCCTCTTATTGCACAGGGTGCTGTAGAGCAAGTTTGCTCGGGAGATTTTGACAGAGCAATTCTGATAGGAGGACATGGAAGCGGAATGGCAATGGTGGCCAATAAGTTCAAGGGTATTAGAGCGGCAGTTGTAAGGGACTACGTAGAAATGCGGGCTACGGCAGAAAGAGATGCTCCAAATGTTATTTGTCTTCCAGCCTGGAGTACTGCCAGAGAGGATATGATATTGATACTTCGTACCTGGCTTTCTACTGAGCTGAGCACTGATCCTAGATATGAACGTAGAAGAAAAGAGATTCAAGAAATCGAGGAAAAAAATTTCAAGTAACATGTATTTTTTGCTTTTTTAATCCATATTCAAGTAGTTCTTTAAATATTTGAACTAAAATATGCCAAAATATAATTTGCCAACATGTAAAGGGATGGTGCGCTATGATCCCAGTAATCCATTTCACCTGAAGAATTACTTACTTATGCTGACCTGTTGATAACGGTAACAAATGAGCAGTTCGCAGGCTGAATAAACGATGGGGGAGCAATAGCTATAACAAGGATAGACTAATCACGGTTTTTTATAAAAAAGCGGCGAGGATAAGGCCAATAGTCATGAGAGCCGGAGTGATTAAAACCACAAGGACATTTTGACCTAAAGCAGGGATAAGTTTCTCTGTATGATCATAGTTCTCAAGGGCTCCCTGGCTCGCTTTAATGGCTATGGGAATGGTGAAGAGGCCAATAAGGATGTGGTATGGCAAAATTCTTAGGACAACAGGAATAACAATAAATAAATAGGTGAGGATGAGGAACAGGACAAAGACAAACGCTGCCCTTCTCTTACCAAAAAGAATTACTCCGTGTTTTCTACCCGTTTTTTTATCTGCTTCATAGTCGGGAATTTCATTAACCCACAAAAGATTTGTAACCAAAATACCTACCGGGATGGAAGCCCAGATTACTGCAGGGGAGATGTAGCTGTCTCCTGGAAGAAGCTGCGTTACGTAGGCACCGGTCACGAGTAGTGGTCCAAAACCCAGACCTGGAAAAAGTTCAGTAATATAAATTCTAGTAAGAACTGGAGTATAAAGAGTTACTACAAGAGCCGATATAAGGACAATATAGATAAGAATTGGGTATTTGAAAATAAAGTATGCTGCTATGAAAAGGCCCACAACTAGCGAGCCGATTGCCAGTTTTAACGCATCTTCGGGTTTAAGTAATCCTTCCGGGAGAAGTCCGCTTCCTCCACTGAATGGTGTTCTTCTAGTCAGCTTGTCAGTTCCACGGACATAATCAAAGTAATCATTAAGTACATTTACAGTGATATGGGCGAGGACCGAACCAACAAATGCGAAAATAAGATGGAGCCCGTTGAAAAATCCTTCAAAGACGGCAACGCCAATTCCAACGGAGAATGCAGCAGGTGTTAATAGCAAGAACTGAGGTCTGGTTTCTAAGAACATTAATTTGGACTTACTGGTTTTTTCTTCCACTCTGCCTCCCTTTCGCTCTTTTTAGGTTATTTTATTTAAGTTTTTTGCGCAAGTAAAGCAATTTAGTAATTTGAACGATTTACCTAACATTCACCTGCATGGAAGGGGCTCAGAAAAAGTGTCTCTGGCAACCTACGATATAGTGAAAAAGTTCGCGTACTGAACAATGCTGCAATATTTAGCGCTATTGTGGATACATGTGTATTAAAGTAGTGTTTATTTGTCTAAATTAAGTAGCGTTATGTTTAACCAAGCGTTTTGTTGCTATTTGAAAACTATAACCTATTAATTTTGATATATCTACTTGAACAGATTTTTGTAGAGATAAAACACCCCCACAATTTCTTAATTTTTTTGGACCGGAAAAAATTTTCGTAAATTTGATATTGAGCGATGTATGCAGGGCTTTTAGTGCTTTTTGCACTTGGTTAAATTGGCCCTCTAAAATTACTTTTTTGGCTTTCTTCACGCAATAAAAATGGTAAAATCTAGATAAGTCTTGTCTTAGGAGAAAAATGCCAGGGAAGGATTCTACAAGCATAGATCCTGCAGCCAAAAAGCTGCTTAAAAAAGCAAGAGTTGAAAAGATTTCCACTGCCTTTAGTCGCACAGGGGTAATAAAACCTTGTCCTATTGGCTTAGTCGGGGCGTGCTGCAAAGTGTGCTATATGGGGCCTTGCCGTCTGCTCGGAAGCAGCGGGGAGGAGAAGGTGGGAGTTTGCGGCGCAACCCTGGCGACTATTGCTGCCCGTGAATTTGCCCGCGCAGTTGCTGCTGGAGTGGCTGCACATTCTGATCATGGTCGGGATATCGCTTTTGCGCTTTTGGATACTGCTTCTGATAAGAATCGGGATTACCATATAAAGGATGAAAAAAAGCTCGTAGCGCTTGCTAATTATATGGATATTGAGACAAACTCTCGTTCTACGTCGTCGATAGCAATTGAGCTTGCTCAAAGAACTCTGGCCGATTTTGGAAACCAGCGGGGAATACTCTCTTTCATAAACAGAGCTCCTAGTACCCGCCTTGAGCTCTGGCGAAGACTCGACCTTCTTCCCCGTGGGATTGACCGCGAAGTATCTGAAATGATGCACCGCACAAATATGGGAACAGATCAGGATCCTGAGCATATCCTGGATCAGGCACTTCGAACTTCTCTTGCTGATGGATGGGGAGGTTCAATGATAGCGACCGAGCTTTCAGATGTACTTTTCGGTACGCCACATCCCATAGCTGCAAGTACAAATATAGGTGTATTAAAAGAGGACGAAGTTAATATTTTGGTGCACGGGCATCAACCTTTACTTTCGGAGATGATGGTAGAAGCAGTAAGGGACGAACAGCTTATTGAGCTTGCTCACAGAAATAATGCCAAAGGCATCAATCTAGCTGGCGTCTGCTGTACATCTAATGAAGTTTTAATGCGGCATGGTATTTCTCCCGTAGGAAACTTCACCCACCAGGAACTCGCTCTTCTTACAGGAGCAGTTGATCTAATGGTAGTCGATGTTCAGTGCGTTATGGAATCACTGGCTAAACTAGCAAGTAAATATCACACCAAGCTGATTTCAACCTCACCTAAAGCAAAAATTACGGGCGCTCTTCATCTCCCTTTCAGGGAACAAGAGGCGTTAAGTTTTGCAAAAGAAATTGTTGTTCTCGCTATTGAGAATTTTAATAAGAGAGGCGAAGTAACCATTCCCAGGTCAACAGCAAAGTTAATAGCCGGTTTTTCTCACGAATATTTGAGCTATATGTTGGGAGGGACGCACCTTGCGTCGTATAGACCACTTAATGATGCGATCATAGATGGCAGGCTGCAGGGTGTGGTTGCAGTAGTGGGCTGTAATAATCCCAGGGTTACGCAGGATGAGGGTCACTATTATATAAGTAGAGAGCTCATCCGCAATAATGTGCTGGTAGTTCAGACTGGCTGCGGCGCACTTGCAACTGCCAAACAGGGTCTGATGAGACCAGAGGCCAAGGACTACGCTGGTCCCATTTTAAGACTGATATGTGAGACAGTAGGAATACCCCCGGTCCTTCACATGGGCTCGTGCGTAAATAATGCTCGTATATTAAATTCTCTCTCGCAAATGGTGGCTGATGGAGGTTTAGGAAATGATATAAACGAACTCCCTGTTGCGGCTGTAGTTCCGGAATGGATGTGTGAGAAGTCCTTGGCCATTGGAAGCTATTTTGCAGCCTCAGGTGTATACGTGCTTTATGGTGTTGGTTCTCCTGTTGCAGCAAGTCAAACAGTGACCGATATTTTAAACACTGGTTGGGAGAAGAAAACTGGAGGAAAGATTGAATTTGAACCTGACTATAACCGCATAATAGATAAAGTGCTTGATCACTTAAAGAAGAAAAGGGATTCGCTTGGTGCAGCAACGGAGAGGCAAAAAGAAATCTATGGTGGGAAAAGAAGAAAGAGCTTGATATGGTGGCGAAACAGACTAAGGAACTGGCAACACAGAGTTTAAGAGGTGCGAAGTCCATCACCTTAAGAGCAGATAGAAAGCTTGCTCAGTTAAGGAGCCGTAAAGGATTTTCTCAAACCCTTTCTCTTAAAGAAGATTCGGTCCTGCCTTTAATCAGAGGGCTTATGGGTTATGAGATAAAGAATCTGGACGATCTGCACGGAGTCTTACTTTATGCGCGAACTCTAATCGGTACTCCTCCTAAAAGAAATCTCTGGCTGCCCTATTTAGGTGAAACACTGGATGCTGGAATTGCAGCTTTTATCGGTATGGAGGTCTTGGAATTTCTTAATTCTCTGGATGCCTCTACTGGTAATCCAAAAGCTGCATTTGAGGAGGGTGTGATTGAAGGAGAAGGCAAAAAGCTGCTCGGAGATGGAAGCGTTGCTTTGGTTCTTGGAGCTGCAGATATTTCTAAACAAGCAGCTCTTCTTGTGCAAGAGATAAGAGAGAAGCACAACTATGTGTTTATGGCTGGAAGCAGCAAAAACCAAACTTTTGCCCATCAGTTAGAAGCAGAGAATATATCCCTGGGCTGGCATACGGGATTGATACATCTGGGACCGAAAACCTCTGCCATTGTTCACGCTTTTGGCTTCTTTGTGCGGCTTGCGCTTTCAAAAGGTTTGCGTGCCGGTGAAGCACGAGAAATTCTCCATTTCATAAAAAATAAAATTTTCGCCTTTATGATGGTTCTGGGCGAACCTGATAGAGAGAAGTATGCATCGGTTGCGGGAGCGGTCTCATTTGGTGTTCAGAGTGTTGCCAAATACTACATACCCCAGCTCTTACCTATCTATCCTCTCACCTGAGCAGGAAAAAAGCATT
>CAYGBL010000031.1:7418-16416 GCA_964348135.1 uncultured Actinomycetota bacterium
CATATACCCCAGCTCTTACCTATCTATCCTCTCACCTGAGCAGGAAAAAAGCATTTACTTCCCAGGTTGTTTTGCCACTATGTAGTAACTCCCAGCAGCACACTTTACCAGCCGGAAATGACCGAAAAGCTCTGAATGTGCCCCTTCATGCGTTAAATATTGACTAAGGTAGTATCTGTGCTAGTATATCATACAAATTTATATAAAATGGTAAATTATGGTATACTATTAGGTTAAATAGAAGAATCTTATATACCTGCATTTGTAAGGGCAATAGAATATTGAAATCTCAATAAAGAAGGGCAGTTTATAAAAGAGATTCTTCGGAAACAAGAACCCTTCTAAGGAGGTGACGACATGAAAAGGTATACTATTCCTCAAGTGGCGCATTGTGAGGAAGGTTGCTGAAGTGTGTCCTGAGCAGGACTATAAAATGGCTCGCAACCTTTTCATAGAAGAACTTTAGACAAGGTTTGGGATTTATTACCAAGCCTTGTTTTTATTAGTTGTTATCTTTTGCAGGAATAAGGGTTAACCCATTGAATAAATTTATGGCTGATTCTGGAATTATGTTTAAACAATTAACACTTTAAAGCGTGATTTAGGAGAATGATAATGCGTTGGAAACGTGAAAAACTTGGAGATATCCTCGTACAGGCAAAGCTAATAACAAAAGAGCAACTGGAAGAGGCTCTGCAAGAGCAAAAGAATAGCGGAAAGCCTATAGGTAGAATCTTAATTAACTTGGAGGCAATTACCGAGAATCAACTTGCCGAGGCTTTAGCCAAGCAGAAGAATTTACCTCTTATTAATTTGGGTGAGTACGAAATAAATCTAGCTGCAGCAACTTTACTGCAAGAATCTACGGCTCGAAGATACAGGGCGATTCCGATTAATTATGATGATGGTAAGCTCATCTTGGCTATGGCTAATCCGCTGGATATAAATGCGATAGATGATATTAGAGTAATGACCCGTCATGAAGTTGTACCTGTTGTAAGCACTGAGACGGATATAGTCAATGCGATCAACCACTATCTACAAGGTTCTATGGAGCAGGCTATGCAGACTGCTACTGCTGAAGCGGAAGAACAGGCGGAAGAGGAAGAGATTATCGAGGAGGTATCAGATGCGCCAGCTGTGAAACTCGTCGACTCCATAATCTCTCAGGCTGTAATGAGAGAGGCTTCAGATATTCACGTAGAACCGCAGGAAAAAGATTTTAGAGTGCGGTATAGGATTGACGGAGTACTTCACGATATTATGAATCTGCCTAAATCTCTTCAAGCAGGACTTATATCAAGGTTTAAAATAATTAGCAATATGGATATTGCCGAACACCGGGTTCCGCAAGATGGGCGTTATTCTGTGTCGGTTGCCGGAAAGACCGTAGACTTAAGATTGGCATCTCTTCCCTCCGTGCACGGTGAAAATATGACCATAAGAATTCTGGATAAAACGCGGGCGCTGTTCAAGCTTGAAGAACTAGGATTTCTTCCCATCACTTTGGAGAAGTATAAGAAATCTTATACAAAACCATATGGAACGATTTTGGTAACTGGACCGACTGGTTCTGGAAAATCCACTACGCTGTATGCGACTCTAAACGTTCTTAATTCCCCCGACAGAAAGATTATAACCATTGAAGACCCGGTCGAATACAGGCTTCCAGGGATTTTACAGGTGCAGATTAATCCGCATGCAGGACTCACTTTTGCTAATGGTCTTCGGTCAATTGTTCGCAGTGATCCTGACATTATTATGGTTGGTGAGATTCGAGACTTAGAAACGGCAAAGATTGCAATAGAATCAGCTTTAACTGGTCATTTGGTGCTGTCAACGCTTCATACTAATGATGCCCCAAGTGCTTTAACTCGATTGGTTGAGATGGGTCTTGAGCCTTTTCTGGTAACTTCAGCAGTCGATTGCGTTTTAGCCCAACGGCTGGCACGTAAACTTTGCAGCTACTGCAAGGAGTCTTTTACTCCACCTCCAGAGATGCTTAGCGAGAGCGGCATTGTTTTTAATAAGGGAGAGGAAGCCGTTCTTTATCGAGCTAAAGGATGTCGCCGGTGTTTCAACACTGGATATAAAGGAAGAATAGGGGTATATGAGGTAATGGTAATGAGTCAAAACATCGAGATGTTGTGTATTGAGCGGAGATCATCTGAAGAGATGAAACTGGCAGCAATTCGAGAGGGGATGAAAACACTCCGGGATGATGGGATAGAAAAGGTTAAGACGGGTATAACTTCTTTAGAAGAGATTATGCGTGTTGTTGTATAAAGTTTATATGAGAATACCCCAAGCGGGTTCTCGAGAACCAGCAACGCTGCAAGCGAAACATTGCCTCTGTCAACCATTGGGGTAGTCCCGGTCAGCTCTCTCCTGTTTACTGACTACGATTGACTTCCGCGGGACAAAACGTAGTATAGCATTTGAAGGTTGGATGTAAACATCTTTCAAAGATTTTTTTTAATTTCAATAAAATTATGGTAAAAAGAAGCAAGGAGAAAAAATTGGAAAAAGGTCAAGTAATTAAATTCGGGACAGATGGTTGGCGAGCAATTATTGATAAGGATTTCAATTTCGACAATGTTGCTAAAGTAGCGCAAGCGATTGCCAGCTTTGTTAAGTCAGACGAACGAAGAGAGCTAAGTGTTTATAAAGAGCTTCGTATCGAGTACCAGCCAGCTGCTCGCGGTTTGGTAGTCGGATATGATACGAGAAGACATTCTCCTCAGTTTGGAGAAACAGTAGCACGGGTTCTATCCGCTAATAACATACCTGTTTATCTTGTCAACCAGGCAAATCCTACACCAGTTGTTGCGCATGCTGTTAGGAACAGGAAAACCGCAGGAGCGGTTATGATAACTGCCAGCCACAATCCCGCCGAATATAATGGAATAAAGTTTAAAGCCGAGTACGCAGGCTCGGCCTTACCAGAATACACAAATATGATTGAAGCAAGAGTAAATGACGTTTTAACCGGAAAAGAGACGGTAAAGGATAAACCTGCTGCGGAGATTGAAACTTTTGATCCACGGATCTCTTATCTTAAAGATATTATGCATTTTATTGATTGGGAATTGTTAAAGGAAGCTGATTATAAAGTGATTGCAGATCCGCTTTATGGAGCAGGACGCGTCATTCTCTCAGACCTTCTTAAAAATAAGGGCATAAGGATTGAAGAGATTCATGGTGAACTTGATCCTTCTTTTGGCGGATTACATCCAGAACCCATAGGTAAGCATATTCAGCCTTTAATAGAAACGGTAAAGCGAAGATCGGCAGATGCAGGTTTAGCATTGGATGGTGACGCTGATCGTATAGGTGCGGTTGACGAGAAGGGGAATTTTGTTAATCCTCATCAGATATTTGCATTACTTCTACGGTATCTTCACAAACAACTGGGTTGGGATGGTGTTGTAGTAAAAACTTTTTCCACCACAAGAATGATAGATATTCTAGCTTCAAAATACGGATTGAAGCTGTATGAAACTCCAATTGGTTTTAAACATGTAGTAAGGCATATATTAAGTGAAGATGTGTTAATAGGAGGTGAAGAAAGTGGTGGGATTGGTATTAAAAACCACCTCCCAGAAAGGGACGGCATTCTATGTGGACTGCTTTTACTACAGATCATGGCTACCAAAAATAAGAAGTTAAGCGAGGTGGTAGAGGAGCTGCAGGAAGAAGTCGGACCCCACTATTTTGAACGGTTTGATTTTCATTTTGATGATCTGGAGAAACAGAAGGAGGCACTTGAGCGGTTTAAAAAAACCTCTCCTTCAGAGGTTGCAGGTGAGGCCGTTGTGAACTTCAGCACGCTTGATGGTTGGAAGTTCTTTTTAGAAGAAGGAAGCTGGGTGCTTTTCCGGGCCTCGGGCACTGAACCAGTGATTAGATTATACGTGGAAGCTCCTGATCCTAAAAGAGTTAAGGAGATTATAAGTTATGGGAAGATGTTGATTGAGGGTGATACATAAAAGGAGCGATTTTATGAAGTACGGATATTTTTCTGAGGATGGAAGAGAATTCGTTATTACGCGCATAGATATACCAAAACCATGGATTAACTATCTCTCCAGTGACACATACTGTGCACTCATTTCGCACACCGGCGGCGGTTATTCTTTTTATGAAAGCTCAGGTTACGACAGAATTTTAAGAGAGTATCCAGGCGAGACTTTACTTCAAGACCGGCCAGGACGCTTTATTTATATAAAGGATAAAGAAAGTAATAAATATTGGAGTATGAATGGTCTACCTATTTTGAGCAGTAGAGAGATTTCCTCTTATGAATGTCGACATGGTCAAGGTTATACCAAGGTTTCAGTTACCCAGAACGATATTGAGGGAAGCATAACCTATTTCGTCCCACTTCATGATAATTGTGAACTCTGGATGGTCAGGCTAAAAAATAAAGATAAAAATCGCAGGAAGCTTTCGCTTTTTACTTATGTAGAGTGGTGTTTAGGAAATTATGCTTTTGATTTGATTGAGCGAAATTTTGCTAATCTTTTTAACGAGATAAGTTTTGAAGACAATATATTCTTTGCTACTAAACGGTATTGGAATCTTCCTGTACCGAGACGAAGAGCAAGAGATAAACTATTCAGTCTCAACACGAATCTTGCCTGGGACAAATTTGCTTTTCTTACTGCAAGTTTTAAAGTAGATGGTTTTGATGGACTCAAGGAAAAATTTGTCGGCATGTATAATTCGTGGCTCAATCCAAAAGGAGTTGTCGAAGGGAAATGCACAAATAGTCTCGGTGATGGCGAGGATATAGTAGGTGTGCTTCAGCACGATTTTGAATTGGAACCGGAAGAGGAGAAGAAATTTGTAATAATTCTTGGTGTAGTATTTGAAAAGAAGGATGCCAGTGGTATCACTCAAAAGTTTGATACATGGGAAAAAGCAGAAATTGAGTTTGAACGACTGAAGCGCTATTGGAACCATTATATTCAGTCCCTTATTGTAGAGACACCCGATAAAGACTTTGATCTCCAGGTTAATGTCTGGAACAAGTATCAGGCATGGGTAATTGCTCGCTGGTCGCGGATGGATTCTTACTATATTGGTGGTGGCTCAATACTTGGTTTTCGGGATACCTGTCAGGATATTATGGGTATTCTCCCTACCAACCTCCGATGGGCCAAGGAGCGGACCATCCTGGTCATTGAGCATCAATTTCAGGATGGAAGTTGCCTGCATAATTGGGATCCACGAACTAATCTCTCAACCAAGACGGGCCATTCTGACGATCCTCTATGGCTGATAATCACAATAATCAACTATTTAAAGGAATCTGGGAATTGGTCCTTTCTCAATGAGTTGGTCAAGTTCTATGATGCCCCACCTGCGACTGTGTATTCTCATATGATAAAAGCATTAGATTACGCACTCTCGATGAGAAGCTCAGAGCTCGCAGGTTTTGGAATTTCCTTGATGGGAGCAGCAGACTGGAATGACGGGTTGGATCAGGTGGGCAAAGAGGGAATCGGCGAGAGCATAATGACAACTGAATTTCTTTGCTGGATGCTTCTAGAGGTAGCGGAAGTGTGCAGGAGGAATGGGGATAAAGAAATGATGGAAAGATATTTATCAGAATATAAAAGGATGAAGGAAAAGCTAAATTTTTTATGCTGGGACGGAAGGTGGTATATACGGGCAACTAACGATAAAGGTGAAATTTTGGGAAGTGAAAAAAACGAGGAAGGAAAAATTTACATTAATGCTCAGACCTGGGCGGTTATGAGTAAGGTTGCGGAAAAGGAACGAGCTATTCAATGTTTGGACTCGGTAAAAGAACATCTAGATACGGAATACGGACCTCTTATGTTTGCTCCTGCTTACAAGGAGCCCGATCCTGATATAGGAATTATAACCAGGTTTTCGCCTGGTACGAAGGAAAATGCAGCCATCTTCAACCATACGGTGTGCTGGGCAATTGTTGCTGAGTGCATGATAGGAAGAGGAGACCGTGCTTATGAGTATTTCAAAAAGACGTCTTTCATCGAAAGAGGCAAAGAACCCGATATATACAAAGTTGAGCCTTATGTATATGCTGAATTTGTATATGGTCCTGATTCCATTGATTTCGGCCAGGGGTCTTTTACCTGGACTACGGGAACAGCGGCGTGGATGTGGAGAGTGTGTGTTGATTGGATTCTTGGTGTGAGACCTGAACTGGACGGTTTGAAGATAGATCCCTGTATCCCATCTGGCTGGCGCAAATATAGAGTGCGAAGGCAGTTTAGAGGGAGCGAGTATGACATTTTCGTCACCAATCCTCATGGTATATGCAAAGGAGTTCAGAAAATAGTAGTAGATGGCCAAGATATCAAAGGCAATCTTTTACCAGTTTTTACTGATGGAAAAGTACACAAGGTGGAAGTTGTGATGGGTTAAATAGTTATTTCTCTCCAAGCACAAGTATGTTATAATGCTCTCAAGCTCTCTCCGCATGTTTAGTCCTACAAAATTTTGGGTATCAAATTATTAATTTCCGTTTTGTTCCTTGAAATCTATGGGATAGTTAGTTTTCTATTTTTAAATATTGAAACGATTTAGAGGTGATTTTTTGAAAGCAGTTATACTTGTCGGAGGTGAGGGAACTAGACTAAGACCTTTAAGCATAAACAGGCCAAAGCCCATGATGCCTCTTGCGAATAAACCCTTTATCGAATATGTTCTTAATCTGCTTAGGAAATATTCGGTAAAAGATATTATTCTGAGCTCGTGCTATTTACCCCATTCCATCGAAGATTATCTTAAGAATGGCTCAGGTTTTGGCGTAAAGCTTACCTATGAAGTAGAGTCTACCGCTCTTGGGACCGCTGGTGCTGTCAAGAATGTAGAAAAACATCTTGAAGATACTTTCCTTGTCTTTAACGGGGATATTCTTACTGACCTTAATCTTAGAGAGCTCATCAAGTACCATAAAGAGAAAAAGGCTAAAGCTACAATAGCTCTTACTCCTGTAGAGGATCCTACCTTATACGGTCTGGTAGAGCTTCGAGAAGATGGGTCAATTGTTCGTTTTCTAGAGAAACCCAGCTGGGATCAAATCACATCTGATCTCATAAATGCTGGAACTTATGTGTTGGAACCGGAAGTCCTTAAGGATGTTCCGGCGGAAGAAAGCTATTCTTTTGAGAGAGGACTTTTTCCATTGCTACTGGACCGTAATGAGCGTGTTTTTGGTTTTGTTTCAAACGCATATTGGTTAGATATTGGGAATCCTGCTAAATATCTATTAGCCCACCGGGATCTTCTTGAGGGTAAGATTGAGAGTAATTTTGAGGGTCAAGAGATAAAATGCGGAGTTTGGGTTGGGGAAGGGACTGAGATAGACCCAACTGCAAAGATTGCAAGCCCCGTACTTATCGGTAGAAATTGCCAGATTGGGGCTAATGTAAGAATTGACGGTCTTACAGCCATAGGAAGCGACTGTCGCATCGAAGCCAATGCACATATGGAAAGCTGTGTAATACTTGACAAATGTGTTATTGGGGACAACAGCATAGTGGTAAATAGCGTGCTAGGAGAAGGTGTCCGTTTAGCAAAGAAGGTGCATGTAAGTGATGAGGCGGTACTGGGAGATGGCTGTATAGTGGAGGAAGGAAATCATTTACGAAAAGGTATTAGAGTTTGGCCAAGAGCAGTTTTAAAGAGAGAGACTATCAAATTTTAAATTTTAAAATCTCAAAGGAGGGTAGATATGAAGACTATAACATCTCTTTTGGAGCAACAGAAAGTACCCATAGCATTTGTAGGAACCTATCCCCCAAGAGAGTGTGGGATCGCTACTTTTACTTGTGATATTACTAATGCCATAGAAAAACTAAATCCTAAAGCGGGCTCTTACATCGTAGCAATGAATACTCCAGGAGCATCATGTGACTATGGTAAGAATGTCGTCCTAACAATTGATCAGGACGATCACCTGGACTATATAAAAGCGGCAAATTATATAAACAATTCCGGTGCGAAAATTGTAAATATCCAGCATGAATATGGTATTTTTGGAGGCCTCTGGGGTGACAATCTTCTCTGCTTATTGGAACATTTGAAAAAGCCGGTTGTGGCTACTCTGCATACAACTTTGCCCAATCCTGACTACTATCTAAAGAAGCTGAGTCAGTTTATTGACCATTATTCAGCTAAGGTTATCGTGTTAACTCACAAGTCGGTAGAAATACTTAACCGGGAATATGAAATAGACCGATCCAAAATGTCTGTTGTATATCATGGTGTACCTGATGTTAAAAAGGTTTCTACTTTTCGCTTTAAGAAAACATTAAATTTAAGTGACAGAGTGGTCATTTCCACATTCGGGCTTCTAAATAATGCAAAGGGAATTGAGCATATTCTCGATGCTCTGCCCGGGATCATTGCAAAACATCCGGATATTATATATCTTGTGCTCGGTCAGACTCATCCTGTAATAAGAGAAAAAGAAGGCGAATCTTACAGACAAATGCTCGAGGACAAAGTAGAAAAGTTGGGATTAGAGGGCTATGTAGTTTTTGAGAATCATTATCTCAATTTTAATGACTTAGTGAAATATTTGCTGGCTACAGATGTCTATGTTACTCCATACCTGAACAAGAACCAAATTGTGAGTGGCACGTTAGCATATGCTGTGGGATGTGGAAAAGCTATTGTATCAACTCCCTATCTTTATGCCCAGGAAGCACTTGCAGAGGGCAGGGGGCTCATAGTTGATTTTAAGGACTCCCATAGTATTGCAAAAGCAGTTAATCGCATTCTGGGAGATAAAGCCTTCAAGGCTAAACTCGAAGCAGCTACTTATAAATACGGGAGAAAAATGATCTGGCAAGCGGTCGCCAGACAATACATAATGATTTTCAATGAAATTTTGGAGAAGGAAAGAGTAAAAGAATTTAGGGTTACAACTGGTTCAAAGAGTATTGTACCTTTACAAAAATTGGCCAAGGAAGGTATACATCCGATTTAATACTTTTTG
>CAYGBL010000032.1:0-15933 GCA_964348135.1 uncultured Actinomycetota bacterium
CTAGGACACCGCCCTTTCAAGGCGGCGGCGGGGATTCGAATTCCCCTGGGGGCACCAGGTTAGCTGTTGGCTATTAGCTTTTAGCTGTTGGTAAGAATGTAGAAGATTAGGGACCCCGCCGCAAAGGGGGACATATTTTTTCTGGGGAAAGGATTTCCCCCGGAATCTAACTCATCGGTTGATGAGACATAAGTTTGCCTGAATTTCGCATTTGACCTAGGTTATTTTTCAAAAGAAATGTATAGATATTACCTAGGAGAATATGATATTTTAGGAAGGCAACTTAACAAATTTATTTCCAGGTTTGTGCCAGTTGCAAGTAGCCAAAAGCAAACAGCCAAATGGGCGATTAGCTCAGCTGGGAGAGCGCCTGCCTTACAAGCAGGAGGTCGCAAGTTCAATCCTTGCATCGCCCACCATTTTAGCTATTGGTTGTTGGATGTTGGTTATTAGTTAAAAATCTTCAATCTAAATCCTTATAACTATAATGAGAACCAATAGCTAACAGAAAACAACCAATATCTAATACGCTGTGTCATTCAGCGGTTTAGAGAATTACCCAGTCGCGGCGAAAGTAGTAGGTTCGAATTCTACCAAGCTCGCTTTTTTTGGCTTTGTTAAGCCATTTTTTGTTATGGGGGTTAATAGGACTCGCACTTCTTGTTCCTTATCTTTACTATTTTTCTAGCATTTGTTTCATGCTCACCTAAGTAGCTCTCCCCTTTTCATACCATAATTATTATCTCACGTTGACTGAAGCCATCTCTTCGTTCAAAATAAAGGTGCATTAGTGCTCATAGTCCTTTTACACTACAAAGAAATTCTTAAGAGATAAATAAAGCAAAGGCTAATAATCAATCTGCTTCTAGCCTTAGTTGAATGAAATGCATTAAGTGTAAGTATGAGCTATTTTGAACTCGGCTTGCTGCATAGGGCCAAAAAGAGAAGGCAAAAGGCCAAAAAATGCATAACTAAGGCCATCGAGGTTTTCAAAGAATGCAAAGCCGAAACTTACTTAAAACGGGCAAGAGAGGCACTGGCATCTATTGATAGAAGTTGACAAAGCAGGTCTTGGCTGCTTATTAACGTAGTATAGATACGACCCCAAATGTCAGCTCACTATGATACAGGAGTTTTCGCGTAATTCTAAAAAAAGGGAGCGCATGATCACGCTATTTAAACATTATCCTGAACTAAAAGATAGCCTCCCACATATATCCTTGGGCGAATTACCAACGCCTGTTGAACGGCTCGCTGAGCTGGGCAAGAGCCTTGGCCTACATCACCTCTACATAAAACGTGATGACTTGAGCGGCAGGGTCTACGGTGGAAATAAGGTACGGAAGTTGGAGTTTCTTCTGGGCCGAGCGCTGCAAATGAAAGTGAAAGAGGTTTTGACCTTCGGCTACGCTGGCTCTAATCATGCAGTGGCTACGGCCCTTTATGCGAACCAAGTGGGGCTAAGAACGATTAACATGCTGTTGCGCCAGCCAAATGCTCACTATGTTCGGAAGAACCTCCTTATGGGTCAGATTTGTAATGCAGAACTGCATCAGTACCCAAATGTGAGATCTCTGAAGATCGCGACCGTCTATCAACTACTGCGCCATAAGCTAGAGCAGGGGAGGTTTCCACAAATGATTGCGCCTGGAGGGTCATCTCCAGTTGGATCTGTCGGTTATGTCAATGCGGCATTTGAGCTAAAAGAACAGATTGAGGAAGGAAAGACGCCACCCCCTGATCAGATATACGTCGCTTTGGGCACAGGAGGAACGGTAGTAGGATTGATGTTGGGGCTAAAAGCTACAAATGTCAATAGTCATATCGTAGCAGTACGAGTGACAGACGAACGATTTGGCAATATGAGGAGAATAGGCAGGCTCTTCCATGACACCAACTCCTTGCTGTGTTCTATAGATTCATCTTTCCGCATGTTTGAGTTTACAGATGAGGACATACAGATAAGACACGATTTTTTTGGCCCGGGGTATGCCCATTTCACAGAAGAGGGCATGAGAGCAGTCGACCTGTTAAGAGATAGCGAGGGGATTGAATTGGAAGGAACATACACAGGCAAGACTTTTGCTGCTCTTGTCCATGATGCCAGAAAAGGGCAACTGAAGGATAAGACAGTCCTCTTCTGGAACACATACAACTCTAGAGACTATTCGGATAGGACGAAGGCTGTTGAATACCAATCCTTACCGCAGTGCTTTTATTGCTATTTTGAGGAAGATGTACAAGATCTAGACAGTAGTTGAGAAATAGTCAGATGGAGCTTATCGGCTCTCCATTAAAATTCGTTGATATATCTTCCCAGTTCAAATAATATGTCTATGGTGTCTGAATCCTGCATGAAGTTCGAATAGCGACCTACCGAGCCCACTTTTTTTGGTTTTTTTAAGCCATCTTTTGTTATCGGGGTTAATAGGATTTGAACTTTCCTCCACACAGCTACCATCGCTTATTGGCTACAAGATTATTGTCCAGGTGGATATTTTCTGCAATAAGTTTGCACCTGTAACTTCCTTAATATAGAAGAAAGGTGTAGTTCCTACATAGAATCTTACTTAGAGATTGTTTCATTGTATATTGTTTTTTTATGTCTCTTTTCCAATCTAACACCGTCTATAAAAAGAAGTTTAATAAGATGAAACAAGACTGAATAAAAACTAGCATTTTCTCAGTTCGAGCATTGGAAGATTATCAATATAGGTTCACTCTAAAGTTTCTCCTAAATCATTTTTAAGAGCTGCTGAAAGAGCATTAGAAGGATTTAGCAAAACTATGTTGAATGACAAAGTATAAGGAAATAAATTTGCAGTATTAAAATGCTACTTGCTACGGTTTTCTAGAGCAGCACTATTTGTAAATTCTACGTAATAGAAAATCTATATTGCTTACACCACCGTCTGAAATCCGCCCAGCAGAACATTTCTTAGTAGTGTAAAAAGCCCATCTTATATCAAATTTCTTAAAAGGCATCAGTGCTTACACCTTGCATAAAAGTTTTGAGGATCTCAACAATGGATAAATACTTATCTTATGCTAAAAAATTGATAACGGTATTTTTAACAACCGCTTTCATTTTTATTGGAATTTCTGATACAGTAACATCCTCTGCCGTTTCTTCTGGAACCATACCCTTTACTATACGCATTCATCAAATGAATATAGGAGAAGTTGAAATTGTACCCTTTAAACTGTACACCAGAAGAGTCTTGCCTAACGAGTGGCCTATTTCAAAAAGCCCCATAGAGGCGTTAAAAGCTGGAGCAGTAGCAATAAAATCCTATGGTTGGTATTATAATACTTATCCCAAGCGATTCTTTTCTTTAGCACACTTGAATAACACTGCTTCAGATCAAGTGTATGACCATGACTATGATTTCCTCCCGCTTAAGTATAAAAATATGATTGATGGAGTTGTTGAAGAGAGTTGGCTTGTAGGTCTTAAAAAAAACAATGTGGTATTTAAAGCCGAATATTGGAATGGGCGAGTACAAGTATACAGAAAAGATACAGCAAATCTTTCTATAAGAGCTACTCCTGAAATAAAATCTGACAATATTATCAAGGAAGTTCCAGAAGGAACAATATTATGGGTAGTTGGAAGCAAACCAGTTGAGACTGATGGCTTGCAATGGTGGGAAGTAGTTGAACCCGATGAGCGAGTTTATGGTTGGGCTCCTGCTTATTATCTTCAGGCCATGGATGTAACTGGCAAACCAACTATTGATGAAGCTGGAATTAATGGTCGTATGTCCCAATGGGGTTCTATCTATTGGGCAGAACAGGGAAAAGACTTTATGTGGATTCTGAGTTACTTTTACAAGGATGTAGAGTTATTCGAAATAGCTTCATCTCCCCCTACATTTGCGATAGGTGACCGTATTCAGGCTACTGACATACTTAATGTAAGAAGTGGAGCACATATTGGAGAGAATATAACTTGGACTGCCGAGAGAGGGAATAAGGGAACAATTATCTATGATGACTTTATGCCTCAAAGTAGCCAAGGTTATATTTGGTGGAAAATTAGGTGGGATAGCGGAATAGAGGGCTGGTCATCTCAACATAGGTTTGAGCTCATTACAACTGCAAATTGAAAACCCCTTGATAAGGTAGTAATTATGTCAGGTGTTAGAAAGTTATGCAAAAATTATGTAAATACTTTAACTACGCCTTAATGATGGCCTTTTAAGATGGACGTTTTATTGATTATCTTAGAATTCCTGTTGTTTATTTTTATAGCTATTTTATTTCTGATCCTAGTCTTGTTATTGAGTCTGGTATTTATCCCGTTCTTTTGTAAGAGCACGTTGATAAGGGATGAAGAATTCGAAGCTACCATAGATATAAGCTGGCTTTGGGGTATATTTGGCTTACAATTAGTTTTTCTTCCCCAGAAGAAATTCATTTCTCCTATGTTATTTAAATCAAAGATTGCAGTCTTTCCAATAAAACCAAAGTCTCCTGAAGCAAAAAAAGAAAAGGCCTTAAAGAGGGCTGAAAGGAAGGCCAGGAAAAAAGAAAAAAAGAAAAAGAAAAGACCACCTTTAGAAAAACAACTAGAGCAAGTTATAGCTACCACCCAGACGCTTTCTTTAGAAGCTTTAAGAGAGGTGATGGTTCTTCTTTCAAGCTTTTTTTCTTCCCTAAAACTTAGACTTTCAGGAGAGGCTGAGGCAGGCCTTAGCAATCCAGCTGATACAGGGATGCTTTTAGGGATCTTTTATGCAGCAAGGGAGATATTTAACATAACCGGCTTTAAATTTTACCCCAATTGGGAAGAATCTACACTTAAGGGGAATATTACACTTTATGGAAGGGTGTGGATAGCTGACATTTTAAGGATTGCTATCAAAACGATGTTTACACCATCCATCAGAAGAATTTGGTGGCCCAAAGTCAAAGAAAAACTTAAATTCTTGAGTAGAGTAAAGCCACATGCAATTGAGCGATAGAAAGGGGGGTATAAAAATGGCTGAAGCACAGACCAGAATGGGAGCATTCATTAAGAGTATTGTAGGTGAGTTAAAGCAAATGGCAACTACTGACATAGTAGTTGGAAAACCTACCAAAATTGACAACAAGACTGTTGTTCCTGTAATTAAATTCTCAGTGGGTTTTGGTGGTGGTGGTGGCGAAGGTACTGGTGAAGCTCCAGCTTCTAAAGAGGGTAAAACTAGTAAAGGAAGTGGTTATGGGCAAGGAGGAGGCGGAGGGATAAAGGTAGTCCCAGTAGCTTTCATTACTGTCCATGAAGGAGAAGTAGTTTTACTTCCTGTTACTAAAAAAGGTGTTAATCTTGAAAAGCTTGTAGAGGCAGTACCGGACCTTGTCGATAAAATTACAGCAATTAGGGAGAAAAAGGAAGAGAAATAGTAGCTTAAAAGAGATAACCATAGCTAGCAGAAGATTATAGCCGTGGGCCAGGATTTCGCAGAACTCACGTGATTGGAAGCTGCCGAGGTAAAAATATTAAAAGACATTTATCGAAGAAAAGCATTAATATATAGTTCCAAAATACACTAATGTCTTTGCTTATTCTTCGTTCCAATACCGTTATAGGGGACTCACTGGCCTACGCCAAAGCTTTAGATGGCAGATAGCCTCCCCTTTTAGCCTGATGAAGCTATTTTCTTCTATCCGGGGCAAGCATCCTGTTTGTTCTTGTACATTTCAAGTTTTACCCAACATATTCTGAGCTACCCAGTGTAAATATTCTAAATACGGGCTTTCCGATCAGTTTTTTTAAGAAAGTTATGCTGCGGATCTGTTAGAAGCTTATTGAAATACCAGCTTGCGAGCATGTTCACTCATAGATGCTATCCCTCTGAACGGACCGCCGGGGCTTTCAGGTACGTCAAGAAAGGACACAAAAAAGGAAAGCAGTCATAACTTCAGAACGTAATAACAAAACTGAACAAAGCTTTGCATATAAAATATTCTAAGTACATGGAAGGAGGTCCAGGATGGTGCAAGAACAGCTATCTTATCCGGTATCTTTCAGAGGGGAACTTACTGAGCCACCAGGTCGCGGATGGTAGCTTCTCAAATGGTTACTGGGGATTCCCCACTATATTATTCTGGTATTTTTGTGGATAGCCTTTGTAGTAGTTTCCATCATCGCCTTTTTGTTGTCCTGTTCACGGCAAAATATCCAAAGGGTTTATTTGAGTTTAACAAGGGGGTCCTTCGCTGGACATGGCGGGTGAGCTTTTACAGCTACGGAGCTTTGGGCACTGACAAGTATCCGCCGTTCAGCCTTAAGCCTGACAACGACTACCCAGCTGATCTGGAGATCGAATATCCTGAGAGATCGGCCCAGGGACTAGTGCTGGTGTAGTGGTGGCTACTAGCTATTCCCCACTACATTGTTATCTTTTTCTTCCAAGGTGCGGGGGGGAAGAACGTGGAGGATGTCTGGTTCCCATTTTAGCCATTTTCGCTGCGATAGCCCTATTATTTACAGCTAAATACCCAGGGGATATTTTCAAACTTGTTGTAGGTATGAATCGCTGGACATACCGTGTTGCCGCTTACGCATCGTTAATAACAGACAAGTATCTACCCTTCCGCCTCTGGGATGATTAAAGCTATAGCTGGCATTAAGATTATATATAAACGAGATAAAATAACCGAACCAAAGTAAATTAGGAGGAATTGAAATGGCAAACCTTATCACAGGTTTATCACAACGCAAAGCTGTAACAATCTTAAGGATTCTGTATCCAATTTGGGCAGTAGTTGGGCTCTTCAGCATAGTGTATATTCCCGCTACTTTTATTGTAGCCGGAGATGCTGCAACAACAGCCAGTAATATTATGGCTAATGAGTTGCTATTCCGTATGGGTATTGCTGGCAGTCTAATCACGCAGATAATCCAAACATTGGCAGTTCTAGTCTTACATGTGTTACTCAAACCAGTTAATAAAAACCATGCTTCGCTTATGGTTGCATTTGCTCTGGTCGGTGTCCCTATGGCGATGCTTAATACTCTTAACTAATTTGCTGCCCTGCTACCATTTTGCTGCCAAAACAATCTAAAAGACTATAGAAAACGACGAGTCACCATAAATGGTGATTGGCCATTTCTCCTACCACTGCAGGTATTGCAGAATACCCTTAAAAACGATAAAGTATCAGTGTTAACCTTACAAGCAGGAAGTCGCAAGTTCAATCCTTGTATCGTAAACCAAAGTTCGCTTCTTGCGGAGCTACGCTTGGCAGGCCATAGATTGAAGAAGCGAAGTTTGTCCTGCGAAGCCTTGGCGAAATAGGACACTAGAAGCTCAAATGTGGCAAGTCACATTCACATGGCTTAACCATTTTTAAGATAACAAGCAACCAATATCCAATACGGGGGTGTCGTTCAGCGGCTTAGGACATCGCCCTGTCACGGCGAAGATCGCGGGTTCGAATCCCGTCACCCCCGCCATAAAAACGTTGAAAAATGGAGGTTTTTACCCTAGTAGTAGAAACCTCCAACTTATTATCAGGCTCTCTGCTAAGATTTTGCTAATGTGAATATGTGAAGCAGAGGGAGCAAACTTAATCGGCGGTTTATTTTATAAAAACAGAAAGGTTAAAATTTAAGGAGGAGGAAATGAAACAGGTAAAACAGGTAAAACAGGTATTAAAACACAGAGTCTTGATGAGAGCAAGAGACGAATCATGCAGGAACTGGTGAGTTAAACCAGAATAGAAAAGTCGGGATTACTGAAGAGAGTGCGTGACCTGGGATTGCCTTTACTCTCGGTCAATTATGTTGAACCTGGCGAGGCAGATGCGAGAGATGTTAAACGGTGAATCGATGCAGGTTACCTACAACTTGAAAGATGGTAGCGTTGTGCGATGGTTAAAAGGATCGGGTTTCATTTCAATGGTTGGAAGAACTGCGAAATCACCAACTTCCCTCGCCATATACACTATGAAGGTCCAAGACGACGCAATATTTATTGAGTTCCTGTTCTTAGGTGAAAAAATTGAGGTGATAGAGGAAAATGTCCGTGGTTAGTAGATTCTCCAGATATTTTTCATCAAAACTCCTTAACGGTGGTACAGTACTGGTTGTTATGGGAGCTGGATGGCTGTACCTTTGGCTTGTACCTTGGTACCAGGCTTACGTTGACAATCCACACTGGGGGCACAACTATGCTCAGGCAGCGGCCTTCCTGGTGCTTGGGCTTGCCTACTTCAATCGCCGACTTATCACCCATACACTTGCGTTTATTGCTACCTTGCTAATCATCCCGGCCGCATTAGAACTTATTCCCCATCCGACGACAGCCCTTGCCAATGGCGGAATACTCTTAATCACTATCATAGATATGTTCGTTGAACGGAAACGAAGCCACGATCTCGGGCAGCCCTCTAACCAACGGCTGTCTTTCTGGCTTAAAAAACACTTACCCCGATTCTCCTATATTTTAATTGCTCACCTCGCATTTATCTATTTCCTTGTGAGGTTGCCTATCGGGACTTACGAGACTGATCTGGTGACCAAGGTGTTCGACGGCATGCTGATTCCCCTGGCAGCACTGCTCCTAATGGAAGACATGACCGGTATTGTAAACAGTATATTCGCCAAACGCGCGGCTTTCTTCTGGGGAATGCTGACAATCATTGTTTCCTTGATGATACTCGCTGACCAACCCGAGACCTACCCGATTCTGGCAATAACAATTATCATAACGGTAATGGGCATGGTTGCTCTATGGACTGGATACACAGCGGTTGGAAAAGCTCACCTTACACCACCAGATGTACCGGAGGAGAAATAAAAAAATAGCATAGTCAAATATCTCATAAGATTGCCATCGTTATTCCAGCTTGCGACGGAGAGACCGCCATTGCCGGAGTGATTTCCGATATCACTCTCTAGGAGCTGATAAAGTAATCGATTATACCAAAGATGATTTTACAGAAAACGGTTTGGCTTATGCCATCGTTTTTGACGCGGTTTGCAAAAGCACTTTCTCTCAATGCAAAAACTCATTAAATGGAAAGGGAATGTATCTTTCTGAATGATATTCTTTATAATCAAAGATAGCCTTATAATATTAAAACATATGTTGATGCAAGATGAAACGGTTGCTTAAGGTTTTCGTATCAAGGGCAGCGTAGTTGATGAATGTATCAGTTGTAATACCAGTTTTAAATGAAGAGCTCGCTCTTCCTAAAGTGCTGCAAGATATCCCCAAAGAGCTCACTACCGAAATTATCGTAGTCGACAATGGCAGTACCGATGATTCAATTTCTGCTGCTAGAGCCGCTGGTGTCAGTGTTATACAGGAGAATAGGCGGGGGTATGGGGCTGCATGTCTTGCCGGTGTACAAGCTGTTCCTTCCTCCGATATAGTTGTCTTTCTTGACGGAGATTACAGCGACTATCCTGAGGAGATGCCATTCTTGGTCAATCCTATTATTGAAGGAAAGGCAGATTTGGTAATCGGTTCACGTCTTTCGGGAAACCGCGGTAAAAGGGCTTTACCTGCACACAGCATTTTTGGAAACTGGTTGGCTGCAAAGGTGTTGTTCTTTCTCTATGGATTAGACCTGACTGATCTCGGACCCTTTCGAGCCATTAGAAAAGATGTTCTGGATGACTTAAAATTGGAAAACCAAACATATGGTTTTCCGGTAGAGATGATAACCAAAGCAGCCAGAAAGAAATATCGGATTTTAGAAATCCCTGTAAGCTATCGCAAAAGAATCGGGAAGTCAAAGATTACAGGAACGCTCAAAGGCAGTATTCTCGCTGCTTATCATATTATCTTCACGATTTTTACGTTACGCCTGGACCAAAGAGGCGAGTTAAGAACCAAAAGGAAGCATTGATGAGAATCTCAAAATCTAAAAATAGTTCGGTAGTTGAGCTAGCTGGATTGGCTAGTCATTCTAGTGAACAAGTTCGTTATTTTCAGCAAAATAAAGTATACACTCTTCAGATTGAGTCAACGACTGCTTGTTTTCTAGGATGCATATACTGCTATGCTCAGTCTAATCAGCACGCAACTGCATCTCTTACCTCGAATAAAATAAAGCAAATAATAAATGAAGCAGCCGAGCTGGAAATAAAGATGATTGACTGGCTTGGAGGAGATCCGCTGCTCAAGGATGACTGGTATGAGTTGATGAAATACACGAAGGACCGGAAGCTAAAAAACAACCTCTGGACATCGGGCGTGCTATTGCAGGATCCGAGTGTTGCAGAAAAGGTAGTCGAGGCAACTGCGGATGGCTTCGTCTCGGTTCACCTCGATTCGATCAACAAAGAAGTTTTCAACCGGCTCCATCGATCGGAGGGAGATGTAATAGACAAGGTTCTGAAAGGAATCGATAACCTGATCGCTCTGGGGAAATCTGAGGATGATTTATTAAACTGCATAACCTATACAAATCTTCAAACTCCGCAAGATATTAAAAACACGATCAGGTGGTTTTGGGAGGAGAAAGGGATCAAGACTTGTCTGGTTCTTTTTAAACCGGCTGGCTGCGGGAATAAGATGCCTGATCTTAAACCATCTATGGATGAGATCAGAGAGGTTTATGAATATCGAAATAAGATCAACTATTCTGGATTGTCCGCTTGTCTGGGAAGCCAGGATGTACATAAATTCTATTGTGGAACCATGTTTTGTGTGACTTTCGAGGGAGAGATCACTCCATGTTCCCTGATTCGGGAAAGCGTAGACAGTATTTACAAAAGGAGCCTTAAAGAGATTATTGATGCGCATCTTGAGGACTTGATTTTCATAAGATTACATGATCCCCAAAATCTTCCTGTCGGATGCCATCGATGTCCAAACAATAATGTCTGCTGGGGCTGCCGAGCGAGCGCATGGTACTATGCTTCTTGCGCCCAAGCTGCCGATCCTACATGCTGGCTTAATCCTGAAAATTAGGACCATGTAAACGTAATGGGATATCGGATTTTAGGGAGCAGATTAGATTGGTTATAAAAATTGAGGTCGGGATTGAGGATGTAAAGGAAGTGTATAATGGACCAGGTGGTAAGCTCTGGGAACTGTTAATGGGCGAAGAAATTCACGTTGGAGGCGCAAAAGAGACCGATGTCCTTGCCGAAAAAGCGGGTATTAAAAAGAATATGCAAGTTCTAGATGTTTGCAGCGCTCTCGGTGGACCGGCCAGACACCTAGCTCAAAAATATGCTTGCCGGGTTACAGGATTGGATATTACTGAAACCATGTATCACGAAGCCATTCGAAGAACCAATGAAGTAGGCCTTGATAATCTGGTGGATTTCAGGTTAGGCAATGCATTGGAGATGCCCTTTGAGAAGGCGACCTTTGACGTTGTTTGGGGACAAGATGCCTGGTGCTACGTTACCGACAAAGAAAGATTAATCAGTGAATGTTGCCGCGTGCTTAAGCCTAACGGAACAATTGCTTTTACTGACTGGCTTCAAGCAAGCAAAGCGGGGAAAGAAGATCTAGTGGACCTCTTAACCTTTATGGTCTTTCCCTATCTACAGGATTTAGGCGGGTATGAAGTATTGTTAAATAAAAACGGATTTGAGGTTCTGGAAAAGGAGGATTTGGGAGAGGATTTTGCAGACCACATAGCCAAATATCTGGAGATGCTTAAGGATCTGGAAAGCGCGATCTCTCAAACCTACGGAAATGAAATGTTTGACGCGGCAGAGCAAGGAATAAGCCAATGGGCAAGAGCTGCTCGCGAAAATAAGGTGACTAGAGGAAGAATAGTTGCGCGAAAGGCAGCTCCTCGCTAGATCTCTTTGAAAGAGTACTTATGGAGCGAGATGATTTATGGAACTCTCCTGCAATCACTTCAGTCTTCCTGATTGTTTTAGGCTCAGTAGCGGCTGTTTTGTATTTTCTTACTCTATCATTAGGAAATCTGGAAAATAACTTTGTCTCTTTCGAAATAGTATTTTTTTCTCTTTTTGGTTTCTATCTTCTGGCGGTATACATAAGTTACAAGCAAGAAATTGAAGCCAAAGAAATTCTGATCATAATAGTATTATTTGCTTTGATATTCAGGCTTATTCTGCTCGCTACTACACCTTCACTTTCTACCGATATCTTTCGGTATCTGTGGGATGGGAGAATCCAGAGGGCTGGGATTAATCCTTATCGCTATGCTCCGTCTGCAAATGCTCTTTCCGCTTATCGCGATGGTTTAGTTTACGAATATATTTATCGTCCGGATATTCCGACAATCTATCCTCCTCTTTCTGAGTTCTTTTTTTTACTTGTTCAACTGATCAGATCCAATAGTATATTGGCTTTCAAATGGCTGATTACACTGGTTGATTTATTCTCCATTGGGTTGATTTTATTCTTTCTTAAAGCCCGGAATCTGAATCCGGCTAATGTTATTTTTTATGCATGGAGCCCTTTGGTGATTTTTGAGTTTGCCCATAGTGGACACATCGATGCGCTTTTAATCCCTTTGGTAATTTTGGCTGTCTGGTTCAGGATAAAAGACAAGGATATGGCAAGCGGATCCTTTTTGGGGCTGGCCACCCTGGTAAAGCTATATCCTGCATTTCTTATTTTTGGACTGGTCGGTAAGAAGAATTGGAGATTCCTGTTTTGTTTTATTCTTACGGTCCTTGTCGGTTACATTCCCTATGCGGGAGTTGGTGTTAAGGTCTTGGGTTCGCTGGGCGTATATCTTAAAGGCTGGGGTGGTGGCCTTTTGGGAGGCTTCATATCCTGGGGATTAAGCTCCTATTTTGGCATTTCCCGCCAAATAGCGACCGCTTTGGTTTTGTTTATCCTAGCTTTAACTGGTGGGCTCATTGCCTTCAGAATTTGGAGAAATGATAAAAGGCAATACTCCTCAAGTGAGGAAACTATAACTTGGATTATTTTGCTAATCGGTCTTTTTGTCCTGCTCAGCCCTTCTATATATCCTTGGTATGCAATTTGGATTATTCCTTTTCTTTGTTTTAGACCATCAATATTTTGGCTGGCATTAACGGGAGTAGTTGCCCTGCTCTATTTAACTGCTATTTAAAAGAATAGACATAGGAATCGTAGCGTTACGGAGTATGTTTCTAGTCAAGTGCTTGGCTGAATCGTTTATCATACCAGAGGTCAAATCCTGGGGTTAATGGGCGACCGAAGAAAAGTGATAGTCAAATCCGCTTTCTAATAAGCAAATCCTTTGTTTCCTGAGTAACATTTATCTTCACTTAGAATGCGTGTATTATAAGGTGAGTTGCACTAGAAGTACCAGGTAGGAGATGAAGATGATACGAGAGTGTTTAGAGTCTGATTTCAATACAATCTTTCACATCATCAATAATGCTGCTCAAGCTTATAAAAAAGTGATGCCCGACGATTATATGTAAAAGTGCTTGTGTAACATTGGGATTATAGATCTTTAATTTCAAACCTTAAAGCTCTACTTGATACTCTGCTAATATTTTGCAAAGAAGTTGTGCCAAAATAGCACAAAATAGTACCAGCTTGAACAAAGACAAAAACGCCATTTCCCCAGTAAATACAAGCTCTTTTCAACTTAGGCAAGTTTATACAAAAACCTCTGAGCTGACTGTCACGGCGAAGATCGCGGGTTCGAATCCCGTCACCCCCGCCACTTTTTAACCCTCTAAGCTTCTTGCGCTAAAACATCCCGCCTATTTTGAACTTTAGAAATCGCTTTGCAGGAAAGGAATACGGAAGTATTGTATAGGATTATATACCAGGCATAATATACCATACTAAATATTGGCAGGAATAATATAGGCTAGAATTGAATTTATATTGAAATATAAGGGATTTTAGCTATGGAAAAAGAAGCGAAAATACTCCTGATAGAAGATGATCCATTCTTAGTAAGAATGTACCAAATAGGTTTTAATAGAATCGGATACAGTATGGTTCTGGCAAAAGATGGAATACAAGGTTTAGAAAAGGCCTCAGAAGAAAAACCTGATCTAATCCTGCTTGATATCCTTCTTCCGAAAGTAGATGGTATGGAGGTTTTGAAAAGGCTTAAGTCTGATTCATCAACTAGCTCTATCCCAATAGTCATGCTTACCAATCTGAGTGACCAACCGAAACTTGTTGAAGAAAGCAAAGCTTTAGGAGCTCTCGACTATATAGTTAAGTCAAAATTTACACCAATGGAGGTGGTAACCAGGATTGCAGATATGCTAGAAAATAGGAGGTGATTGGTCAAAATATCAGTGTCAGCAGACTTCACCCCTAAGATTGGAAAGTCATGAGCATATCAGAAAGTAGGAGGTGAAGGCGAATGTCTTTAATGACCGCTTTCGAAAATTGGATTTCATCTGACCCCAGAAGAGCTAAGAGATTCCTGTCTAAATTGCCCCCTTCCTTTTTAGAAAAAAAAGGACGTAAAAAATCATTGCAGGTATTCAGAAAAGCAGCTGCTGAAGTTCAGCTTATAAAAAATTCCTAAATGAACATAGGATACAACCCGTAAAGATTAAAACCTATGAGGATTTTCAAAAGCTCCCCTTAATGGATAAGAAGAATTACATCTTTCGCTTTACGCTCTCGGAACTTTGTCTGGGAGGTAAGATTTCGAGGATGTATTCTATGGAAAAGAGCTCCGGTCTAAATAAACAGCCATATGATTGGCCTCGCTTTCCCGGTTTCGATAATCAGATACCCCGTTATTTTGAATACCTAATGGTCAACACCTTTGACGCAGATAAGAAATCGACCTTGTTTATGGTAACTTTGGATTTGGGTAACTGGGTTGCCGGGATGAAAGCGAGCATCTCGGATCGTAGGGTTGCCAACACCGGGAAATATGAGCTAACTGTGATGACTCCAGGACCCAGACCGGATGAGATTATTCAGACTATGAAAGATATAGCATCTTTATACAATCAAGTTATTTTCATTGGATATCCGCCTTTTGTTAAGAATTTAATTGAGTGGGGAGAAAAGGAAGGGCTCGACTGGAAAAAGTATTGTGTGACCCTCTTATTAGTAAGTGAAGGATTTACGGAAGGTTACCGTGACTATGTTGCTGGAAAGCTTGGGATAAATCTCGAAAGTAGAGACAAGCTCCGCATGATTTCACTTTATGGTGCTGCAATATGGCCCTAACGAAACACTTTTAGAAGCCATTGACAACGAGCTAGTCTTTAATTCTTCGGGTGGAATACCTGTAGTCAGGTATACCATACATGATAATGGCAACAAACTGCCTTTTGATAAGGTGTTTTTGATTGCAGAGGATCATGGATATAACCTCGTAAAGCTCTTAAAAGACGAGGGATGGAGTCAAGGTGATATTTTCCCGTTTGCTTTTAGTTATATCTTTGGCAGGTCTGATGGTACCGTAGGCATTTCAGGTGTGAATGTTTACGTGCATAATATTAAGGAAGCGTTGGATAGCCTTGTTTTGGGAATGATGAATACCGGAAAGTTCCGGATGCAAACAGTTTATGATGAACGGCGTAATCCTGGTTAGAGATAAAGGTTGAACTGCAGGAGGGAGTCGAAAAATCGGCTAAACTAAGAACTCTGTATGAGCAAGAAATATTAACAACTCTCTTGAGAGAGAACACCGAGTTCAAATCGGCGCAGTCTCCTTCTATGCTTACCAGGGCCCGCAGAAAATGTAGAGATATTCCAGAGGTAAGCTTCCAGTGTATAGACTTAAATAATCCTCCCGTATTAGACGAAGCCTTCGATGCAATTGTCAGCATAAACGTTCTTTACATTCTAAAAAATCCTAAAGAGACTGTGCGTTACTTTGCCAGGGTTCTGAAACCAAAAGGAAGGATTGTTTTGGCTACACCCGCCGAGAATGCTGATCTGACCAGCCAGTTCAAGGCATTCTTTAAACCATTAAGGGGTAGGGGATAGTCAGAAAAGCTAAATATATCCTTAGGATATCACCCATATTTTTGCTGCTTCCATTGTCAGTGTTGGCATTTGCCGTCAATAG
>CAYGBL010000033.1:0-15743 GCA_964348135.1 uncultured Actinomycetota bacterium
ATATGAGGTTTAGTTCTTTCAAATTTTTGCTTTGCCATCTTTTTATTCCCCCCTCACTTTATTTACTATTTCCTTAGTTATATTGATTGGAACCTCCCTATAACGTTCAAACTGCATCGTATAGTTAGCCCTTCCTTGAGTCCGTGATCTCAAGTCAGTGGCATAGCCAAACATTTCAGCAAGCGGCACTCTTGCTGTGATTACATGATTTTCACCGCGCTGCTCCATCTTCTCAATTCTGCCTCTGCGCGCATTTATATCACCAATTACATCACCCATGTAGTCTCCAGGCACAATTACTTCAACCTCCATAATAGGTTCAAGAAGCACAGGTTTTGCCTTTTTCATAGCCTCCTTAAAGGCCATTGACCCCGCTATTTTAAATGCTAAATCCGATGAGTCAACTGGATGATAAGATCCATCTTTCAGAGTAACTTTAACATCAACAACCGGGTACCCAGCTAATACGCCTACTTCCGTTGCCTCCTGTATACCCCGGTCAACAGCAGGTACAAATTCTTTGGGAATTGCTCCTCCTGTAATCTTATTAACAAACTGATAACCTTCTCCAGTGCTTTGTCCCTCTAGTTCGATCACTACATGACCATACTGGCCTCTGCCACCTGTCTGTCTTACATAACGACCTTCAGCCTCGGCGCTCTTTTCGACAGTTTCACGATATGATACCTGCGGCTTTCCTACATTAGCATCGACTTTGAATTCTCTTAGCAATCTATCAACAATTATCTCTAGATGAAGTTCTCCCATCCCAGATATAATAGTCTGGCCTGTCTCCTCATCCACTTTAACTTTAAAAGTGGGATCCTCTTCAGCAATCTTGGAAAGAGAAAGACTCAGCTTTTCTTGATCGGCTTTTGTCTTTGGTTCAATTGCCACAGAGATTACGGGTTCAGGAAATACCATCGATTCCAGAATAACAGGATGATTAGGATCGCATAAGGTATCGCCTGTAGCGGTATCCTTAAGACCAACTGCCGCTACCAGATCCCCAGCAAAGACCACCTCCCTGTCCTCACGGTGATTCGCATGCATGAGCAAGATCCTACCAATCCGCTCCTTTATATTCTTACCTGAGTTAAGTACATAGGAACCAGTCTTCACAATACCGGAATAAACTCTAAAATATGTAAGTTTTCCCACATAAGGATCAGACATAATTTTAAAAGCCAAAGCAGCAAAGGGAGCTTTGTCCGAAGCTTCTCTTATTACTTCGCTATGCGTCTTTGGATCGATGCCATGAATCGGAGGTACATCTAGCGGAGATGGAAGATAGTCAACCACCGCATCGAGTAGGGGCTGAACACCCTTATTTCTGAAAGATGCACCGCATAAAACTGGGGTTACTTTGACTCTCAGAGTAGCGGCCCTAATAGCCTTTTTTATATCTTGTGGAGAAAGGTCGTGTTCTTCCAGGTATTTTGCCAGCAATTCATCGTCATATTCCGCGACTGCTTCCAATAGCTGATGATGGTATTGCTCAGCTATCTCTACATAATCAGACGGTATGCCTTGATATTCCCATCTTGCTCCCGTTTCATCGCTATATATCACAGCTTTCATTTCCACCAGATCTATAATTCCAATAAACTCTGCTTCTTTGCCTAAGGGAATTTGTACAGGGACGGCTTTGGTATACAGCCGTTTCTTCATCATTTTTACAGCTTCAAAAAACTCAGCTCCCACTCTATCCATTTTGTTTATATAGGCAATGCGGGGCACTCTATAACGATCCGCCTGCTTCCAAACAGTCTCCGACTGAGGCTCCACTCCTGCAACAGCATCAAATATCGCAATAGCACCATCCAATACGCGTAAAGAACGCTCAACTTCAACAGTGAAGTCCACGTGTCCAGGCGTATCTATAATATTTATTATATGGTCTCCCCAAAAGCATGTCGTAGCAGCAGAAGTAATAGTAATTCCGCGCTCCTGCTCCTGGACCATCCAATCCATAGCTGCTGCACCTTCGTCTACCTCACCAATCTTATGGACCTTTCCAGTATAGTAGAGAATACGCTCGGTAGTTGTGGTTTTTCCGGCATCTATGTGAGCCATAATGCCTATGTTTCTGGTTTTTTCTAATGAGTATTCTCTTTCCATTTTTCTACCTTTTACAGTTATTTCTTTATCCAAATTGGCCATTCTCATTATTCTTCCTATCTAGGGCTACCAGTAATCTACTTCGCGCTTTTGACACATTTTACAGATACAAAGCACCTAAAATTTAAGCCGCTAAAACTACAAGCAGCCTGATTATATTTTACCATCTGTAATGGGCAAAAGCACGATTAGCTTCTGCCATTTTGTGCAAATCCTCCCTTTTCTTTACAGATGCCCCAGTGCCGCTTGCTGCTTCCAAAATTTCTGCTGCCAGCTTTTCAGACATGCTCTTGGCTTTTCGCTGTCTGGCAAAACCAACAATCCAGCGCAGGGCTAGTGTTGTCCCCCGTATGTTGTCTACTTCCACCGGCACCTGATAAGTAGCTCCTCCAACTCTCCGCGGTTTCACTTCTAATAAAGGTTTTACAGTATCAACTGCCTTCGTAAATACGGACAAAGGATCTTCACTGGTCTTTTCTTTTATTATGTCAAAACAATTATATATAATACGCTGTGCTAACGCTTTCTTTCCCTTACGCAAAATTTTATTAACAAGCTGTTCTACCAGTTTGTTATTATACAATGGATCTATTCCAACTTCTCTTGTAGTAGCTGGCCCTTTACGCGGCACCTTTATCCTCCCAGTTAATAATTATACAATCTTCATTTCTCGAATTATCAAGACTTTTTGCGGTGAGCCATGAACGGTCAACCGTAGACGATTAACTACTTTTCTACCTTAACCCCGTATTTTGATCTTGCCTTCTTACGATCAATAACTCCTGCCGTATCTAAGGCTGCTCTAATGATTTTATAGCGTACCCCTGGCAAATCCTTAACTCTTCCACCTCTAATAAGGACAATTGAATGTTCCTGCAAATTGTGTCCAATGCCAGGAATATACGAAGTTACTTCCATTCCAGAAGTCAGCCTGACACGTGCTACCTTCCTGAGTGCTGAATTTGGCTTCTTGGGAGTGGAAGTATAGACTCTAGTGCAAACCCCTCTTTTCTGAGGTGCACCTCGAAGGGCGGGAGTAGTAGTCTTTTTCTTTGTCTTCTTTCTCCCTTTTCTAATAAGCTGACTTATTGTTGGCACGTAACTTTTACCCCTTTTTAAGCCAATAAAATAGAGCCCTTGGCTCTATTTTCACTACCTGCTTACCAAGGCCGCTGCCGCGGCATTCACCCTAATGCCGCACGCTAAACCTAACTCTCTCATAGAATCTACCTCCACCACAGGTATGTTCTTCTCCACACATAAACGGTACAGTGGTACTACCAAATGGCGGTCAGCATCGCGGGCAATAAAAACTTGCTTTACATATTCCCCGCTTATAGCGCGAAATACCTCGTTTATTCCTACTACTCTGGAACTGGTCTCTTTTAATTTGGAAAGCATTGCTGTGCCTCATAAATTTTCAGGCCACAGCAGCAAAATATAACATTAGGAAGCAGCTGTGTCAACCGTTTGTTCTTCTTCCGTCATAGGTTCTTCGTTATACTTAATTACTATAGAGCGGTACCTGCTCATCCCTGTTGAGGCGGGAATGAGCTTTCCAATAATGACATTCTCCTTGAGCCCTAATAACGGGTCAACTTTTCCACCTATCGCAGCATCGGTCAACACTCGAGTCGTTTCCTGGAAGGAAGCAGCTGACAAGAAGCTGTCAGTAGCCAAAGAAGCTTTAGTTATACCAAGAAGTACCTGTTTGGCTGTTGCTGGTTCACCCCCTGCTTCTCTTGCTTTTTCATTTTCTTCCTCAAACGTATAGCGATCTATCAATTGACCGGGAAGAAGATTTGTATCTCCCGGATCTAATACCGTTACTCTACGCAGCATCTGCCTCGCAATTAACTCAATATGCTTGTCATTTATATCCACGCCCTGCGATTTATAAACTTGCTGAACCTCACTTACCAAATAGAGCTGAACAGCCTGTATGCCTTTAACCCGCAGGATGTCATGAGGATTAAGAGAACCTTCAATCAACTGCTCACCGGCCTTGATCCGATCACCTTTAGTTACACGAAGCCTGGCCCTCCGAGAGACCTGATACGTTTTTTCTTTTCCGCTCTCCGACCTTATGGTAATCTTCCGATACTTATCAGTTTCTTTTATGTCCATTACGCCGCTTATCTCTGCAATCTGTGCCTGACCTTTAGGTTTGCGCGCTTCAAATAACTCAACAACACGGGGAAGACCGTGGGTAATATCTTCACCCGCAACGCCTCCCGTATGAAATGTACGCATAGTAAGCTGAGTTCCTGGTTCGCCAATTGACTGCGCCGCAATAATACCTACTGCTTCTCCTATATCTACCATACGGCCGCTGGCAAGGCTTCTTCCGTAGCACTTCTGGCATACTCCGTACTTCGCATTGCAAGCAAGAACAGTTCGAACACTGATACTTTCGATGCCCACCTCGCTTAGCTTTTGCACAACCTCTTCGGTTATCTCTTCATTAGCTCCTACAATTACCTCCCGGCGCTTGGGAACTGTGACCCGCTCTAAGCTCACTCGGCCTAGAAGATTTGGATTAAGCTCTCCATCTTCCCCAAGTATTATTACTTCAATACCCTTGGTAGTTCCACAGTCTGCTTCTCTCACAATCACATCCTGCGCGACGTCAACCAAACGCCTTGTCAGGTAACCAGAGTCAGCAGTACGCAAAGCAGTGTCAGCAAGGCCTTTGCGGGCTCCGTGTGTAGATATAAAGTACTCTAATACGGTAAGTCCTTCCCGGAAATTGGCCTTAATGGGACGGTCAATGATATCTCCCTTTGGATTAGCAACCAAGCCACGCATACCAGCAAGCTGCCTGATTTGCTTCAAATTACCCCGAGCTCCAGAATTTGCCATCATATATATTGGGTTGAAAGTACCAAAGTGGTTTTCCATAGCATTGGTTACTTCTTCAGTTGCTCGAGTCCAGATATCAACTACTCTCTGATGGCGCTCCTCATTCGTAATTAAACCGCGACGGTACTGTGTTTCAATTTCTTCTACTTCACCCTCAGGCTCGTTAAGAATCTTCCATTTCTCAGGTGGAATCTGAATATCATCCAGACCTATAGTAATCCCTGCTTTTGAGCAATAGCGATAACCTATAGTCTTAAGACGGTCCAGTATTTCCGCTGTCTCTACGGTATCATAACGTTTGGCACATTCGGCTACGATTGCTCCCATCTCCTTCTTGCCTATTTCCGTATTTACGAAGGAATAATCCTCTGGTAACATGTCATTGAAAATAATGCGGCCCACAGTAGTTTCCAGCTCTTCTCCATTTTCCTTTATTTTGACAGGAGCATGGAGCGTAATCTCACCGCAGTCATGTGCTAGCATTGCTTCTTGTTTGCTCGAAAAAATCTTAGTCTCTCCTTTAGGGCTCTCCTTTTTCAGGGTAAGATAGTAGCAACCTAAAATCATATCTTGAGTGGGAACAGAAAGAGGCCTTCCGTGAGCCGGCGAAAGTATATTATTTACTGACAGCATAAGTATGCGCGCTTCTGCCTGAGCTTCAGCTGACAGGGGTAAATGAACTGCCATCTGGTCACCATCAAAGTCAGCATTGAACGCGGTGCACACTAAAGGATGTATCTGAATCGCTTTTCCCTCTACAAGAACTGGTTCAAAGGCCTGTATGCCAAGCCGGTGCAGAGTAGGTGCTCGATTGAGAAGCACGGGATGTTCTTGAATTACCTCCTCCAGCACATCCCAGACTACGGCTCTTGCTCTCTCTACCATCCTCTTAGCGCTTTTTATATTCTGGGTATGTCCAAGATCGGTAAGCCGCTTCATTACAAAGGGCTTAAAGAGCTCTAGGGCCATCTGTTTGGGAAGGCCGCACTGATGAAGTTTGAGTTCGGGACCAACCACGATAACAGAACGGCCAGAATAGTCAACCCTCTTACCTAAAAGATTCTGACGGAATCTTCTCTGCTTTCCTTTCAGCATATCACTTAAGGATTTTAGGGGTCGGTTACCCGGACCGGTTACAGCCCTTCCCCTCCTACCGTTATCAAAGAGAGCATCGACGGCTTCCTGAAGCATTCGTTTTTCATTATTTACAATAATCTCAGGAGCACCGAGATCAAGCAGTCTTTTCAGCCTATTGTTCCTGTTAATTACCCTACGATATAGATCATTAAGATCTGAAGTGGCAAAACGGCCACCGTCTAACTGCACCATCGGTCTTAGATCAGGAGGAATTACGGGAATAGCTTCAAGAATTATCCATTCCGGTGTATTTTTTGATCGCCTGAATGCACTAATAACTTTTAACCGTTTTATAGCTCGAGCTCTCTTTTGCCCTCTTCCGGTTTTTATCGTCTTCTTAAGTTCCTCAGCCTCTTTGTCCAGGTTTATATCCATTAACAGCTCTTTAATCGCCTCTGCTCCCATTCCACCCTGAAAATATTCACCGTAACGATGTCTGAGATCACGGTATACCTGTTCATCCGAAATCAGCTGCTTATATTCCAAATTCTTAAAAATATCAAGGAGATGTTGCAACCACTCAATCCTCTCAGAAGCAGTATGTTTAATATTTAAAATCTCCTCCTTTGCATGCTGATTCACACGCTTGATCTCAGCAGCTTCAACTCCCTTTTCCTTATCTTTCTTAGTGCTCGTGGGATTCTTTTTCGATTTTTTTTCAGGATTACTCTTTGCTACCGCTTTACTTAATTTCCTAATCTGGCTGTCGCGCTCTGCTGCGGTCTTTGCTACATCTTTTTCCGCACTCTCTTCTAACTCCTGAATCTCCGAAGCCAGCTCTTTCTTCAGCATCGGAAGATCCTTCTTGCGCTGACTTTCGTCAACACTTGTAATGATATAAGAGGCAAAATATAGAACCTTTTCCAGATCTCGAGGAGTTATATCCAAAAGATATCCCATGCGGCTTGGTACACCTTTGAAATACCAGATATGTGATACTGGCGCCGCCAGTTCAATATGCCCCATGCGTTCACGACGTACCTTAGATCGGGTAACCTCAACACCGCAGCGCTCGCATATTATTCCTTTAAACCTGACTCTCTTATATTTCCCACAGTAGCATTCCCAGTCTTTGGTTGGACCAAAAATCTTCTCACAAAAAAGTCCGTCTTTTTCCGGTTTAAGCGTACGGTAGTTGATGGTTTCCGGCTTCTTAACCTCGCCATTCGACCATGCCCGGATCTGTTCAGGAGAAGCAAGTCCAATCTTAAGACTGTCAAAATTGCTGATATCTAACAAATCTCAAACCTCCATAACCTATTCTTTTGCCCTAAATCCGTGGCTCTTCGCTCTCAAAGATTTCGCCGCGAAGATTAATTCCCAACTCTTCGGCAGTTCTGAATATTTCATCATCGGACTCCTTGAGTATAATTTCTTTACCTTCATCAGAAAGAACCTCTACGTCAAGTCCCAGGCTCTGCATTTCTTTCACCAGAACTTTAAACGATTCCGGGATCCCTGATTCAGGTATATTCTCACCTTTTACTATTGCCTCATATGCTTTTACTCTACCAAGAACGTCATCAGACTTAACTGTCAACATCTCCTGTAGCGTATAGGCAGCTCCATACGCTTCCAGAGCCCACACTTCCATTTCTCCAAAACGCTGACCTCCGAATTGAGCCTTTCCTCCCAGGGGCTGCTGGGTTATAAGAGAATAAGGTCCAGTTGACCGCGCGTGAATCTTATCATCCACTAGATGAAGGAGCTTCATCATATATATATAACCTACAGTAATAGGCTCATCGTAAGGTTCACCGGACCGTCCATCATAAAGAATAGTTTTTCCTGACTCTGACAGACCAGCCTTCCTCAGAGCTTCTTTTATCTCTTTCTCCATAGCTCCGTCGAAAACTGGTGTGGAAATATAGGTAGGCTCTTTATTATTCTTTCCTTTGGATGTCTTTGGTTTGTCAAATCCTTCCTTTGCTGCCCAACCTAGATGAGTTTCCAGAATCTGACCAATATTCATCCGGGATGGTACACCTAAAGGATTTAGAATAATATCTATAGGTGTACCGTCTTCAAGAAAGGGCATATCCTCTTCAGGAAGAATCTTGGAGATAACACCTTTGTTTCCATGGCGACCAGCAAGCTTGTCACCCTCAGAGATCTTCCGCTTCTGAGCCACATAGACCCTGACTAATTTGTTCACTCCAGGTGCAAGCTCGTCGCCTGCTTCCCGGGCAAACATCTTGACATCAATTACTTTTCCTGTTTCGCCATGCGGAACTTTAAGCGATGTGTCTCTGACTTCTCTTGCTTTCTCCCCAAAAATAGCCCTTAGTAATCTTTCTTCAGCAGTAAGCTCTGTCTCACCCTTAGGTGTAACCTTGCCTACCAGAATATCACCAGGGTTTACTTCAGCTCCTACCCTAATTATTCCATCCTCATCCAAATCTTTAAGCATGTCCTCGCCAATATTGGGAATATCCCGGGTAATTTCTTCTGGTCCAAGCTTGGTATCCCGAGCTTCTACTTCATGTTCCTCTATATGTATGGAAGTAAGAACATCTTCCTTAACCAATCTTTCGCTGACAATGATGGCATCTTCGTAGTTATAGCCTTCCCACGGCATAAAGGCAACTAGGAGATTTCGCCCTAATGCAAGCTCTCCATAATCTGTAGCCGGCCCATCAGCTACAACTTGTCCCTCTTTTACTTTTTCTTTTTCTTTGACTATCGGTTTCTGATTAACACAAGTTCCCTGATTGGACCTCTTATATTTCTGTAACCGGTAGACTTCAATCTTTCCGTTATTTTTTTTGACCTCTATGGCATCGGCTGTCACATTCATGACCTGACCGTTACTCTTGCTCAACACTACTTCTCCCGTATCTTTAACAGCCCTAAACTCCATACCTGTACCTACATAGGGAGCTTCTGTCTTAAGAAGAGGAACAGCTTGTCTCTGCATATTAGAACCCATTAGCGCACGGTTGGCATCATCGTGTTCAAGAAATGGTATAAGAGCTGTAGCTACGCTCACGGTCTGCTTTGGAGAAACATCCATGTAATCTACGTCCTTAGCCTCAACTGTTTCCACTTCTTCTCTACTACGAACCAAAATTTTGCTCTGTACAAATCGGCCCCTTTTGTCGAAGGGAGTATTTGCCTGCGCTATAACGTGTTTGTCTTCCTCGGCCGCTGTAAGATAATCAATCTTGTCAGTGACCCGGCCATTATCTACTTTGCGGTAGGGAGTTTCAATAAAACCGAACTCATTTATTCTTGCATAGGTAGATAAAGAGCCAATCAGACCAATGTTAGGACCTTCAGGAGTTTCAATAGGACACATTCTTCCATAATGCGAAGGATGAACATCCCTTACCTCAAAACCAGCCCGTTCACGCGATAGGCCTCCCGGTCCAAGAGCTGAGAGTCTCCGTTTATGGGTAAGTCCGGCCAACGGGTTCGTTTGATCCATGAATTGTGAAAGCTGACTGCTTCCAAAAAATTCTTTTGTTGCAGCTACAATAGGTCTAATGTTTATAAGATTCTGGGGAGTGATAGTTTCAATATCAAGAGTAGTCATTCTTTCTCTAACTACTCTCTCCATCCGTGCAAGACCGATGCGGAACTGATTTTGAATAAGTTCGCCTACTGATCTAACTCGGCGGTTGCCAAAGTGGTCTATATCATCAATTTCACCCTCACCCATATGAAGACCTACTAAATACTTTACAGTCTCAAAAATATCCTCCCGGGTAAGTGTGGCTACAGAAATGGGGACATTCAATCCCAATTTCTGATTCATCTTATAACGGCCCACTTTTGCTAAATCATAGCGGTGAGCATTAAAAAAAAGTGATTCAATAAGATTTCTTGCACTTTCTATAGTCGGCGGCTCTCCGGGCCTTAACCTCTTATATATCTCAACTAAGGCTTCTTCCTGAGAATCAGTATAATCCTTCTCAAGAGTTACCCTTATAGCAGGTGCATTATCAAACTTCTCCCGTAGCTCTTTTTCCAGCCCAAAACCAAGAGCTTTAAGCAGTACGGTAACTGGTTGTTTGCGTTTACGGTCAATTCGAACCGTTATAATATCGCGCTTATCGATTTCCATCTCTAACCAGGCCCCTCTGCTGGGGATAACTTTACACACAAAAATAGCCCGGTCAGAGGTCTTGTCCAGCACCCGATCAAAGTACACACCAGGAGATCGAACTAGCTGGCTCACTACTACCCTTTCTGTACCATTAATAATGAAGGTTCCCTTTTCGGTCATTACGGGAAATTCGCCCATGTAGACTTCCTGCTCTTTGATCTCCCCTGTTTCCTTATTTATTAACCGGGTGGATACAAAGAGAGAAGCACCATAAGTTATATCTTTCTCTTTGCACTCGTCGACCGAGTAGTTACTTTCTTTAAACTCGTAATTACTAAATTCAAGAGAAAGGGTTCCAGTGAAGTCTTCTATAGGGGAAATTTCATACAGCGTCTCAGCTAAACCTTCTTCCAGAAACCACTGGAAAGAATCTCGCTGTACTGCAATCAAGTTGGGAACTTCCAAAATATCGGGGATTTTAGCAAAGCTTTCTCGTTCCCTTACACCGTATTTTGATTTGGCCAAGAGGACCTATCACTCCTTAAACTTGTTAATAAGCTACAAACCGTAAACATAGCAAAAAACAAAAAATATGTCAAGATAAATATTATGTTTTTCAGCTCAATTTTACAAGCAGAAAAAGAAGAAACAATCCTTCATCTTCAAGATCCAGCATTTGATGTTAAATTCCAGTTCTTTACAAGCTCAAAACTGCAGGAGTAATATTCTATGGCTTTAATTTTGTATCTCTTTCAAATTTTAGAATTTGAGCCGTCGTTCTATCTCTAGAGACCAGCCTAATGCAGGAATAATACTAAAATAAACTATCTAAGACTACAACATATGTTTTCGTTTGTGGCTATTTGAGCTCTATCGCTGCCCCTGCCTCTTCAAGGTCTGCTTTAATTTTCTCTGCTTCTTCTTTAGAAATTCCTTCCTTAACAGGCTTTGGAGCTTCATCAACTACAGCTTTTGCTTCTTTAAGCCCCAACCCTGTAATACTTCTTACTACTTTAATGACTTGAATCTTCTTATCCCCCGCAGCAACAAGAACAACATCAAAACTACTCTTCTCTTCAGCATGTGCTTCGGCCCCAGCACCTGAGATAGGTCCGGCACCAGCAACTGCCACCGGTGCAGCAGCACTTACGCCAAAGGTCTCTTCAAAGGCTTTTACCAACTCGGAAAGCTCAAGTACACTCATTTCTTTTACTGCCTCAAGTATCTCCTCTTTGCCCAATTGAGTTTTTCCTTTCTTGGCTGTAGTCTTTTTTTCTTTCTTCTCCTTTTTTTCCTTCTTTTCTTCTTTAACCTCTTCGGCTGTCTCAGCCGAGGCTTCTTCTTTTTTAGCCATCTTATACCTCCTAATAATAATTAATAAATATCACTTCAAGTTTAAAAAGAATGTTAATTATGCTGCTGACTGTTTCTGTTCAACTACTGCTTTTAGTACGGTCGCCAGTCCCTGCAAAGGCGCATTTAATACGTAAGCCAAATTATTTATTGGCGCATTAAATGTTCCCGCAACTTTTGCAATTAACTCTTCTCTTGAGGGAAGAATGGCAAACTGCTTAATCGTTGCCATATCTAAAATTTTCCCTTCAACTACTCCGCCTTTGATCTTAAGAAATTCGTGCTCCCTGGAAAACCCGTTTAAGGCCTTAGCCGGCAAAATGGGATCGTCATAGCTAAATGCGAATACAGTAGGTCCAATTAGAAAGTCTTCCAGTTCTTCTAATCCAGCTTCTTTTGCGGCAATCCTCACCAAAGTATTTTTTAACACCTTAAATTCTATTCCCTGTTCTTTTAGCCGTTTGCGCAGAATGCCCATTTCCTGAACATTTAAACCCCGATAATCACTAAGGATAATACTCCTGGCGGATTCCAACCGCTCTTTTATGCCCTTTACTATTTCATTTTTGTCAACTGCGGATTTCTTCTCAACCTTCTTCTTAACTATGGCCTTAACCATCTTATCCTCCAGAAACAATTAACCCCTACAGACAGTAGAGGTTAAAACTAATTATCTACCTCGGTAGGCTTCTTATATTTAAGCTTTATAGCACCTACTGTCTGCGGTACCTTCATATTTAGCTTATAAGAATTTAACAAAAAGAACTAATTAAGTCAACTAAAGCATTAACATCGGACACAAGACACAATATTCAAGACGCAGGTTAGAGATATTTTTGATTTTTGAGTCTTGCGTCCTGTGTCTTGAGGCTTTAATTACATTGCTTCTTCCAAAAGATTCCCAGCAATATTAGGATCGACTTTAATCCCTGGACCCATGGTTGTACTCAAGGTGATACTCTTAATATACCTGCCTTTAGCTCCAGGAGGTTTTGCTCTTATAATCTCGTCCAGCAACATGCCGTAATTCTCTACCAAGTCTTTTTCAGAAAAGGAAACCTTTCCAACAACGCTGTGGATTATGCCATACTTGTCAAGGCGATATTCTATCTTTCCTGCTTTGATATCTTTAACCGCTTTGGCAATATCAAATGTTACCGTCCCTGATTTCGGATTTGGCATACGAGGACCGAGTATTCTACCAAGCTTTCCAACTATACTCATTACATCAGGAGTCGCCACCAAGACATCGAAATCACTCCATCCAGCCTTAATCTTATCTGCCAGGTCCTGAGCTCCTACTATGTCTGCTCCTGCTTCTTCAGCCTCTGTAGCCTTGGGCCCCTGTGCAAAGACACCTACTTTAACCTTCTTACCAGTACCATGTGGCAACACTACAGTTCCCCTTACCTGTTGATCGGGCTGTCTTGGATCCAAACCCAGCCTGATATGAACCTCTATGGTTTCATCAAAATCTGCCTTAGCACTACTTTTTATAAGTTTTATTGTTTCTAATGGAGAATAAAGTTTGTCGTTTTCAATATTCTTGCTTGTTTCAAGATATTTTTTTCCTCTCTTCATCCTTCCTCCAAATGATCTATTATTAATCAACAACCTGTATGCCCATACTTCGAGCAGTTCCCTCAATTATTTTCATAGCGGCCTCAATACCATTAGCGTTTAAGTCCTTTAGTTTTAGCTGCGCAATTTCTCTTATCTTAGCACGAGGAACTGTTGCAACCTGCTCGCGGTTTGGTTCTCCCGACCCTTTTTCAACGTTTGCTGCTTGCTTTAAGAGAACTGCTGCAGGTGGAGTCTTTGTAATAAAAGAAAAAGATCTATCTTCGTAGACAGTTATTTCTACAGGTACAATCGTTCCTGCTTGAGATTGGGTTTCCGTATTATATGCTTTACAAAACTCCATAATATTTACCCCATGCTGGCCCAATGCCGGACCAACAGGAGGAGCAGGACTTGCCTGTCCTGCTGGTATCTGCAGCTTTATCAACGTCATAATTTTCTTAGCCATCTCTTCTCCCTCTTTCTCACCGTTGACAATCTCCGTAAATCATTCGCTGTCAAGCAATCTTTGTGAATCCTCAACTGTCAACCGTGAACGACTTTTACAGCCTCGCCACCTGGTCAAATGTAAGCTCAACGGGAGTCTCACGGCCAAAGATGGAGACAAGTACCTTAAGCTTACTCTGATCAAGGTTAATCTCACTAATAGTTCCCGTGAAATCAGCAAGAGGCCCCGAAATAACCTTGACGGTTTGTCCTTCAATAAATTCTGTCTTTGGTTTTGGTTTCTCAAACCCTTTTCTTGTAAGTATCTTTTGAACTTCTTCATGAGATAGAGGGGTGGGACGTGCGCCTGACCCAACAAAGCCAGTAACTCCTGGAGTGTTTCGAACAACATACCAGGAGTCATCCGAAAGATCCATTTCCACCAGAATATATCCCGGGAAGACCTTTCTCTCTGAAAGAGTCTTCTTTCCACCCTTTATCTCCATTACTTCTTCCATAGGGATAACTACATTGAAAATTTTTGCCTTCATACCCATGGAAGTTATGCGGTGCTCCAGGTTTGCCTTCACTTTATTCTCGTATCCAGAATACGTATGAATAACGTACCAATTCTTTAACATATAACTTTACCTTTACTTAACACTCGCAGTTATTACCCTCCAAACCCTGGCCAGAATATAGTCCATTCCCCCAATAAAAAGGGTTATTAAAGTAACAGCAACTAAGACCACAATAGTAGATGTAATAACCTGCTGTCGCGTTGGCCAGGCTACCTTTTTGAGCTCAAACCTTACCTCTTTAAAAAACTTACTGGTGCCTGCCAGTCTCTTTTGTGCCATAACACCACTCTTTGATAATTTATAATTCAAAATTAATAATTCATAATAGCAATTCACAATTTACAATGAACAATTAACAATATTGAGCTTTCTTATGTCTCCTTTATTGCGCATTGTTAACTGTGCATTAATAATTGCCTTCTGGCAGGCCTGGAGGGATTCGAACCACCCAACCTCGCTTCGCTCTTTAAAGGGGCACCATAGGTTCCCCTTTAACCTTTCCCCTCCTCTTGATGGCCAAGAACTTTTGTGGGGGCCAGCCTATCCCCCACACCCCCTTCGTTGGGGGTTATCATATCATCTCACTGTCTATTGCGCATTGTTAACTGTGCATTAATAATTGCCTTCTGGCAGGCCTGGAGGGATTCGAACCCCCAACCCCCGGTTTTGGAGACCGGTGCTCTACCAGTTGGAGCTACAGGCCTATCCTTAATCTCGGGCCAACCTCTACTTTTCACAAAGTTAGTATATATTAGGCCCACTAGACCTGTAAAGCTATCCATAGTTCTATGATATGGCAAATGCAAACATTATATAGACCTTTTGATGAAGCGTCAAACCAGCCTAAATTCAAGTTTGCACACTGGTTTATCCTGACAATGCATTGTAGAAATTGTAAAAGAGATATTCTCATCAAACTCTGCAGCCCAGACTCTAAACTCTTCTCTGCCTATAGCATTTCCTACCTGAAATGAAAGATGCTGGCGATTTGACTTCTTCATTAATTATGCCAAGGGCAATTCGTAATCTCTATTTCCAGAAAGTTCTTCTTCAAATTACACAATCTATACTCATACTCCTCTGCCTCCATCTTTACTTGTAAGGCCAAATATAAATCTTTCAAAGAATTCCCCGTGATTTCTAGCAGCTCTTTTACCTTTCTTGCCTGAATCTTGGTAGCACCTGCCATATCTTTTTATCCAATTCCAGCTCTGTTTCAAACGATTTCTCTTCTTCTAATTTCATAACCAAAGACCGTCTAAAGCAAAGTATGAACGTCTGAGGTACTCTACAATAATTTCCCTTCGATCAATCATTTGCTATCCATTCCAAACCAATCATATTTTTAAGTCTTTCGCTTTTTAATCTTTCATGCTTCATGGCAAACAAAAACAGCCCATAGGGCTGCTCAATAGCTATTCCTTAGGAAATATCATCTAGTCTCTTTATGAACTGTATGTTTTTTGCACCATTTGCAATATTTTTTTAGCTCTATTCTATCTGGATCGTTTTGTTTATTTTTTCTTGTTGTATAATTTCTTCTCTTGCACTCCGTACAAGCTAAGGTTACAGTTACGTGCATCTAACCTCCCATGTCAGTTGTCAGTTCTCAGTTGTCAGAAACGATCCTATCT
>CAYGBL010000034.1:0-14320 GCA_964348135.1 uncultured Actinomycetota bacterium
TTATTCTTCGAACTCTTTAATCTGGCTCAGGGATAAGCCCGTTGGAAAGACAAAAATTTTGCTAAACACAGCATTTCTTGATACGTGGAATCTGTCCTGAACGCACTAAGGAGCCCGATCGAGCAATAGGAATTTATATTCTCGGTCAGCCCGTGTGGGATTGGCTATTATAAACAATCTTAGAGGAAGGATTAATTATGCAAATAGCATGGAAGAGCATTAAGATATATGTATTACTGGTACTGTTAGCTGGTATCTTTATAACAGGATGCGGGAGGGAGCTTGACAAAACATCTACAACTCCTGTCAGGCAAGAGAGCAAGTACTATTCAGAGCCAAAGGCGGCTCCTAAAAAGAGACGTGCCGAGGTAACTTTTAATGTCAATATACAGGTTCCTGAAACTGCCAGGAAGGTGAAACTCTGGCTTCCATATCCTGTATCGGACGAAAATCAGACGGTTGAGGATGTCAAAATTGATGGCAATTTTTCCAGTAATGGAATCTACCGCGAAAGAAAATTTGGCAACATAAGCCTATACAGCGAATGGGAAAATCCTAAAGAAGATGCGAGGATGACTCTTTCTTTTAAGGTTCAGAGAAGTGAAATTATAAAAAAGAAGTTTCCCGAGGAAGAGGCTTTGATTCCGGTTGAGATGAAAAACTTTCTCTTACCTTCAACCTTTGTACCTGTTAACGGAAAGGTGAAGGAGACTGCTATTAATGCTACAAAAGGCAAGAAAACCATTCTATCCAAGGCAGAAGCTTTATATGATTATGTTGTTGAGAACACTGAGCGTGACCCTAATATAAAAGGTTGCGGATTGGGAGACGTGCAAACCTTGATTAATACTAAAAAGGGCAAATGTGTTGATCTACATTCTATCTTTGTAGCTCTTGCGAGAAGTGCTGGTGTACCAGCAAGAGAAATTCTGGGCATCCGTATTCCTGAAGGAAAAGAAGGAGATATGACAGGTGCTTATCATTGCCGAGCGGAGTTTTATCTACCTGGTTACGGTTGGGTACCGATCGATGCTTCAGATGTAAGAAAGTTAATGCTGAAAAAAAATCTGCAATTGGATGATCCAGAAGTGCAGGAAGCCCGAAGTTATTTCTTTGGGGCCCAGAATGAAAACTATATTGATTTCGGTACAGGCAGAGACATTGTTCTAAGTCCTCCTCAACAAAGCGGCGAGCTTAACTATTTTATGTATCCGTATGCCGAGGTCGACGGAAAGACTCTTGATTGGCTCGCCCAGGAAGATTTGAAATATACGGTGACTTTCAAAGAGTTCTAAGAAGTTTAAAGAAGTCTAAAATTTATAAATCTTCTTAGCAAAAGCTACCTCATAAAAGACAAAACTCTAAGAGCAAATTTTTAATAATGCTATTATATAAATATTATTTTTGGTCCATTATCAACTTTGAGAACTATGGACGTAAGTTTGTAGATGAATGGGGCTTCTAAGTCTTCGTCATCGCGAGGCCGTGCAAGCAAGGCCGTGGCGATCTCAATGAGATTGATTCGTCGCTTCGCTTCTCGCAAAGACAAAGGAGGGAATAACAAAAGAAGACTTAGGACAAGCGAAGCGTGAAATAGACTAATACCACGGATGTAAGTCCGTGGAAGTTTATTTTCTGCTGAGATTTGAAATAGATGATACGGAATAGTAAATAGATGGGATGAGGGGCATAATAGGTCCTCTATACTTATTATTTCCCCGTTATTTAATTATTCTTCATCTATTTTTCGAAGAATATCCCAGAAAGCGCCGCGATACCCTTTCTTAATTGCATCAATGAGGATACTATTTTCATTATAGTTATAGTTTTGGTCAACCTTGTCAGGTGAAACGAAGAAGAATTTCTTATCTCCTGCTACCAGCTTGGCTATATAATTATTAATGTCCAGACCCACCTTTGGAGAGATATAAAAAACAGGTTTAAGAAAACTTTCATTTCCCTCAACTGTTCCAAAAAGAGCTGGATTATCAACGGAAAAACCTTCTTTCATTACTGTTCCTGCAAGCGGCGTTTCAGGATAGATCCTAATTCCGACCGATAGTCCTACTCTTGTTGGTTTTAGCTTACGCATCAAGCTAATGGTATTTTTTATGGTATCTCTGGTTTCTCCAGGTCCGCCCAGAAGCAGGTCATACATGAAGACGATATCATGGTTGTGGCACAGATTTGCTGTTTCAGCAATCTTATATACGGTGAAGTCACGGCCCAGATTTTCAAGCATTTCGTCACAACCGCTATCAACACCAAAATCAATTCCTGCACAACCAGCCTTCTTCATCAAAATAGCAAGCTTGGAATCGAAGGGAGATGGAGTGAGATAACCATACCAGGATATTCGTTGACCAAGATTACGTTGTATTATTTCTTTGCACACCGAAACTGCATGTTCATAAGGAAGGTTAAACTCACTATCGCAAAGGTGGATATGATAGATACCCATCTTTACTAAGGTCTCAATCTCATCGACAACAGATTCTGGATGGCGGAGTCTATATTTTCTACCTTTCGCAATCCTATCGGCACAATAGATACATTTCTTTTCGCAGCCCCTCTTTGTTTCAATGCTCCCCATACCACCTTCCAAATAGTATCTTCTATTATCGATGAAACTACGGGTAGGAAAGGACATTTTGTTTAAATTGAGATATTGAGGTGGATTATTTATGAATCCGCCCGGAGTTCTACAAACAATCCCTGGAATTTCTTCATAGTTTTTGTTCTGAAGGATTTTATCAATTAGTAGGGGCAATGATTCTTCGCCCTCTCCTCTAATTCCTACGTCGACTTGACAATAATCAAGAATTGCCTCAGGCATAATCGAAAAACCAACGCCACCGAAAATGATTTGTGCCGAACTCTTTGTCTTAAGATAGTCAGCAATTTCCTTGACTTTGGGTATAAGAAAATCTTGGCTGGCAAAATAGCAATCATCTGTGTTGCGAATTGAAATGGCGATTGCATCAGGGTTGTGAGTTAGAAAATAGTAGTCGATGATTTCCCTAAAGTCCTTCTCAAAAGCAAGATCAAGAATATCGACAAAGAGCCCTTTTCCTTTTATAGATTCACCCAGATAATCTAAAGCAATGGGCGTCACTACGGGTTTCATTTGATTGGGATTAATTAATAATACTTTTGCAGACAACATATTCGTTCTCAAATCTCTGAACTTTTTGGCTTGATAAGTTTCTTACCTGGTTTTAGCAACATTTGATATTTTATTACAAGAGCCTAAAAACCGATAATTTTATCTATAGCACAGTCTCTAAATAAAAACAGCATCAAAACGGTAACGAAGTACCAACCACCCTCAGAATAAAATTGACAAAACCTGCTTCCTGGAAGATAATTTAATAGGGTTTTAGCTGGATCGATCAACCAGAAAGGAGCATTTTGAGCAAACCTGATTTGATTCTGCTGCATGCGCCCAGTGTCTATGACTTCCGTAAAACTGCCATTATGTATGGCCCTGTTAGTGATTTAGTTCCCTCAAGTCCCATCTTCGAAATGTACCCTCTGGGATTTACCACGATTGCAGAATATCTGGAAAGACATGGAAACAATGTCCGTATAGTTAATGTGGCTCTCTCCATGCTCAGAAAACCTGAACTTGATGTTGAGAAGTTGATTGAGAAATTGTGCGCAAGAGCCTTTGGCATCGATCTGCACTGGTTGCCACACGCTCATGGCAGTATTGAACTGGCACGAATTGTTAAAAAATACCACCCTGAGACACCGGTAATTTTTGGCGGACTGTCAGCAACATATTTCCATAATGATTTAATCAAGTATCCTTGGATTGATTATATTGTAAAAGGTGATAGCACTGAGGAGCCCCTTCTACAACTTATAGACTGCATCAAGAGTGGAAGAGGACCAACCAACGTTGCTAATCTTACCTGGAAGGATTCGAAGGGAAAAGTTATCGATCACCCAATAACTCACATCCCTGAAACTATTGACCATTATGTGTTCAACTATACTCATGTAATGAGGTCAGTAGTTAAGTATAGAGATTTAATGGGATATGTGCCTTTCGAAAACTGGCTGGAATATCCTATTGTAGCTCTTCTTACATGCCGGGGATGCAACGGAGCCTGCGCGACCTGTGGAGGCTCAAAGACTGCTTTTGAAAACTTTGCTAATCGTAAAAAGCCGGCTTTCAGGAGCCCGGAGCTCGTTGCTGATGATATTCAGACTATTCAGTACTATTCGCGAGCACCTATCTTTGTAATTGGAGATATCTATCAAGCTGGGAAGAGCTACGCAGATAGATTATTAAAGGCTTTGGGAGAGAGGAAGATAACTAACCAGATTGCTTTTGAGTTCTTCAGACCACCCAGGGAAGAATTCTTTAAACAAGTTTCAGAGATTTTACCCCACTACAGTTGCGAGATCTCTGTCGAGTCACATGATGAAGAAGTTCGGGAAGCGTTAGGTAAGAGGTATACCAATGAAGAAGTAGAAGACTGTATTAAGGCGGCCCTTCAGTACAATTGCGAAAGATTTGATTTATACTTTATGACGGGGCTACCCAAACAGACTAGCGAGTCAGTAATGGGTACAGTTTCGTACTGCAGGAATCTCTATGAGAAACTAGGAGGAGACAAGCGGTTGCTTGTTTTTATATCTCCTATGGCACCCTTTCTGGATCCCGGATCGGCAATTTTTGAGAATCCAGATAAATATGGATATAGATTACTTTGCCGGACCCTTGAGGAACATCGTCAAGCCCTAACACAACCTAGTTGGAAATATGTCTTGAACTACGAGACAAAATGGATGAATCGAGACGATCTGGTGGAATCAACCTATAGAGCGGGCCTTGAATTAAATCGATTGAAGGCTGAATATGGCGCGATTAATCATGAAACAGCACGGGCCACAGAAGAGAGAATCTTGGGAGCCATAAGAGTAATGGAAGAGATAGATCGTATTATGATTATTGATGACCGATACGAAAGAGAGCTGAAACTTCGGCGTCTAAAGTCAGAGCTTGAAAGATTTTGTAAATCAACAGTGTGTGAGAAGGCAGAATTGGAGTGGCCTACAGTACCCGTGAATATAAATCTTGTAAATGTGACCAAGTATCTGTTGTCAAGAGCGTGTATTCGTCAAATAAGATTGTCAGGATTTCTTGACCTGCTTGCGAAATATACAGTACTATTTTTAAGGCGTCTTCTTGGAGGGACTCTGAAAAGAATAAATAGAGCAAGACATATATAGGAATATATTGGTAATTAATGGTAATTAGCATATTCAGTGTGTATAATAGACTGTCAAAGAGAACCTGGAGTATTTGTTCACATTGACAGTCGTATCAATTTTCGGGTAGTATAAAGTTACAAAATATAGTAACCCTAGTTACAATCCAAAAAGCCAGGCTGTAAGGAGGGGTTAGCGATTATTGCGCAAATTAATGTCTGGGCGGATTTGCTAGCAGTTGTTCTTGCAGCCATTATTTTTTTGTTTTGGATTGCGAAATTTTCAGGAGATGTTATATCGGGAAGGTTTAGAAATAAGTTTATTGAAGGTCACTGGCCAGCCCACGAAGAGATAATCCCCCCTTTGCCGAAAGCACTTCACTTAACTCATGTTATGAGCATGATTGCTCTTGGATTTTCCGGACTTTACATCAGATATCCCTTCTTTCAGGGTGGGCGAACTCCTATGAGGTATCTCCACTATGTAGCAATGTATATAGTAGTAGTCAATATGTTTTATCGTATCTACTATGCATATATGATCGATTCTAAAGAATTCATAATTACAAAAGCAGACATAAAGAATCTTCCCAATGTTATGATGTACTACATATATATAAAAGACCATTATCCTCATCTTGCCAAATATAATCCTATGCAAAAGAGCACTTACGGAATTTTCTTTCCGGTCTTTATGATTTTACAAGCTTATACTGGCTTCTCGTTAGTCTGGCCTAATCTGTTGCTTCCCTGGGCTACCGGGATAGCAGGGGGTCTTGCTAGTGCTGTAGCTTATGCGCGTTTGACCCATTTTATAATTGCTATGATACTGATTACGCTCACAGGGGTTCATGCTATGTTAGCGGTTATGGAAGGATTTCCATCGTTTCTGGACTTCTTTTTCCTGGCAAAAGCACATCATGAAGAAGAACATGGAGAGCATGGTGAAGAGCACGAAAAAGAGCATAAAGAAGAACATAAAAAAGAACATGGTAAAAAAGAGGTACCGGGAAAAAGAACCGCAGCGGTTTCTCACTCTGGGTCGTCAACACGGTCTCATGGCGAAAAGGGTAAGGCAGCAACTTCAACTAAAACCTCCAGTGGAAGAAAGAAAAGGACAATCAAAGAGGCAGAATGATAGTAAGTCTGTGAGACTGAGAGAATGCAAACTTAGGGGATGAATACGGTTGAATGGAAAGTTATTGGTTCTAAAAGTAGGACTTCTTTTCATAGTTATATTAGTGGTTTTTGCAGTTGTTTTTGTCTCACTTGATCAAAAATCTATATTGACCAGATTCCTACCAGAGAAGAAGGATTCAAAAGTGACCAGCGCGGTTCCTCCTGCAACAAATACCAACCAAAAGGAAGAAGCTGCAGTACAACCGCAGGATGAGACTTCACTTACTTTGAATCTTCGAGGGCGGTCTGGCTGTTTAGTTTGTCACTCTGACAGAAATGCTGTAGGCAGAATTGATGGAGAGATTAGATCAATTTATGTTGACGATACACTTTTTACAGATTCTCCCCATAAAGATTTAACTTGTCTGAGCTGCCATCTTGATTTTAGCTATACTCATCCAACTGAGGTTGTAAACTATAAAAAAGTTGCAGGGCTGTCATGTTCCAGGTGCCATGATCATAAGAAGGAAGCTGAAGATTATCGAGCAAGTGTGCACGGTAGATTGGCTTTGTCAGAAGATCCTGAGGAGGGAGCAACTTGTGGTGACTGCCATGGTGCTCATGATATAAAGAGCCTGAAAAAGTCAAAAGAATATAAGCTCAAATTCAGATCTTCTGCTAAAGAGGTCTGTGGTCAGTGCCATATGGACCGGTATACAACATATAACGATTACTACCATGGACGGGCCTACAAAAGAGGAGCACATGATGCACCTCCCTGCTGGGATTGCCATGATTATCATAATGTACTTCCTGCCAGTGAAGCAGCATCCTCTATTTCTGCAACCAATTTGGCTAAGACCTGTGGAGGCTGCCATAGGGGTTCAACTAAAAAGTTTACAGAGTATGCATTGCTAGTTCATAGTCGCAAGAAGATTGAAGAAACCAACCCGGTTCTGCGATATAAAAACCTTGTTCTCGGATGGCTGGGCCGTACTACCGAACCCTATTCGAAGACTTCTGGCAGCTTGTACACAAGTTATGTCAAACCTTATTTGGACAAAATTCGCTCCTGGTTTTTTCCAGAATCGCTTCGACCCAAAAAATAAGCCCAGGGGCTCTAAGGCTGTACCGCTCTAGAGCTCTATAGCTATAGAGCTTTTTGGAGCTACGCTTGAGGAAGGTGATTTGTAGGAATTAATGACTGGTTATTGGATATATTGGGTGATCGTAGCTATAGTCTTTCTGCTGATTGAGCTAGCCCATTATACTTTTATTATATTTTGGTTTACGATTGGCGCTCTGGTTGCCGCAGTAGTTTCTGTTTTTACAAATTCCCTCAACGTACAAATAGTCGTTTTCCTAGCTGTATCAACAGTACTGGCAATATTTGCAGGTCCCATCCTTCGTAGCATCTTTTTTAGCAGAACAAGAGGCCCCAATACCAATATCGATAATCTTGTGGGGAGAGTTGAGGTTTGTATCGAAGATATAGACAATATTGCGCTAAGTGGGAAGGTAAAAGTCTTCGGGAGCACCTGGCAAGCTCTCAGTAATAAGGATGAAATTAAGATTAGGACAGGTGAAAGGGTCAGAATAATAGGTGTTCAGGGATTAAAGCTGGTAGTGGAACCAGTAGATAAGAGCAATTAGTAATTATTATAGTGCATAAGAGCATTAAGGCACGAAGATACTAATATGCCGAGATACGTCTAGAAGTAGGTGTGTATCTTTAGGTGTACCTCTTGGATAAGATAATAAGATATTGAGGGTATCGGGACACTAAGCAAATCATAGCAACCGCCATTACTTTTGTCATCGCGAGGAGCAGCCGAAGCAATCTCTCAATGGGAAGACATCAGGATACCAGGATACCGAGGCACCGAGATACTCAAATACTAAAGACCAAGATAGCATAGAAAAGAGGAAAAAATGGCAATAGCATTTTGGATCTTTTACGGAATTGTATTCATCTTACTTTTAGCAGCGATACTTAGCAGTATCAGAATTGTGCCACAGGGATATACTGGTGTGATTGAACGACTAGGGAGATATATTCGCACGGCTGAGGCCGGTGTAGTATTACTGGTACCCTTTGTTAGCAGGCTTAGGTTAGTAAGCTTAAAAGAACAGGTGGACGAATATGCTCCTCAATACGTCATTACTAGTGATAACGTGACAGTAGAAGTCGATGCGGTGCTTTTCTTCCAGATTGTAAATGCAGCACAGAGCATTTACGAGGTTGAAGACTATTTCGTGGCCTTAGAAAGGCTGACCATGACAGCGCTAAGGGACATAATAGGTGAGATGACTTTGGATGAGTGTCTTACTGGAAGAGAAAGAATAAATGCAAAGCTTAGTACAGTTCTAGATGAAGCCAGCGAAAAATGGGGCATAAAAGCCAATCGAGTTGAGATTAGAGCTATTACGCCTCCTGAAGATATTCGAGTCGCTATGGAAAAACAGATGAAGGCAGAACGGGATAAGCGAGCTATGATTTTAGAAGCTGAAGGCAAGAAGCAGAGTTCGGTATTGCGAGCTGAAGGACAGAAACAATCTGCTATTCTGGTTGCCGAAGGTGATAAGGAAAGTGCACGGCTTCGGGCTGAGGGCCGAGCAAAGGCTTACAAGGTTCTTTTTGATGCCATTAGAGAGAGTAAAGTCGATGATAAGGTTGTGGCAATTAGATATTTGGAAGCATTGGAAAGAATGGCTAACGGTAATGCTTCCAAGTTGATTCTTCCCTATGAAGCTACGGGTATCCTTGGAGCGCTATCCGGGATATCAGAATTGATGAAGCAGAAGGACGAGAATAAGACTAATAGCAAAGAGAAAAGAGGAAAAAGACAATAGAGGGCAGGATTACGATCTGCGATTTATCTTATAGGATTCAGGATAGGGTTAAATGTTTAAGTCTTTAATCTCCCATTTAGAATTAAAAAGTATTCGATGGATAGCTTTTGTTATTTTAGTGAGCGTGGCGAGCATAGCAGGTCTATTTTTTGCTATTACGTCTGGGCAAAGTCAGCAAGACGGCCAGAGGTTATCAGGAGTAGTAATTGATACACGCAGTCCTACACAGCTTTCTCAATGCACGCCCTGTCATTCCGACTTAGATGATTTTTATAATCCAAACTTAATTTTTAAACATACGGTACATTTTGAAAATGGAGTTAGTTGTGACCGTTGTCATACCCAATTTGCTCATCAGCGCTCCGGTACCGTTAAGCCAACTATGGAGTCGTGCCGGAACTGTCATGGTCTTTACCATTCCCAGCAAGGCTTGGGGGTAGACGGAGACTGTGGCGTATGTCATCCCCCCAGCTTTAATCGTCGTCCAAGTTCCCATACGTCTCCCTGGGAAGCATCACTTCATAAAAATGAAAGCAAAGAAAATCTATATTTTTGCATGATGTGTCACCGGGGAACGTTCTGTGAAGAATGTCATGCAATCAAAGGGGTAAAACCAGCTCCTGAGGAGAATTATCGTTATGAAGGATTCTTTCCAAGACCTATCTTAGAAGGTATCACAATAAATATCAGTGAGCCCGTTACTCTAGGTCAATGCAACCAGTGTCATAGCGATCTCGATGCTTTTGAGAATCCAGGTCTTATATTCGGACACGGAATTCATTTCGAGAAGGGTGTGAAGTGCGACAAATGTCACCTGCAGTTTCCCCACTCACAAAACCAGATTCTGAGACCGACTATGGATATCTGCTACGGATGTCACGGGCTTCGTCATGGCAACAAAGGATTAGTAGCGGGAGAAAATTGCGATCTTTGTCATACCCCCGAATTTAATCTAATTCCGGCTAATCATACTTCTGAGTTTAAATCGAAGCTACATAAAGACGAAGCGCTCCGTGACCGTCTTTACTGCAGTATGTGCCATACAGAGGAGTGGTGTCAGGCTTGCCATAATTCCCGGAAGATTATTCCCGAAGATCATGAGCAGAAGCAAATGTGGCGGGAACTCCATGGTAAAGGTGAGAAAGGAACCGATGATTGCGCTTCTTGCCACAGCACTTTGTTCTGTGACGACTGTCACGGAACACCTATTCCTCATTCACTGACCTGGATGGGTAAACATTCCGAGCCTGCTAAAGAGGAGAGCGCAACCTGCAAAGCATGTCACCAACAAGAGGAATACTGCCAAGATTGTCACCACAACCAACTGGCTTCAAATATATTAGTGCAAAAAAATTGCGAAAAATGTCATAGTGACTACAAACTCCCTCTGTTATTAGTAAGGGGTAGGACACATATGGTTCATAAAGCTCACTTTGAGCTTACCAACAGAGAACCTTTCAAGTGTGATGATTGTCATGCGCTGAGAATAGCCAAAGCTACAGGGCTTCAATACTATGCCGTATGCTATGAATGTCATGGAAAGTACAGGTTGGGTAAGTTGGTCGCCAAATGGGGCGGATACGAACTATGCTACCGGTGTCATCAGGCGTCGTCTGGGGGAGCACCTATGGGACAGCAACTACCCGGTATACCTGTACCTGGGCCAGCTACTCCAGGTCCGGGAATAGAGCAGCAGTTGAGACCCCGGCAATAATAAAACAACAGTTGATTTCCTGGAAAAATGTGGGTAAAGTTGTCAGATATAGGATAAGATATATGGTTGCGAACCATGGATAGTACTTATGAGATTAACTGAGCTTGACAACGCAAGCAGGAATAGGATTAAATGTGGTGCAAACACTTTGAGGTGAGACTGTATGAAAGGTTTTGTGCTTTCATCTGAAAGATGGCTAGATAGAGCTATAAGGGTCGCGATATATGGGCTAATTATTGCAGTAGTTATTTTTACGGGAAATTATCTTTATGCCAGATATCGCCAGAGCAGAGAAATTCCTATTTATAAAGTTAGTAAACAAATTGAAGAAGCAGTGCGTAAAAATCCACGCGATAAGGCAGCACGGATTGCACTGGGGACTGCATATTTGGATCTCGGACAATACGATAAGGCAATCGAACAGTTTAAAGAAGTCCAGAAACTTGATAAAGAAAATCAAGAAGCGTTCGTCTATATGGGCAAAGCTTATATGGAAAAGGGAATGGACAGCAAGGCACTTCAGCAGTTTGACAAGGAGATAGATCTCTACGGCAAGGCTGGATATGCACTTGAAAACAAATTGCTTGAGGAAGCTTACTTTCAGGGAGCTGTTATCCATTGGAAGAGAAAAAAATACGATGAAGCTGCTCAGTATCTTAGAGGAGCACTGGAGATTGGAAGGACGGATGCCGACAGTCACTTCTTTATGGGGCGGATCTATCTTGCAAAAAACGTGCTTGATTCAGCGATAATTAAATTTAATGATGCACTTAGATTTGATCCAAAGCATGCCGATGCTCACTACGGGTTAGCGCTAGCTTATGAGAAGAAAAAGGAAACGGCGCTGGCAGTGGGAGAGTTCAAGCAGGCATTCGATTTAGCCCCTAGCCTAAAGGAAGCGGGGAAAAAATATAAGAGTCTCTTGTCTGAGCTTGAGGATGCTGTTAAGAAAAAGCCTAAAGATGCTGAAGCTCATCGACAGCTAGGCGTTGCATATCGAGATATAGGTTCTTATTCAAAAGCCGTCACGGAATTTAACGAGAGCCTGAAATTGAAACAGGATTTTGCGCAGGTACATGTAGATTTGGCAGTACTATATGAGAATAAGGAAGAGAAAGATAAAGCTATAGAGGAATATAAAAAGGCGCTTGAGATTGATCCAGATCTTGTAGAGGCTAAAAAAGGCATTGCTGGACTGGAAACTGAGCAGTAGGTTAGGTAGTTAGGTGGATCTAAACAGGGAGGTTAATTGGCGGAAGTAGAAAGAGCAAGGGCAGGACAGCCCACCGCAATATCTCCGGAAGAAAGGGAGAGACGGAGGAGAAAATTACTCCTCCTTCTTGCACTTCTGCTTCTATTGATTCTTCTCTTCTTTGCCTGGCGTTATTATCAGCGATCCAGAGAGATCCCTCTGCCTACGGTGACTTCCGAGCGGGCCAAGATATTAGCTCCACCTCAATTTCTTTTCCTATTTGACGGATCTCCTGAAGCCCCAATGAACTGGGTTACTGATGTTAAAGTACATCCCAAGACCGGTAATATTTACGTTACAGATACGGGTAACTCGCGTGTTTCTGTTTTTGACGCACAGGGTAAGTGGCTTTTCTCCTTTAGCGATCTTGATAATGAAAGAAAATTACTGCGTCCTCTATATATAGCTTTCGATAAACAGGGAAATGTATACATAACAGATCGTTTATTGCACGGATTGTTCATTTTCACTCCTAGAGGAAATTTCGTCAGGCAGCTATTCCCAAATGGTGATTCAAAATTTGAGTGGGCTCCTATCGCAGTCTATTTCGATACGAAGGGGACTTTATATGTCTCTGACATTCTGGGGGACCACCGTATTATGGTCTTTGATTCAGAAGATAATGTAAAGTTGAGCTTTGGTTCAGTTAGACAGGTACAGAAAGCGAAAGAATTTCCTGGTTCATTTTCCTTTCCCAATAGTATTGTAGTGGATAAAAATGGACGCATCATAGTTTCTGATAGTGACAATAGGCGACTTCAGGTTTTCGATTCAAAGGGTAAATTTCTGTACATAATAGCAACGGCAGGACTACCGCGCGGCATCGACATAGGATTCAAGGACCGTCTTCATATAATTGATACTCCAGGCCACAATTTAATGGTGTATTCCCTTAAAGGAACCCACCTTATAACTTTTGGAACCGTGGGTATTGGCCTGGGGCAGATGTTTTACCCCAACGGCGTTGATACAGTAGGCAGGCGGGTCTATGTAGCAGACACAGTGAATAACCGCATTCAGGTTTTTGCCTGGAGGCCAGAAATACCGGTTCCTCCTCCAGTAGCGAGGGGAATAAACTGGTTGAAGTACCTGATACCACTTGCTTTGCTTGCCTGGCTATTACGACCAAGGCCTAGAATATTTGTCTCTGATGAACCTTTCCTGCAGGCCATTGTTGACAATAACAGGATTAAGTGGCTGAAGGAAAAAATCAGAAGGGTTTATGTGTCCCAGAGTGTTTTTGAAAAATTCAAGCATTTCAAACAGGAAGATGTATTCCTCAAAGATGTAATGAGAATAGGAAAGTATAAGAAAGATCTGGTTCTACGCTTGATGCAGGAATACAAAATAGACGAAGAGACTGCAATCGTCTTAGCTACTGCTAAGGGGCGCTTCAGGAAGGGCAGGGTTCTCACAGAGGTTAAAGACACGAAACGTATCGCTGAAGAGCTCAAACTTGTTGCATATACCTATGAGGAGTTTGTTGAGAAATACGAAAAGAGAACGCGCGGTGGCCCAACTGGACCAAGCAAGAAATCTCCACGCTGCCAGGCCAAGACCCGTTCTGGAGAACAATGCCGCAATCCGGCAAAAGAAGGTAGCAAATACTGCCGAATTCATCAAGATTTAGAGAAAGGGTAGGAACTAGGCTTTGTGCCTAGTACCTGCTGCCTGGTACCTAGAATAAGGAACAATGAAAGAGCCTAGTAGCTGATAAGGGGAGCTTTCCGGATCTAGAGATTTATCAGTTAGCTTATAAATTGGCCTTGGAAATTCATCATCTATCCTTAAAGTTTCCAAAACACGAGCTATATGAGTTGTGTTCACAGATAAGAAGTTCATCAAAAGCGATTCCAGCACATATAGCTGAAGGGTTCGGTAGAAAAACCCTCAATCAGTTTAGACATTTTCTAATTTATGCCCTATCCTCAACTGATGAAACTAGGGTTCATTTAGATCTCGCTCGTGACTTGGCACATATTTCAGTAGATAAGCATGCATATTTTTCAGATAATTACGATATCCTGGGGAAGAAAACAAACAAATTCATTAATACTATTTCGCGGCTAAGTAGCAAAAACTCCGCTGCAAGTGCAGTGTGAAGCAACAAGGCACCAGGAACAAGGCACCAGGAACAAGGCACCAGGAACAAGGCACCAG
>CAYGBL010000035.1:0-13303 GCA_964348135.1 uncultured Actinomycetota bacterium
GCCGGTTCATGCGAAAACAGCAAAAGTCAGTATGGTAGATTGTGTATCCTGCCACCAACAAAAGTTATGCAATGATTGTCATGGAGCAGAGATCCCCCACCCTAAAAAAACATGGAAAGCGGAGCATGGTAAAATAGGAAAAGGAGCCCCAGAAAAATGCACCAATTGTCATTCTGAACCCAATTTTTGTGGGGCCTGCCATCATGAACATGATCCTTCCAAGGGTGTATGGTATAGTCCTCAACCCGGCCTAAGCTTGCATGATGATGTAGTAAGAGCAAAGGGGGCATCCGATTGCTTCAATTGCCATAACCCTGTTTTTTGTGCTCGCTGTCACGTAAAAATTATTAGGTAGTAAGCCGCCAGCTTCATCTTTAAGCAGCCTGTAAAACTAGCCTGTCATTTTCCCTCTTTTAGCCTTAAACAGTCTTAATAAAAACATAACTTTAAATTAACCCAACCTTAATAAAATTTGGCTATTCTTAACATAACAGTTTTGTTCTTAACATTATTGATAAAAAAGGCGCAAAACGGGTATCTTTTTAATTAACTGCTAAAAAGGGTGTTAACAAAACCTTCTATTACCAGAAGCTTTTGACATTTCAATAATGGGACAGGAGAAAATGACAGACCGTGCGTTTTCAACTACGGTAAGTTTAACCATTTTTATAATCCTATTTTGGCTAGCTCTAATTATAGTGGTTCCTAATATTTCAGAAGCAGGAAAAGCAAGCACTGGATCACTTCTCTGGTTTCCCTGTGATAGATGTCATCCCATAGGAACAAAACCTATTCCCCCGGACTTCGACGGTCATCAGGTAGTATTGAACGGTCATGACCAGCTCGGTCAAAATAGAGCAGCATGTATCGTATGTCACAATTCAGCCGACCGGAACCCAGGATTGCTAAAACTCAGTGATGGCAGCCTAATCAATATTGATGGTGATGTCTCACAAGTGTGCTATCAATGTCATTCATCTAAATACAGGGAATGGAAGGCAGGAATACATGGAAAGCTTCCCAAATGCACAACCGGAGGATGTCATGATCCTCATACTCCCAGTTGGATCGCAGTTTCTCCTTTACTTCCTTATTTGGGTACCACTTTAGAGGTGAAAATAGCATCCGAGAGAGTTGCGTTTAAGGCCCTGCCTCCACCGCCCAGTCCCCCTCCAACACCGTCTCTACCTTTGCTGCGGATTATGACCAGTATAGGTCTTTTGACTGTAATAGCTTTATTCATTGCTCCGGTAATATTGCGGAGGTTTAGACGATGAAAAATCTCGACTACTTTAAAATTTTCTCGGAAAAATCAATCAACCGAAGACAATTGCTCAAGCTTTTAGGTGCTGGCGCTGGTGGTCTGCTTCTTGCCAACTTACCCCGATTTTTGGCAGCAAATGCCGTAGAAACTGAAGCTCAAATTTCCTCAGGAAAAAGGGTAGGGTATGCTCCCCCACCTGTTCCCAAGGCCAGGTATGCCATGGTGATTGACGTTAAAACTTGTATCGGGTGCAGAAGATGCGTATATGCCTGTGTAAAAGAAAATAATATCGGTAGGGATTCAGGATTTAATTATATACAACTGCTTGCTATGGAAGAAGGTTCGATCGATCTCGAACGTGCTGATTTATATTACAGTGAAGGTTCTCAACCAAACCATTGGTATCTACCTACTCAATGTATGCAGTGCGATAATCCACCATGCGTACAAGCCTGTCCAGTAACTGCAACTTGGAAAGAAGCAGATGGAATTGTAGTTATTGATTATAAAAAGTGCATTGGGTGCAGATATTGTATGATTGCCTGCCCCTATTGGGCAAGACATTTTAACTGGAAAAAGCCCTACGTTCCTAAAGAGGGAATAAATCCGGATGTTCCTATTCGGCCCACTGGAGTCGTAGAAAAATGTACCTTTTGTATCCACCGAGTAAGAAAAGGTCAAACTACCAGATGTGTTGAGGCATGCCCGGTTCGGGCACGAATATTTGGAGACCTCAACGATCCTAACAGTTCAGTTTCACAAATTCTAAGAACGCGTCGGATTTTTAGACTTAAAGAAGAGCTCGGAACTGAGCCCAGAATCTTTTATGTAGGTTAAGAGCAGTTTACTGTTTTTAAGTTGATAGTTAGCAGTTATCAATATTTACCATCAGGTAGCTGGTAGCATAAATGATAATAAGGAGAAAAATGAAGACGATAACTCTTGCTGGTATTGAAGTAAAAATTGAAGAGTTACGGAATGCTAGCCGTGCGTACTGGAGCTTGGTTATTGCGCTTCTCATAACAATGGCCCTTGGAGGTTTTGCCTGGTTCTTTCAACTGCCTATCTCCAGGGGATTAGTTGTGACAGGCATGAGGGACGTTTTTACCTGGGGTTATTACATCCAGAACTTCATGTATTTCGTCGGTCTTAGTGCTGGTGGTCTTGTTGTCTATTCCAGCATACAACTCTTTGGAGCAAAACAATATAAACCCGTAGCCAGACTTGCAGTGTTGCAAGCAGCTGTTTGTGTCTTCGTTGCTGCAGTATTTATTCTGGTTGATCTGGGTAATCCACAGAGGGTCTTTTGGTTCCTTCTTTCCCCAAATCTTCGATCTGTCTTTGTCTATGACGCTGCTGTTCTTAATCTATATTTAGTTCTTTGTCTGATAGATATTTGGGTACTAATGACCGAAAGGGGAGGAGAGCGTCTTGAACTCGTTATGACCCTCATCTCACTTCCGGCTGCTATCGGCTTACACTCTATCACCGCCTGGATCCTTGGTCTTCAGAAAGCCCGGGAGCTCTGGCACACAGCTCTTATGGCACCAATATTCCTCTCCTCTGCTATGGTATCAGGAATAGCTCTTCTGGTTTTGATATGTCTTGCTATTAACAGATTTACAGAGATTAAGTTCGAAAAAAAGATGTTTAACAGCCTTGCAAAGCTCCTGGCAACTATATTAGTCGTAGACCTATTCTTTCTTTTCTCGGAAGTACTTACGGGAACGTGGCCAAGTTCTGCAACCCCTGGTCATATTGAAAGACTTATGCTTATCTTAACAGGAAAATATAGCCCGCTCTTTTTATCTGAGGTATTTCTATTTGGTGTTCTTCCCTTCTTCCTAATGGCTATCCCCAAAACAAGAACTTCAACACCAGTACAAATAATTGCCTGCGCCTTCATACTTATAGGTGTTTTTATTAAAAGATTCATGTTTATTGTAATGGGTTTTGCTGTATCTCCTCTAGGGCCGATCCCAAGTTCTTATGTTCCTACACTTGTGGAGATACTGGTAGGTTCAGGAGTTTGGGCAACGGGAGCATTAATTTTCGTATTGGCTGTGAAGCTACTTCCTGTGGAAGTACCTGCACACCATCATTCTGCAGAAAAAGTTGCTTAGGGGGAGCATTTAATTATGTCACCCTATAACGCGAACAAACTTAGAAATAGACCTAGAAGACAGAAGATAAAATGGCTACTGTATCTCGGTATAGTTGCTGCTTTCATTCTAATTATAGGAATTCCTTTATATATAACTTCAAAACCTAGTTTTTATGCGCGCCAAAAATCTCTAAAACCCAGGTATGAGAGTTGGCGCGCATCTTCCCATAAAACTATAGCTTGCACAAGTTGCCATTTAAAACCCGGTGTGGTAAATGCAGTTACAAACCGGATGGACAATATCTGGACATTCTACTCAAATTTTATACGTAACTCTAAAAATGAGCAAACACTGAATAAAGCCAATTCCCAAGCATGCCTCAGTTGTCATTCAGAAATAAATTCGATAAAATCCATTTCTCGCATTCCACTAATTCCTCACCGAATTCACACAGGCTCAGTTACAAGTAAAAATGACTGTATCGAATGTCATAAATGGATAGTCCATGATGAAAAATTTCAAAAGAGGCATAAATCTTTGCCGCTTTCTGGAGTCTGTTTCAAATACGGATGTCACGGAGAAGTGGAGCCTATAGAAGAGTGCCAGAGCTGTCATCATAGAGAATCAATTCCGAGAACTACGTGGCAAAAGCAGCATCCGGAAGTTGTAAACACGGGAGGAGCCAATCGCTGCTTTGATTATTGCCATAAGCCCGAATGGTGTCGCAATTGTCATATTACTGGCGAGAAAGAGCCAATACCAGGAACAAGTGAAACTAATATTCAGATAAACAATACATTGATCTCCAGACATGCTGGTAAAGAATGGTTGAAGTTCCATGGGGAAGAAGCCCTAGGGAATTCTGAGAAATGCCTTGCTTGTCATGCTAATTATCAACTTTGCGAAAATTGTCATAGCATACGTCCAGAATCTCATGGCCGAAAGGAGACTTGGCTAGCGCAGCACAAAAAACCAGCAGAAAGGAATGAACGTGGCTGTCTGACGTGTCACCAGAAAAAGACCTGTGACCAATGTCACGAACTGTTCGAAGACGTGGGTCGCTAGCACGACGCGATGACTCTTGGGCTAAGAAAAGGGCTTTGGCTAACACTTGCGATTGTGTTGTCTATAGTCTCATTTATGGCCATAGTGCCCCTCTTTCTTCCTATAAAACCGGCATACTGTAAAGGATGCCACGAGATGGAACCTTACTATAATAGTTGGAAGATTTCTGCACACGGGCAGGTCAATATAGCTTGTAGAAGTTGTCACGTAAAACCAGGATTTTTGAATACGGCTTTATTCAAACTCAATCTCTATCATGAAATTTATTCACAATTTTCTCACCGCAAACTCAAACCATGGGCTGTAAACCGCCCGACACTTGAAGCATGTCGTGAGTGTCATTCTCTAAACCGGGTGCGTTCCACGTCAGGTGACCTAAAGATAAACCACCGAATTCATGTATCAAAAGCGAAGCTTAAATGTACTTTCTGTCACAACGGTGTCGTTCACCCGGGTGTAGGAAAATTGGGGAAAATGAACCCGCCAAGGAAACTGTGTATGGAATGTCATAAGGATCAGATGAGCAATTGCGGATACTGTCACGTAATTGAGAGGGGAATGTTAGGAGAATCTGTACATATAAGACAGTAAAGGCAGTTTTAGACTGTCAATAATTTTGGCATAATTATAAGGACATTGACAGTTCCATCTGTTACAAGGAGTAAGTGTTGACCAATAAAAAGGAACCAGAGAAAACGAATCGCTGGAGAAACAAATACTTTCGCCGCAGAGCCATAAGGTGGGGAATTTTTCTGCTGCTGGTGCTTACTATTGGAATTCCTTCATATATAATATCGAAACCTAAATACTATGCACGATACAAAGTAATGAGATCTTATTATTCAGCATGGCAAGCCTCGACACATAGCAAAATGGTTTGCAGGGATTGTCATCGAAAACCAGGACTGGTTAATATTGCATTCTTTGAAGCAAATGCAATATGGAAATTTTATCTCTATAGCTTTTCATCGCCGGACAAAGCTGACTTTTTTACAAAACCATCAAAACAAGCGTGCTTCGAGTGTCACACAAAATATCGCACCATATCTGCCTCTGGTGATCTGTTGATCCCGCATCGAGCACATGTAGAGGTATTGAATCTGGAATGTACTTCATGCCATAAATGGTTGGTTCATAAGAAGAATCCACGAGGTTTGAACACTCCAATCATGGAAAACTGCCTCAAGTGTCACAATGGAGAGCAAGCATCTGCAGAGTGCAAGAGCTGTCATACAGAGAAAGCATATCCAGATAGCCATAAGGCAAGTAACTGGCTGCAAGTACATAGCGAAAGAACCAAGGAAATTGACTGTACTGATTGCCACGGCTGGACGCCAAAATACTGCCAGGATTGCCATAGCAAAAGACCTTTAAGCCATGCTGGAAACTGGAAAAAGCTTCATAGTGATCCTGCTAAGATTAATAGCAAGCATTGCCTGGTGTGCCACAAGGAAAAGGACTGCCTGGAATGTCACGACTGAGCATTTTTATTAAATTTAAGCAGATTAGGTGATTGACGGTGCTGCGCTTCAACCTGAAAGACAAATTGAAAAAAATTAACCGCCAAAATATTAAAAAGCATCGACGGCTTTTTATCTTCCTTGCTATATTGCTTGGGTTACTTCTGCTGGCAGGCATACCTTTCTATCTCACTTCACTACCGAGTTATTACAAGCGTTACACAGATATCGTGCCTTATTATAGAACCTGGCAAACTTCCACCCATGCCGAAGTGAATTGCATACAGTGCCATGTCAAGCCAACCAGGAACCAGCTTGTTGTTTTTAGAACCAGAATGATTGGAGAATTTTACTTGGGATTTATTATTAATTCCAAGAATTCTCGTATACTTAATAAACCAGCCAATATTGCCTGTCTTGAATGTCATTCCGGATCAAGAACCGCCTCTCCTTCAGGAGACCTGCTTATACCACACAAAGCTCATATAGATGTTTTGAAAATGAACTGTAACGATTGTCATAGTTGGGTAGTACACATGAAAAATCCTGAAGGAAACCATAGACCCCGAATGGTTGCTTGCCTTGAGTGTCATGATGGGGAACGGGCAACAAACAAGTGTGAAGATTGTCATAAGAGAAAATCTTTCCCTGTAAGCCACAAGGCTAAGGATTGGCTTGTTATACATAGCGAGAAATCTAAAGAAATCGACTGTAAAGAATGCCACGGCTGGGTACCTGACTACTGTAAAGATTGTCATCAGAGGAAACCCGTCTCTCATGCTGGAAGATGGAGAACATTCCACAAACTTAAAGTGGCTGAAAACCGAAACTGCGAGGTCTGCCACCAGGACTCTTTCTGTGTAAAATGTCATGGGGAAGTACCTTTGTAGTCTAGTGAATACAAATGCCAAAGGGTGGGGTCAAGTTTAGTCTTTACTCCCAATCGGTCTAATATTTCAAAATGAATAAAAATTTGCTAAACTAAATGGTAATTTATGGTATCTATATCTTTGTCAGGGTCTTGGTGATTGTCCTCCAACACCCGACTATCTATAATAAAAAGCGATAATGTCTTATTTCAAGAGTAGGGAGGGCTGAATGAACGGTCGTCATATCTTGGTAGTTGATGATGAAGAGTCTCTTTTAGAAGTCATCTCATATAGCCTGCAAGAAGCGGGTTTCAAAGTATCAACAGCAACTGATGCCAAAAAAGCTCGAGAATTGCTTGAAAAGCAAGATCCCAGTCTTCTTATCCTCGATATTATGCTGCCAGACGAATCGGGTTTCGAATTATGCCGTGCTATACGAGCTAAGAGCAATATTCCAATTTTAATTCTTTCTGCCAAAACAGAAGAGGTAGATAGAATTTTAGGACTTGAACTAGGGGCTGACGACTATGTCACTAAACCTTTTAGTCCACGGGAGCTGGTCAGTCGCGTAAAAGCCCTGCTTAGAAGGTCGGAAGGAGAAGGTAAACGTGAATCAAATGTCATAAAAATAAAAGACCTGAGGATTGATCTGGAAAGTCATCAGATCTTTCTAAAAAGCAAGCTTCTTTACCTTACTAACCTTGAATTTCAAATCCTTGTACTCCTGGCCAGAAACCCGGGCAAAGTATTTTCCAGACTGGCAATTCTTAATTATCTTTGGGATGGAAGATTTGTAGGAGATGAACGCACAATAGACGTGCATATTCATAATCTACGAGAAAAACTTGAGGTTGACCCACAAAAGCCTAGATATCTTTTAACTGTTAGAGGTCTTGGATATCGCCTGAGTGGTACCTAATGAAACTTACCATTCGCTTATGGCAAACTGCGCTTTTTGTAACTGTTGCTCTTGTTGCTACTCTCATCCTATACCTCGGACTTCTACCTTCCATAAAGCAGAGCATCAGCATAGTCTCTCGCAAGCAGATGGAGAGAGACAGCATTGAGCTTGCAAGGCACATAATCGCAGAGTTGCCTGCAAAAACTACAACTATAAGCCTTAATAACTCTGAAGCCCTTGATAAGCTCCTTGCAGAACATGTTCGTATATTCGAAGAAGATGCTTGGGTCTTCGACACCAAAGGAAATTTAATTTTATCCCGTCAATCTCTAGCTGAACCAGGAGATTTTCTGGAAGAAGCAGTCGACAAAGGGATACGAGGAAAAGAATTTGCATACGCTAATTTAAACCGGGGTATAGTGATTGCCTCCAGACCTTTGATAAAATCCGATAAATTAATTGGAGTGGTTGTAGTAGCCAACAACGGTAGCGAATCCCTCAGTACTTTAAACGCTGCCCAAAACGAGCTTAAGATTGCCTTTTCTATCGCTGTTTTAGCTTCAGCAATTCTTGGTTTTTTCTTTTCGGAACTTATAGCCAGGCAGGTAAGGAAACTGACCGAGGGCGCTTTAGCTATTGCGCAGGGAAATTTTAATTTGAGGCTTAAAAAAGGTTTGGTTCCGGATGAAGTAGGCGAACTTGCCAAAACATTTAACATAATGGCTGAAAAGTTGAGAGATGCGTTTGATGCAATTCGCGATCAACAAAAACAGATTCTGACAGTAATTAATACAATGGGAGAAGGTGTTCTGGAAGTAACAACGGAAGGAATGATAAATCTTGCAAATCCAGCAGCAGCTGAGCTTCTTGGCCAACCAATAGAAAGACTTATTGGTAGCCAGCTAGAAGAAATAATCCCACCTGCTACTTTTACGAATTGCTTTAGGCGAGCTCTTTCAGGCAGAGAGTTTTCGGGGATATGCGAATACCAGAACCGCATTCTTTTAGTTCACGCAAACCCTGTACGTGGAAACAACGGACAGAAGATTCCTGGTGTCGTTATTATTCTTCGGGATTTCACTCAACAGAAGAAACTAGAGCAATCGCAAAAGCAGTTTATTTCCAACGCTTCACATGAATTAAGAACACCAATTTCTTCTCTCAAAGGTTTCGTGGAGCTTTTGGAAAGCGGGGCTAAAGATAAGCCGGATGTAAGAGACAACTTTCTAAAGACTATGAAAACACAGGTCGAACGCTTGCAGAGGCTGGTAGAGGATCTTTTTACCTTAACACAATTAGACTCAGGTGCAAATGTTTTGAAGATGGGTGAATGCCGTTTGGACGAAATTGTAAATGAGGTCATTGCCGCTAGTAGTCCTCTTGCTTCCTCAGCAGAAATTGATCTTAGAATGGAATTACCTAGATCGCTACCACTTATAGTCTGCGATAAAGACCGTATCATACAAGTTCTCACCGGACTTATAGATAATGCTCTTAAATACACTGAACCAGGAGGTAGTATTACTATCTTTGCCCGCCCCAAACGGCGGACCGTTGAAGTAGGAGTTTCTGACACAGGGAGGGGGATCCCTCCTGACAAACTGGAAAGAATTTTCGACCGTTTTTACCATTATGGACACTCTGAAAGAGAAAAAAAGGGCGGGGGTCTGGGGCTGTCTATCGCCCAAGAGATTATCCGCGCTCACGCCAGCGAAATTAAGGTAAAATCCGTTCCCAATAAGGGTAGTACCTTTTCCTTCAATCTCAAAGTTTCCACCCATCAGGCAATCAAATCTTAATAATATTTTAATCTTCTCTTAATCCACCTTTAAAAGTAGAATAGTACGCTTTTTTTAGCTGTAGAGTACCTTAAAAGCACTTAGGGTATCTTCATATTTACCGTTGTTAGTGTATGGCAAAGAAGTTAAGAATTCACGACGCTGACCAAATTTAGAAGGGGAGGTAACGATGGAAGTTCTCGCAATGTTTTTGATGGTATTCCCGGTAGTTGGTTTAGCGCTTTCTGGAATTATACTGGTTCTAATCATGGGAATTGGTAGTTATAGTCTGGTCGAGTGGTGGCTTGGACGCAGGGCAGCCATAGGTGAGGCCTCCGCAGCAGAATTAGGAGAGAAACTACCAACCTGAGAACTTTCATATTAAGAACGGTCAGTTCTTAAGTTTTACTTCTCTCACACGAGAGAGGGATATTTTATGCCCAAACTCTTAACATAAAATAAATATAGAACTTAAAAAATTAATATAAAGCTAATACACTCTTAAAGGACTTCACATGCCACCCCTTGCTACATAACAAAACGATTGATCTAAAAGGAATTGGGTATGCTCGAAGATATTTCAAAGTCTATTAATGAACGTTTTAACCCAATAGATCGGCTTCATAAAACTGTACTTAATAGGCCGATTCCCATCTCTGCTCGCAGGTATTATTACTGTTTTGGTGGAATTACGTTCTTTCTCTTTTTGATTCAAGTCATAACAGGCATCATTCTTACCATATATTATGTACCAAGCACGGAAAAAGCTTATTCCAGCATCTATTACATATCTCATTATGTTAGTTATGGTTGGCTGGTTCGCAGCATTCATTACTGGTCTGCCAATTTGATGATTATCTTCGTTATTCTTCATATGCTACGCGTCTTTATAACTGGTTCATACAAACCTCCACGTGAATTTAACTGGATAATCGGTATGCTCTTATTAGCTATGACCTTAGGTTTTTCTGTTACTGGATATTTGCTCCCATGGGATCAAAGAGCTTTCTGGACTTCAACTGTAACCGTATCTTTGATTAAGAAAGTTCCTTTCATAGGTGGATTTATCTACTATGCTCTCGTAGGAGGCGAAACACTGGGGCAGCCTACTTTGACACGGTTCTTCAGTTTCCATGTCATGCTTCTTCCGGCTTTGATCGTTGCTTTTTTGGTAATGCACTTTTGGATGATAAGAAATCAGGGGATTTCCAGACCTTTATGAGTAAGAGTTTGGCAGTGATATAAGCATTGGACAAACGATAAGGTGCGGAGAGTAGATGAAAAAACATCATGATATTTTAGTCCAAAAAATTGAGCGACTGCTTAATACGGGAAGCCTCATGGGTGCAATCGTACTCCTTAAATCTCTTACTCCAGCAACAGCTTCCCAGGTTCTTGAGACTCTTCCACAAACAGAGCAAAAAAAGTTATACGACGCATGGTTGGGCTCTGGTGAGAAGCTACTAAAAGAGCTTCCAGTTCAGGAGATAGCAGAGGATACTCCCCCTGAAAAGAAAGGTCTAGACTCGGTGCCTTTCTTCCCTGACCATTTTATTTCTCAAGCAACAGCTATGCTTTGGATCATATGTCTTATTTCCATCCTCACCATCTTTTCCCCCGCCGGCTTGGAAACAAAGGCTAATCCTTTCAGTACTCCCATTGGTGTGAAACCTGAATGGTATTTACTTTTTCTATACGCTCTTCTACGTTTCGTTCCTCCTATACTGGGCGTGCTGGTTCTTTTAGCAGGTGGCATTTTGCTTACGCTTCTGCCATTTCTAGATAAAAATCGAGAGGTGAAACCGTCTAGACGCAAGTTTGCTATTGTCGTGTGTGTGCTTTTGTCAATATCAATTATGGCTCTTAGTTTTGTTGGTGCATCAGTAAAGTAGGATTCAAAAATGGATGAGAAAGAAAGATCGAGACGATTTAAAAAATCAAAGATTAACTTACTAGTTGCATCGCTAATCTTGAACGCCTTAATCATTACAACCTTTCTTACATCTTCGCCCAACGTTTCTCCGGCAAGTAGTTGGACAGTGGCCGCAAACAAAGTGTTATATAGAATTGGCCTGAAACCCTCAGATTTAAGCATCCTTCACAAAAAAGCTTCTCGGTTGGATTCAGAGGATTGTATTGCTTGCCATGGCAATATGAAAGCATCAAAGCTGCAGTTACATCGCATACACCTCACTTCCCCTTTAGTCAACTTTTCCTGCAATAACTGTCACACTGAGATTGTTTTGAAAAGGAAATCAAAAACCCAGGCAATCCAATTAGTTAACGTAGGGTTTTGCAGAAATTGCCACAGCAGATTCAGTGGTTTCAACGAGAAATCAGCAATGAAGCCGGTAGATTTCCAAGCTGACTGCACTTTATGCCATACCGGGAAGCATGCCTTTCGCCATGCAAAACCCTATCTGTCGCATATCATCTCACCTCGAGAATGCAAGGTTTGCCATGGTGGACTGGTTCTTCCGTGGAGGCCCGAACACACTAAAGAAGACTGGGTCGAGAAACACGGGAAATTTGCCTTAAAGGATTCTGATAAATGTATGTCCTGCCATGAATATGGACTAGCGTTTTGCGAAGATTGTCATAGTCGTAAACCCTCTTCTCATAAACCCAAGGATGTGTGGCTTCAGGCTCACCGCAAACAGGCAAAGCAAGATGTTCAAGCATGTTATACCTGTCATAAGCCAGAAATGTGTCGGGAATGCCACATCGGACATACCACAAATTGGAAACAAATCCATTATCAATTTGTCTTAAGCGAAGGAACTAAGATGTGTGAAAACTGCCACTCCAGCATTTTTTGCGAAAGCTGCCATGTGTCCTATAAAGTTCCCGAGGTACCAGAGGAGGTGTCTTCGGAAGAATGAGGATTTTCAGTAGGAAAGATACTCAAACCTCTAATGTTATGTCTAGAAGGAGATTTCTTTCCCTTATTTCAGATTTCGCAATTGCTTTTTCACTCTTAGCGAGTGGAGGTTTTGGAGTTGCTACCTTGGTAAAATATCTTCAAGTTCCTGAACGGGATCTGGAAGGAAGAACTAAGCTTGGATGGATTGAAGTAGGCTCAATTGGAGATTTCAATGAAGTCCCCAAAAGAGTGGATTACAGTGATGAGCCAGTATATATATATTTTCTGAAGGGCAAGCTGGTAGCTTTCTCTGCCATCTGTCCTCATATGCGCTGTATTGTATCGTGGAACCATTCCAATAAACCCAATCCCCGTACGGGAACATTCACTTATAATTGCCCTTGCCACGGAAGCTCTTTTGACCTGGCAGGCCGCCGACTCTTTGGTCCAGCGCACCGTGGTCTATATTCCCAGAAATTAAAGGTCGTAAACGGGAAGGTCTTTCTTGGGGGAGGAACACCCGCTACTTAATAACGAGGAATTGATAGAATCTTTGTATCCCAATCTACAACCGCTGTTTATGCTTCATCTACTCTTTAGTGCCTCGCACATGACAATGAGAACAATATGTAGGCAGGTGGCACTTAAAGCAATCTGTAGCTCCCCTGTCTCTCACTGCAATCATATGCAGGTTTTGCCCTGGTTGAGGGCTATACCATATACCCTTGGCTGGATCATAGTCATGGTGACACGCGTCGCAGAAATTCGCCTGAGGATGACACATCACACATTCCTGTGGAGCTACCCCAACTAAAGCTATCTTCCCTTGTTCTCCAAACAGTTTACTATGTTCTTCTTTCCACGTTTTTGCATGCGGTATCTCAACCTTATGGCATTTATTGCAGAATTCCTGCTTATGACAGGATAAACACCCTGCCATATCTTCTTTAGCTTCAATCCCGTGAACAGCTTCCACTGACTGTAGTTCTTCCTTAGCG
>CAYGBL010000036.1:0-7691 GCA_964348135.1 uncultured Actinomycetota bacterium
ATTGCACTCGGAGGAACAGGTTCAGCCTTAGCTTCTTCTGGGGCCTCAGGTAGTCTGGCCTTTCTTTCACGGTATTCTCGCAAAATCATTACTCCAGAATGAATTACAAATGGTGGAAGTAACAGCCATGGAGACATAACTAAGAGTGCAGGAATAAGTGTTATGGGTGCGACTATTGCTACAAAAGTAGCAAAACGTTGGTCTTTCTCTTCATGAAGTTTTACGAAGATAAAGCCTAATATTATGCTCGCAACTGCGTAGCCAGCTATCCCTAACCATAATGAATAATTCGAGCTCAATGTATGGACAACCCATAATGGTATAACCCTGAAAATCCCTTCTTCTAAAGCAGGTCCAACCAAACATTTATATAACCAAGTCTCACCAAATGCGCCAAACAGTTTCTGTAAGCGTTTAATGAGGGCTGCAGGTCGTTCTTCTAAGGGTCTGGGTGAACCAAGATAGGCGGCTTCTTTATCCACCTTTTCACCTCTATATCCGTATTTACCTACTAAATTTACCCATCTTGAGCCCCCTACAAAAATGGGCTTACTATATGTATCTCCATGTCTCACAATTAAAAGCATCTCTTGGCCAGTGCGTAGAACCCTCTGAACTCTCTCAGTCCTTACAGGAATCAGCAATCTTCCACCATCTTCGCTTAATTGCTCTAATATAGTATCTGGAACAATCGTCCCAGGTTTTTCTGGAGCTCCTGCAGTATAAATAATAATATCGAATTTTTCTTGTTTTGCCTGTTCAGGTAATCCACCACTACCATCTCCTACATAATATGTAATATTCTTGATACCTAAATTATCACAGGTCCTTTTAGCTTCTCGAGATAAATCTTCGTATATATCAACGGTATACACTTCTTCAGTCATTTCTGCTAACACTGCTGTCTGATAACCACTACCTGTGCCAACCACAAGGGCCCTATCAGTCTCTTTGGGATTCACTATCGCAGTCAACCATTGGACAAAATTAGACTGGGAGATAGTCTGACCATGACCCATTAGGATAGGCAAAGCGCTATCCAGCCAGGTCCAGGGTTTGGCAAGCTTTGACAAGAAAGCACAGCGGGGAAGCTTCTTCATAACTTCATTTGTCTTTTCAAGAATTTCCCTGAACCTATCGTGTAACACCGATGGCTCAGTTCCATCTTCATAATATTCTTTGAATGCATTTTGAATCATTATAGATTTTTTATCATCTTGTAAATCTTCTTCCATCCCTTTGGCTAATACCTCACAAAACTGTTCATGTACAGGGTCTTCAAGCAGCGCTTCTAAATCTTCTTTTTGCCAACGGAAAGAAGCAAACTTTTCTTCCAGAGCATGTCGTATCCCCATTTCTAATTCGCGGTCGCGATTATAATACCCTTTTCTAAGATTCTCATATAGAGAATGAAAGAGCAGATAAGCAAAGTGGTTGTTTTCACCTATTACCTGTAAAGCCTTCTTTGGAACAAAACCAGCCAAGATAATAGATAATCTATTCAGTAACGCAAAATCTTCCCCCGTATAACTCTCCGTTCTACCCGAAGCAAGAATCCTTTCTACTACATTTTCTCTTTTATCTTCATCTATCCGAGATAAATCCAGGTTACGACCTTCTACAAAGTACTCAAATATTCTATATACATCTGCCCTTTCTTCATCCGAACTTGCACTTAATAGCCTATTGCATATATCCAGTGTAGCCACCGACTTCTCTTCTCCCTTCGTTAATCCGTTGTAATCCTGCATACAAGTAATACGAATTCTATCTCTAAGCTCAGCACTCTTCACACGGTCAACATCTGTCATTCCCTCTTTTGATAATAGATGAATTAACCCAAGAGAATTGTTTCTAACCAAGAAGAAGGCTGAAGCCACATATAATCTATCGTCCGGACTCTTTGTTGAATCCTTCACAAACCTAACCATGTTAGACTCTAAATCATCACCCTTTAGGTACTGGCTATTTCGCAAGACTTCGGAGATACTGCAATATACCCTTGATAAAATGTTTATAACTTCGAACCTGTCGGATAATTCCTCATATAGTCTTTTTTCCTCCTTAGTTTCTATATATCTTTCTACATCATTAATAACCCTTGTTGTGATAAAACGAACTTGATTCAATCTTTTCCTATCTCCAGGGCTTAAAATCACTCCGCTAAGCCTATTTATCTCTATGAGATTATTTAAGATTATCTGCTGTGCATTTATTACCTGCGGGCTTTTTGCTGCTCCTACGCCTGGTTCAACAGCAACTAATTGGATACGTTTCCTAATCCCTTGCAACATATTTGAAAGAGCTGAATCTTCCTGTGTAATCAGTTTCTTGATGTCTTTAATACTACTATCAATCACTACTTTTGTTATTTCTATATGTTCCTCAAATTCTCCTAAAGTTGGTGGTATAGAGGAGTCCGCCTGTTCTTTTCCGCCCCCTACCAGGAGGGGCTTACCTTTCCGCCGGTTAATCATATTTAATATGCTGTGGTTGAACGAACTTAGAAAATATACCAATACAGTAGTTACTACTAACGCAACAACCAGGCCACTAACAGAACCCTCAGGTCCTGCAGGTGGTAAAAATCCAAAAGCACGCAGCCGGAAGAAGACTTCGGGAGCCAGTCCAAGCGAAACGAATCCTATAGTAATGAATTGTGCACAAATCATGGCTGCCTGCTTAGGCGTCGCTGGTTTTGGCTCAGTCCTTTTTCCTATATAAACCTCCTCATGGTATTTAAGGGCAAAATAAACTGAGACAATCAAAACCCAAAGGAATGGTATTAAATCACCTCTAATTGTATAGTTCCCTGTTATCTTAATTGCAAAAGGCATAATGCCAGGAAGGCGAACTATTGCCATATATATCAAAGCAGGCAAGACAAGGATGGCGTTTTCAAACAAGGGAGCATAAAGAAATGCTGTCAATCTTGGGTGCTTTCCGTAAATGTTTCTCCATCTCCAGAAGCTTGCCACGAGTTGTGGCGGTCTGGCTACACCCATACCAAGTGCTGAGCGTAGTTTCTGCGCTAAGATTCTCAGACGGCTCTTAATTCTCTGTCGGAGTGTTGGTTTTAATCCTAAAGCATCTACTAAAGCCCTGGCTGTCTTTAGTTTTAAATCCAGCATGGGAGACTCAAATTTCAACCAATCCAAAAGCCGATCTATGCCGGCTTTATCTCCCAATTTGACCAGAGTTTTTGCTATTTTGCAATCACGATCAAAATAGGCCTCCACATCCAATGACGGCTCGGGTATCATCATATCTTTAAGATAATCAGTAGCACTTCTTAATGACAATCCTTCTATTGCAGGCAGAAGGTTTTCCAACATAGATTCTTCACCTTCATGCCAAAGTTCTTTCACTAGATTAAATCCACTTCTATCTCTTGCTTTCACTAATAGCCATGCAATCTTACACAAATGCCGATATACAGTACCCTTCGCTGGTCCTTTGTTCTCTCTAGACATTTCTTTACAGAAAGCCCAAAGTCTCGGTCTGACAAATTGAACATCTCCTATTTCTATTAGAGCTTCTGCAATTAAATATATGACCTCACGGTGAGAAGTTATAAAATGTAAATACTCTCCCTTTTTTCTTGCAAGTCTTTCTGCTGCCAAATGGAGCTCTAATAAATCTTCCAGCTTGTGTCTTGCGTATGCTTTGTCTTTCCTTTTACCTAGCAGAGCAATTGCCTTTCCCAGGGCAACAAATGCACCAATCTCTTCAAAATCAAGGCCATATTTCTCAATAAACTCGAGAGATTTCTCCAAATCAAGAATTAATTTTGAGCCACCAAATTCTATTGCTAATTCAGCACCTTTTAGCTTATCTTCATAAAGACGTGAGGATAAAAGTTGTTTTATCGCTTTCAGTGCCCTTCTGTCTCTTAGTTTAACTAATCCCTCCGCTACTTTATGGGATGTGTATACAGTATCCCTAACATCTCCCTCATACAACGTCTCCCTAATAGATAAATCCCTAAGTTCCTCTTCGAATTTCCAATATTTCAAATATGCTAAGGCTTTTTTGTAATTCACATTAGCTAATGCGAGTAAGCCATCGGCTTTGGCATAGGTAGAAGAACCTGCGAGAATCTCTCCCGCCAATTTTTCAACCTCTACTGGGTCATAGTTAAGTTGGCTCAGTATTAGGGTGGCTTCAGCAATCTTACGCCAGTAATTTTCTAAAGCCTGTTCTAGTTTTTGCCTTTCTTTTTTTTCTAATCCAGGCTGTTTGAGTTTATACTTCAATTCTGAAATCCTTTTCTTATAATTATCAATTATGCCCCCCTTATCTCCTATAATGTAGATAATCTCAGAGGTAACTTCTTTGCTATGTGCCATTTTAAAGACCTTGTGGTAGAGCGGGAAAACCAGGCGATACAACCCTCTCTTCATATAATTCACAACCCGCATTAACAAGGACTGTGTAGAATTTATAACCCAAGACCCTAATTCCGTATACTTTCTAATAAGAACTGTGACCAGTTTTCTCAAGAGTCTCTTTATTATCTGAATGCGGGTCTCTTTTAAACCTAATCCCTCTATCAAGGCATTGGCTGCCTCTAGTCTTCGATCTATATTATCATAGGGCTTCAGTTGACCTATCAAAGGCTCAAGCTTCAAGTGACTAAAAAGACAATCTGTGCCAGATTTGTCTCCCAATTTCAATAGAGTTTCTGATATTTTACGCTCATAGATTGGTCTACTTACAAAGTACTTCAAGTACTTCTTCTGAAAGATATCAAGCCATCCCTTTAGAGAAGGAATAGCACTTCTCGATTGTAATCTCTCTACTGCAAGTAACAGGTCTTCCAATCCTTCGTGTGACTGGCTTTCATAAGCTTTCTGCAAAAGGTCTTGCACTAAATCAAAGGCATCTGGGTCCTTTGCTGTCACTAAGAGTGAGACCACCTTGCACATGTTTTGAAATATTCCTTCCTTCATCGGGCTTAATGATCTGTTCTCCATCTCCGCCAACTCTCTATAGAAAGTCTGGAGTCTCGTTATGACAAATTCAGCATCGCCTATTTCAACAAGTGTTTCAGAAATCTTATAGATACTCTCCCGTAAATTATCTAAGAAATAATCAGGAGTCTCAATCTCTCTTGCTCCACTTTCCGACTGTAAAAAGTATTCCAAGAGACTTTCAAGTTTGCCCTTTGCATTAGCTCTATCATCTTCATTACCGAGTAGACCGATTGCCCTCGCCAAGGCAATTCGAGCATCCTTATAGTCTTCCCAATGCCCTTGAATCTCATTAGAAGATAATTCTCTAGAGAAGAATCTTTTAATATAATCAGATGATTTCTTCAAATCGGTAATTGATTTTGAACTTCCAAATTCTATTGCTAATTTTGCACCAAGGATTTTATATTTGGGATTAAACTTATATCTGGGTTCGGGGTTATCTAGAAATTCTCTTATGATTCGTACAGGCTCTTCCTGCTTTAGCCTAATTAGAACCTCAGCTCTTTTGTGTTCAATATCCCTGATGTCCTTGTCTCCAAAATATTTTAAATAATAATCTATTTCTCCTTGATAATCCCAGTTCTTCAAAGTTTCTAAGGCTTTTCTGTAATCCACATTAGCCAATGCCTGCAAGGCAACTGCTTTGGCATATGGGAATTGTGGATGAAATTGAGAAGTTACGAAAACTTTTTCCACTCTATCTTCAATCTCTGCTGGATCGTATCCTAGATAACTCAGTACCAGAGTAGCTTCAGCAATATTCCGCCAGTGGGTTTCGAGGGTCTTTACTTTATCTTTCTCATCTGATACTAATACATATCTTTTTCCTTCTCTTTCTATTTGTTTTTCCAATTGTGAAGCTGCATTATTACAGTCATTGATTAGTTCTTCCATAGAAGTAATAATCTCTTCAGTAACTCTCTTTCTCTGGGTAATTCTAATGTATTTTCTAAATAAGCCGACTTTTATCTTTCGCAATATTGTTTTTATTACTTTAATTATTATTTGAATCCTCCTTAAAAGCACTAGCCGTTTCTTAGTGGATACAAAGACACTTCCATCTTTGATTAAATCTTTTGAGGTTAAGCCGCTTGCAACAGGCTCAGGGTCTGATGGCTTGCCGCCGGGCATTGTTTGATCGATTGAAGCCTTTAATCCAATTGGCGAGTATTCTGGTTTAGCGTCTTGTAGTCCCTTATAGAATAAGAAGGCTACCAACACCCCCCATACTCCAATGACCCAAGGACTGGGTTGGCCAGTATTCTTGAATCCGAGAAGGACTGGGAGCAAAACAAAGAGGATGAGAGTCACAATAGGTGTTATGTCCAGAACTCTTTTACCTTTTGCCTCATTTTGCCCTGTGCTTGGCGGTTCATCGGTCTTAGGCAAGGTCCGAGGATGTCGTGACTTGCTGTGGGGTTGCTCACCACTAAGATCTTTAACCTGTCTTTTATCTTCAGCAATCTTTTCTTCAATTGCTTCTACAGTATATTTATAGAGTTTATCTTTAAATTCTACTTTAGCAGTACCTAAATCTATAGATTCTCTCGCCAGTATCTCCTTGAACAACCTAACAGCTGCTCCATACCTACATAATTCAAATATGGGGAAAGATTCATAAACAAGATTTACTCCTTCTAATATATCTTTTTGCACGAAGAGTTTTTCGTAGTAAGCGCCAAAATCCATCTTTTTTATCACCTTTAATAATAACAAACCTGCGTCTAATTTGTCTTCTACTTGTGGATGTTTTAATGATTGTGTGATTATATGAAGTCCTGCATAGCGAAGTCCATGCTCTTCATACATTTTGAGCATATTTGATATTGCTTTTATCCTGTTCCAGATAGAAGAACCAAAAAGTTCCTGTAAAGATGAAGAGTCGCCCGTAATTAAAAATTTTGCTATGCCTTCTTCTGCTTTATCTCCATACATATCCAATATGCTTTGCAAAAACTGCCGTTCCTCCTTATATGTACCCAAAAAATATGAAACTAAGTCATGAGTACTTACGCCTCTAAACATATCTACCATCAGGCGGCCCATATCAGAAATGTGGTCGCGTAGTTGACTTTTTACTTCCGGATACAGTTTACAAATATCTACCATCATCTTAATAGATGTCTTTTCAGTCATTGCTTCGTCTAGAATAGAAAAGAGTACGAATTCCTTTGTCTTAACTAGCTGTATTCTATGAATTAACTCATGAATTATGGCTTTTAGTATAAATATACGGTTTGTAATATTGCCATTTATAAGAATTATATCTGTAGAGTTTTTGCCATCTGAAATTCGGATCCGTCCTCCAACAGATTCAGCACTATCAAATCCAAAGAGCTCGCACGTCCAAGATGAACTTGGAATAAATAGTAACGCATCAAAATTGAACTTGAATTCGGAGTACTTTCGAGGATGCTTTCTTAGTAATTTATCTATGGCCCTGAGAGCGAATTTTTGATGGGAGGATAGTTTCTTTACTGCGCCATTTTCTACCTCCCGTAATGCTCTTGTGAATTCCCAAATGTCTTTGCCCTTCAATTTCTCAACACGTGCTTGCGCCTGTTTCAATTCTTTTTCTCGTTTTTTTAAGCTCTTTTCTGTTCTTTTGATAACAGAGTCCGGTGCATTAATGTCTCTAAGCTTTGTCAGTCTTTTTCCTAGACTATCTACTTTTTTTCTAAAAACTTTAATATAATCAGTGGTCAATTCTTTTAA
>CAYGBL010000036.1:7701-8938 GCA_964348135.1 uncultured Actinomycetota bacterium
GGCGGCTTTGCCTAATCTATACCCGCGCTTTTTTGGAGACCTATCCTTCGGGACAGAACTAGGATTCATAAGATAGCAGGGATTGCCTTGTTTGTCAGCGATTTTTCCAATGGAGAAGATTCCAAGATTAGATATGCAAAGTCCACCTTCCTTATCTAAGAATATCTCCATATTGTGATTTTCCATATTATCATAAGTTATTTCTTCAAATGTAGGCCAAACTATGTTTATTTCTTTCTTTATTTCTTCAATATTATCTTTGGTTATGTGGATGATTTCTCCCTCTTGAATTGCAACAACCGGAGTTCGTTGTATTTGGATTCCTTTTGTCAATGGCGTGGCGTGTATACCAAAAGAGCCAAAAATAACAGCAAGAATCCCAAGCATTATCCTTAATCTTAAAGGTTTTAATAAAAAAGATGATGTCAGGTCTTGCCTGTCCGCCGTTTGTGTGGCGGGACTTATGAGTTTAGTAACTAAGCTACCTATTAGGACGAATGGGGCTAAAGTTTTTGCAACTCCTTCTTCGATAGTCTGTAATACTGCAACCCATAGTTTTGAGAGCCCTTGCGTCTCCTTCATATCCCAATTAAGTGGTGCTATTCTCTTAGTAGTGAATCTGTGGAAGCTTTCTTCTGCATCTACGAATGCTCTGGCTATGCGATTGAGTTCGTGGTAGGCTTGTTTTTTAGGTGTGGTCTTTCCATCTTTGGTTACAGCGATTTGGTTGGCTCCAGTCATAGCGATGGATAAGGTCATAAAGATAGGAATTGCAAATAATACAATCAAAGGAAGGATAACTCCACCTACAAAGAATGTCCTGGAACTCAGGTAGCTGGTGAAATAGATATATGTAAGGATGTTGGAAATAGTAGTGCCAAAAATAGTGAATCCAAACCAGTTCCAGAAGGAAGCGCGCTGTCCTTTGGTTCCTTTTTGCTTATTTCTCAGGGCCTTGTTTATTGCCTTCAGAGCAGAATCTCTCTGTGAAGAAAATGACTCCGTCTGCAGTAACTCCTTCAGTGTAGCCTCACTGAGTTTTCCCAGCGCCTTCATTATTGCATCAATGAAATCAGGATTCTTTTCTGTCTCAAGCACATTCAAAAGCACTTGGCCCCTTTCTATGCTGTCAACGCCAGTTTCTGAAACGACTTGCCTTATGTAATTATCTTTCCTCTGGTCGCTCACGATTCTTGCAGCATTTACATAACCGTCCCAATATAGGCAAAATTGCGTT
>CAYGBL010000036.1:8948-12886 GCA_964348135.1 uncultured Actinomycetota bacterium
TCGGCGCGCTCCTATTTAGAAAACGCGGTCGCGCTCAAGCCGGACAATCTCACCCTTATCATCCCGTACAATGAGGTGCATATCCTCCATATAGGCTAGATATCCAGCAGGGAAGTTAGAGGTATATATCTTCCCATCTTCAACTGCTACAAATGCTTCTCCATCAGAATGGTAAAACTTATACTCTCTTTCAAGGAGTTTTTTATCTATATTTGACTCATCGACACTTAATGGAGTTTTCCCTTCACTAAGCCAACCACCTTCCGTTAGAATAAAGTTATCATCATATAGATATAACTCGCTATTTAGGTGAGCTGCTATCGGATTATAGGTATGATAGAAGCGTAATCTTTTACCGTCCCTATAAGCCTTAAGAGCAAGCCACCTCTTAACCGTCTTACCTATACCCTGAAGGGTGTAATCCTCGAATATCGTTATACCCTCTTGGGTTATTTTATCTGGCTCAAGGAAAGAACATCCAACACCTCCTACCTTGACAAAACCACCCCTCCCATCATCCGCATATATGTCTCCGCCTGTTAACTGTGCGCCCGACCCTATGGGAGGAACGAAATGAATCCTTATATATCTCCCCGAAACAGGATTAAACAATTTTACAGATTTTAGTTCTTTAGTATCACTATCATATTCATATTCTTCCCATACAATTCCATCATCATCGTAAACTTTTATAATATTATTATGTTCGTCAAATACATTTATTCTTCCCGTAACGTCGTCTCTCCCGATTCTATAGCCTTTATCCTCCCGACGGGTCTTATCTGGCTCTTCGGCAGATTTATCCTCCGGGATGGAACCAGGAACCATGACGTAGATGGGTTTGCTGTCTTTGTCAGGTTCAGGTAGTCTTCTGAGGTGGAATCTACGCATATCGTAAATGCAACTCCCGCCCTCCTTATCCAAAAATATCTCCATATCGTGCTCTGTCATATAGTCACTCGTTAATTCCTCAAAAGTGGGCCCTACTATGCTAATCTCTTTCTTTATTTCTTCAATATTATCTTTGGTTATGTGGATGATTTCTCCCTCTTGAATTGCAACAACAGGAGTTGGCTGCTTTATTGTAATCGCTTGTGCCGTCTTCCGCACGCCAAGCTTGGCAAGCGTTTTATAGGCGGCGGCTCTGATTGCAGGATTCTTTTCTTTAATAGCTAATTTTAAACTTGGGAAATCTAGGCCATATATCATATCAGGGCCAAAAGTGATCTTATCTCCTTCGCTATAAACTTGTAAGCGTTTAAACTGTGTTTCTTTGTATGCCATGGACCGCAATCTTATCCCACATATGACAGGACCAAGATGAGGTATGTTCTTCTCCAATTCTTCCGCTAATTTTCTAAGAGCGCAATTTTCCCACTTTGTATTTATCAGAACGCGTGACCGCGTTATATTAATACCTTTTATATCATATTGCTTAAGTACATCGGCTATGGCTTTAGCTTGTCTATCTATGTAATCTTTAGTATATTGAGGTCCCTTGTGTATTAAATAATCCAAATCTATCGTTACTATAACAGGTCTGTCTGATTTAGGTAGTCTGTTCAAGTTGTTTGTGTGGAAATCAACGTAGCCATCTGGTACATCGTCGAATACCACTGGAGGAAGTACATGCCAGACTTCTCCCACATTTTGCTTTACAGACCTTGCCCAATTACCGGCTGTTATCATATCAGTCTTTTCGCCTATATCTAAATGTGCGTCGAATTTTATAAGTGTGTAATTGTTATCCCACTCGCCAGATTTTACCTTCTCCTTTATCCACCAATAGCATGCGTCGTGCTCGGTTGAATCCATGAATGCAATTGTCTGGTCCTCAAAACCTTTAATGTAAGGTTCAAAGGTATAGGTTTTAACTAAGGCGTCATCTGCGTCTTTAATGTCGACTTTCAGGAAGCCGTCATTGGTGATTTCAGTTGCGATATGTCCGCCGCTCGCGATTACATCAGTGAAAGTCTCGGAGTGAATGCCGATGGAGTCCAGCGCCCCGGCTGCGGCAGTTCTTACAGAGTCATTTTCACTGCTGAGCAAATCAATAAGCACTTTTGTCGCTTCTGGCGTGGCGATTTCAGCGAGAGTTTGCGCTGCCACCTGCGATTTCGCAGAATCCGTCTCCATCGCAAGCACTCCCATAGGAACCACCTTTGACTTCCAGTCCTTCATCGGGACGACGCGCTGCACTTTCGCTGTGTGCGGCTGTTTCACTCTGGCTAAGGCGAGTTGTGGTAATTGAGGGAAGGACAATCCGATGAAGAATAATCCGGCCATAATAATGGCAACCCCTAACCCATAGTGACCCTGGGAAATGCACCTCATCCCTATATGGTATGTAATGCCTAGGGCAAGGAAGAGCCTTGCCAGTTGCCCCTGCCCGGCGGGCACAGAAGAGAGCACGTTTAGGCCCCGCCTTAGATGATTTAACAATTTATTTGCTATAGAATGAAACTTTATCGGCGCTGCCCATCGACTTTCCTTTTGTTTCATTTCTTCCGCCACCGACGGCTCGGCTAGTTCAGCAACCCCCGGGGGCATTTCAGTGGCTGTCCGGGCAACTTCCCTCGCTATCGGCTCGGTTTGGGCCTGCCCGAATATGGCACTTATTCTTCGTTTATCGGCAGGGGTCAGGAAGTTCCAGAGTTTCCATAGTTTGTCACAAACAACTTGGCCAACCTTCTGGGCATTGTCAAAAGGACGTGAAAGGACAAATTCCCGGCAATCATGTTCGCCCGAAATAATTTTAGAAACTTGTTTCTTATCTGAATCATGAATAAAGATAAAAGGCAGATTCTCATTCTTTCCCCTGACAACTCCTAAAGCAATCTGTTTTTCACCTCTCGCTAACACTGCAGATAAAAAGTCAATCTCAACGTTCTCTATTGATTCCCTCCATTCATGTCCGGCACTAAGGCGTCTACGCTGAAATTCGCAGAATAGATTCCTGGCCTTAGCATGAATCATAAAGAATATCCTAAATGATGGGTCTCCTAATGAACTTGTAGGCCTTAATGCTCCTATAATCCCCGCTATTGCTTTCTCCAAGTCTGTCTTCTTTTTCCTAGGAGAGATTTCCAAATCATAGGAATAGTCCTCGCCCAGACGCGGAGTTACCACTACGTAAGATATATTCCTATTCCGCAGAAGTTCTGTAATCCCCGGCGTATGGAAACCTCCAGCAATGAGAATGGCAACTCTTACCCCTTCTTTCTCCATCCGGGAGATAGTGTTATTTACTAAAGCTTCGTTTCTCTTTAAAGCAATTTTATAGAATTCTTCAAATTTTGACAGGTCGGCTGGACGTAGACTGAAGTTCCCAAGGAGTCCGACGCCCGTTCGGAGTCCTGTCGGGCCTGCGACTACCGTTTTAACAGAGCTTCGCTCTGTAGCTACATCTCCTTTTGGGCGGCCACGGAGTGTCGCCCCTACATTCTGCTCGCCCACCAGTAGCGCCCCACCATTGTGTGCGTCAATGAAATTGGAGAACATTCCTGGAGTTATCTCATCCCGGTGTTTATAATAGTAGGCGAGGTCTTCATTGGAAATTTTGAAACTTGCGAGGTTCTGTAAAACACCAAGCATTGTCGAGAGTTTTACTAATTTCCTCTCCTCTTCTCTCTCGCATAGTCTCTCCTTAACTTTTTCCTCCAACTCACTAATCTCTGAGAATAGCCTGTTCTGGTCTATCCTGTCATAGAGTTTGTTGTACTTGATATATGAGTTCAGGTTGGGATACTCATTCTTTCCTTCCTTTGAAGTCACAAGCTCAGTCAGTATTCGGGGGTCTTGAGACCTCATTCCCTTTCCCATTCTGGAAGAGAGAGATTGAAGATAAGTATAGTATTCGGCTGATGTCACCTTCCCTAATCTATAGTCAAGGCTCATAATCAGAAGGTCGGATAGTTCATCGTTAGTCAACTTACTGC
>CAYGBL010000037.1:0-12693 GCA_964348135.1 uncultured Actinomycetota bacterium
TAGATATGAAAGGATGGGACCCTGCTGGTCATATTTCAAAGTCTTCTTTTTAGCTTTACATATTGATTGGAAAAGAACAAATCTTGATGTGCAGACAGATTTGTGAAAGGCAGAGTGGTAAAGCTCCGTTATCAATCCTATTTGTAGTGTGACTAAAAAAACACTACTGTGATATACTTTTGGAAATTAGGAATTAGAAATTAGGAACTAGAAATTGGGAACTAGGAAAAGAACCTAATAACTAATTTCGGATAACCAATGACCATTTAGGGGGAATAAATGCTGAGCATTGCTTTACCTAAGGGAAGTCTGGAAGAACAGACACTTGCCCTTTTTGCCCAGGCTGATCTGGAAGTGAAAAAAGGAATTCGCGAGTATAATCCCACCATTAAAGATCCACGGATAGACAAAGTCAAGATTCTGAGGCCTCAAGAGATACCTTTGTATGTTCAGGAAGGGTACTTTGATCTGGGTATCTCCGGATTGGACTGCATAAATGAATCAGGGGCGGATGTAGTGGAAGTATGCGATATGCCCTATGGTAAACGAGGGGCGGGAACTCTAAAGCTGGTAATAGCAGTTGCGAATTCATCTTCTATAGAAAAACCTGAGGATATTCAGCAAGGAAGCAGAGTCAGCACGGAGTTTCCCAATATAACAAGGCAGTATTTTAAGAAGTTAGGAATCCCCGTGAAAATTTTTTACTCCTACGGTGCAACTGAAGCCAAAATTCCGGAGCTTATGGATGTGGTAGTTGATCTCATAGAAACCGGTCAGACTCTCATTCGAAATCAACTTAAGATTGTAGGAACCATCCTTGAGTCTTCTACCAAACTTATTGCTAACAAAAAATCGTGGGAGAATCAGGAGAAGCGAAAGGCGATTGAGGAGATTAAGACCTTACTCCTGGGGGTAATCGAAGCAAGGGGGCGGGTTCTTCTTAGCATGAATGTACCTGCGAGCAAACTTGATGATGTAGTTAAGACTCTGCCGGCTATGAAAAACCCGACGGTCTCAAAACTCTATAATGCCGAATATCTGGAAGTCGTTACAGTAGTTGACAAGAAGGATGTAAATATTCTTCTTCCCAAACTGAAAGAGAAGGGCGCAGAGGATATTTTAGAGATAGAAATATCAAAAATAGTAAGATAAGTAAGTTGAGAGTGAAAAGTTAAAAGTAGAAATAAAAGTAAAGAATAAAAAGATGTGAAGGGCGCCCCCAAAGGGTGTCTTTTTGCTAAGAAGAGTTTTCCAATTATGAACCCTTGATCCATAACCTATGAGCAATGAACCTATTTTCTTTGAAACTGCTGGCTCCAAAACTATACAATTTTACTAGAGGCCCGTGTTTGGATCTCGAGGTTCGCGGAATACCTGCAGCTCTGTAATATGGGGCATTGAAGCTTGATTTAGCGGTGATATACTCGGTTTATGAGGCTGGCTAGAGAAAGACTTTTAGAGCAATTAAATAAAGTTCCTGACAAGCCCGGGGTGTATGTCTTTAAGGATGCAAGCGCCCAGGTCCTTTATATAGGTAAAGGAAGATCTTTGAGAAAAAGGATGCGCTCCTACTTTCAGAAGGAGCTTTACTCGCCCAAAACCCAGCGTATGATTGACAAGACTGTAGATTTTGATATCTATGTTACTGAAAACGAGGTGGAGGCTCTTATTCTCGAAGCTGATCTCATTAAGAGAAGCAAACCCACTTTCAATGTCACCTTTAGAGACGACAAAAGCTATCCGTTTCTGGCCATTACTGTAAAAGATACCTTCCCTCGTGTAACGCTAACGCGAGAAGTGCATCGGGCGGGGACAATCTATTATGGACCTTATACCAGAGCCTATGCTATCAGAGAAACACTCGATACACTCCGCAGAATATTTCCTATCCGCAATTGTTCATCCGCCAAGTTTGCACGGCATAAAACAAGAAAATCACCGTGCCTTGAATACCACATAAAAAGATGCCTTGGTCCTTGTGCTGATTTGGTAAGCAAAGAACAATATGCTCTGATGGTTAAAAGAATTTGCACTTTTCTGGAAGGCAGCCAGGACGAGGTGCTTAACGAACTGGAATCAGATATGAAAGAAGCATCCCAAAGAATGGAATTTGAGAGAGCAGCTCGCATAAGGGACAGAATTGATGCAGCGAAGCATGTACTTGAACGCCAGCGGATAATCTCCACCAGTAAGCAGGATCACGATGTCATAGCTGCTGCTGAAGATGAGCAGCTTGCCTGTGTTGAGCTTCTTGCTATACGTCAGGGAAAATTGGTGGGAACAGAAAACTTTATTATGAACCGCGGCAGTGGGGATATTTTAAGTTCCTTTGTTAAACAGTATTACCTGAACGCCTCCTCAATTCCTCCCAGGATTTTGCTCCCTTATGCGGTTGAAGATCAAAAGCTTCTTGCCGATTGGCTGACCCAGAAACGGGGTAAGAAGGTTGAGGTGAAAGTGCCAGTTCGTGGTGATAAAAAGGAATTAATTAAACTCGCCGAAGAGAACGCTGTTCATGCTTTTGAATTGGAGAAAACCAGGCATGAGTATGAGCGCCGTAAACGGGATAAAGCATTGAGCGAGCTCCGGGAGTACCTTAAACTTCCTGCTTTGCCAAGCCGGATTGAGTGTTTTGATATTTCTACAATCATGGGCAAAGAGTCCGTTGGCTCTATGGTAGTCTTTGAGAATGCCAGAGCAAAAAAGGAAGGCTACAGGAGGTTCAAAGTTAAGTGGGTTCCGGATCAAAATGACTTTGCAATGATGCAAGAGGTAATTGAGCGAAGGTTTAAACGCGGGATGGAAGAAAGTGAGTTTGCAGTGTCACCTGATTTGGTGCTGGTTGATGGAGGAAAGCCTCAGCTTTCGGCAGCCTTGAATGCACTCAATTCTCTGGGAGTAAAAGATATTCCTGTAGCTGCACTGGCCAAAAGAGAAGAGGAGCTGTATCTACCTGGTAAAGGTGTACCGGTTCAACTGCCTGAAGACTCGGAAGCGCTCTATTTGCTGAAGCGGATAAGGGACGAAGCACACCGTTTTGCTGTAGCGTACCATCGAGGATTGAGAGAAAAAGCTATGGTTCGCTCCATATTCGATGAGATTCCAGGTGTTGGCAAGGAACGAAAAAAACAGCTGCTGGAACGCTTCGGATCAGCGAAGGGTGTGGCAAATGCAAGTTTAGCTGAGCTGGAGGAGGTTCTGCCTGACCGGATTGCTTTGAGGATATATAATTATCTACATCCCGGACACAAGAAATTGAAGGTTGAATATTAGGGATTACCTTTGGATTATGGATCAAAGGTTAAAAGTCAAAAGTCGGGAGTCAAAAGTCGGGAGTAAGATGTAAAGGTTAAGAGCTTACCCTACAATCAGTTAGGTAAGAATCGAAAGAGAAAGCAAAAAAAGCAGTTCTTGAGAAAGGAGACCGGAATGGGATACACTTATACATATTATACAGTGAATGGAAAGAGCGGCGCTCTGGTTTTTAGCAATAAAGGTCTCCTACACCTGCTTCTTCCTTCATCGCAAACAAAAATTAACCGCTGGATTAAAAGTAACTACCCGCACGCTGAATATCGCAAAGGGAAAGCTACTGAGCTAATAAGAGAGATTCTGAGATATTTTCAAGGAAGAAAGGTCATCTTTAACGCAGCTTTTGATTTAAGCAAATGCTCACCTTTTCAAAGACAGGTTTACGGTGAACTTATTAAGATTCCCTTTGGAAGCACCTGTTCGTACAAGGAGCTGTCCGAAACTGTGGGATTAAAAGACGGAGCAAGGGCTGTAGGCTCGGCGCTGAAATACAATCCTATTCCCATAATAATTCCCTGCCATAGGATAATCAGAAAAGATGGTTCACTTGGCGGGTTCAGCTCGGGATTGCAGTGGAAGAGAAGGCTTCTGGCAATAGAGGGTGTGATTAAAACACCCGGTAGCCAAGAATTCGGTGATTCAAGATAGGACAAAAGGCCGTGCTTCCCACTGGAATCATAGAACTTCTGTATAAAAATAGGTAACCCTGCAAACCGGGATATTTTGGATAAGATAAATTAATTATTCGACGGGAGTTTAGAGATGAAATTTATCTTAAAGACTGTAGCAATGGGTATAGCAATTCTTGCAGTAGCCTATCTGGTACCAGGTTTAATCGAGGTAAAGGGAGTTATTACTGCTCTTATTGCCGCGTTGGTGCTGGGGGTTATAAATGCGGTATTAAGGCCGGTTATGCTTATTCTTACTTTACCAATTAATATATTGACTCTGGGACTTTTTACCTTTGTCATAAATGCTTTGATGTTGATGCTCACTGCAGCCTTGGTGCCTGGTTTTCACATCAGTGGTTTTTTGGGAGCTGTAGTAGCATCGATTCTTTTGAGTATCATAAGCACAATTTTATCTGCCCTATTAACGTAGTTACCGAAGATAAAATTAGCGAATTATGGAATAGTGCGTCATAATAAGTATAATTGAAATAATGCTGTTTACAGCTAAGATTTTTCGCCTTTCAGACTTCAAGCTGGAGTGATTTTTATATGAATAATTTGGAAGTGACTATTATAACCGGCCTCTCAGGAGCAGGAAAATCAGAGGCTATCCACTGTTTTGAAGATATGGGCTATTTCTGTATTGATAATCTACCGCCCAGACTCCTGCTGGATATGGTTGATCTCGGATCCCACCCTGGGAGTAAAATCCGTAAAATTGCTGCAGTCTGTGACGTCCGTGGAGGGGAGTTCTTTGAGGATCTTTCTGAGGCACTTAAAGCGCTGAAGAGCAGAGGAGTGTACTACCAGGTTCTCTTTTTGGAAGCGTCCGATGAGAAGCTGGTAAAGCGTTTTAAAGAGACCAGAAGACGCCATCCCCTCTCCATAGAAGGCAGAATTATTGATGGTATCAATAAGGAGAGAAAGTTAATGGAGGTTCTACGCGGAGAGGCAGATATGGTTATTGATACCAGCGATCTCAAAGCCTATGAACTGAGAGACAAAATCCGCTCCTCATTTCTTAAGGAAGAAAAAAAGAAAAGTCTGCTGATAACGGTAATGTCCTTTGGATATAAATATGGAATTCCGCTGGATGCTGATATAGTTATGGATGTCAGATTTCTTCCCAATCCACACTATATAGAGCGGTTACGACCCCTTACCGGTCTTAATAAAAGTGTCAAAAAATTCGTTCTTAAGAGACATGAGTCCAGGATATTTCTACGAAGATTCATTAATCTACTTTCTTTTCTGCTACCTCACTATACATCCGAAGGGAAGACACACTTTGTTATAGCTCTGGGTTGCACCGGAGGCGCACATCGTTCGGTAACTCTAGCAGAGGAGATTTATGAGTATCTATCCCGGCAAGGGTTTAATGTTGTAGTGAAACACAGGGATGTTAACCTTCCGTCTAAGATAGAGCGCGAGGCGCGATAGTAAAGCAAGTAGCAAAGATGTGAAGGTGCTAGTTTATGAATTTCTCAACGCAAATTAAGAACGAGTTGGCGCGGCTGTATTCCCGCAAGAGATGCTGCCGTGTAGCAGAGCTGTCTGCTCTACTGCATTTGGACGGTACATTTCACATACAGGGCGATCAACGCTATGCATTTCATACAAAAAGCGAGAATGCTGCAGTTGCCAGAAAGACATACCGGTTATTGACTTCGCTTTTTCCAATCAGTGCTGAAATTTTAATAAGTAAATCAGAGAAACTTAAGAAAAACAATGAATATGTGATTTTTATTCACCCGCAGGAAAGTTTTACTCAGGCATTAAATGAAACCGGTGTTCTCGATGACCAGATGCGAATTTACCATAAAATTCTGCCCCGACTGGTAAAGAAAGGTTGCTGTGCCACCGCGTATTTAAGAGGAGCCTTTTTAGGTGGAGGAACAATAACCAGTCCACACAGCAACTACCATTTCGAGCTTACATGCGACAGTGAGGATCTAAGCTACGATTTGCAGAAGCTAATGGACAGATTTGATCTAAGAGCTAGAATTAGCAGGAAACGCAAGCACTATGCTGTATATCTTAAAGAAAGCGAAAGAATTGCGAAATTTATGACTCTGGTGGGTGCGCACAATGCCGTTCTTCAGTGGGAAGACATTAAGATTGTTAAAGATATAAGGAATCAGGTAAATCGTCTTGTAAATTGTGATACTGCAAATCTAAATAAAACAGTAGAAGCCGCGCAAGCACAGATAGAGAATATAAAGGTAATCGATGAGGCCTGGGGACTTACAGAACTATCCGGAAATCTCCAGGAAATAGCGCAGATAAGACTTCTTTACCCAGAAGCAAACATGCGGGAGTTGGGTGAACTTTGTAAACCCCCTTTGAGCAAATCCGCAGTCTTTCATCGCTTGCGGAAGATAAATGAGCTGGCAAAATCCCTCAAAACACTGGCATAAATATCAGCCGGCAGTAATAAGAAACCAACATCTGGTAAGACGCAAAACCCTGTTGAAAGAGGAGATGGTCTATATGGTGGAGAAAAAAGAGAATGTCAAAACTGCTTTTCTAATCATAGATATGGTTAACGATTTTGTGCACCCGGAAGGATCCCTCGTGGCGGCGGCTGCTAAAGATATTGTTCCCAATATAAGAAGGAGGCGGGCTGAAGCTAAGAAGGAAGGAATCCCCATACTCTATTTGAATGATACACATGACCCCCGTGATAGCGAATTTAGAAGCTGGCCGGAGCATGCTGTTAGAGGTTCTTGGGGAGCACAGGTAATAGATGAGTTGACCCCTGAAGAAGACGACTATATAGTGGCAAAACGAAGGTACTCTGCGTTTTTTGGGACAGAACTGGATATACTGCTTCGGGAGCTGGGGATTAGTAAATTAATTCTTACTGGCGCCCTTACTGATATATGTATCTTTTGCACTGCTCTTGACGCTTATATGCGCAATTATCAGATTATTGTTCCAAAGGATTCAGTTGTAGCTCTTACTCCTGAGGAACATGAGTTTAGCTTGAAACAGATGGAAAAGCTGGTTTCCGCTGAGATTATCTGATACTGTCATTTCCGTACACATAGATTCGAATACGATCTATATGCTTAGCTAATATATCGGACTGGAAAGAGTTTCAAAATCAGAAGTCAATAATCAGAAAAATACGATTCAAGCGATTAAGGAATTTAGGATTCGAGCAGCGAAAAGATTTTTATAGTTTATGTTCATTTGAATCATCGGATCCTTGAGTTCTTAAACCTTTCTGTTCTGAGTTTTGCGCTTTCAGTTTAAACTTGTGGGTCACCCAAAATGATCCGGTTTCAATATTAAAGAATCAGTCTGACCAAATTATTTTTATGCAACTGCAGGTAGGAGGAAAATGTGTTTCACGTAGCGCCTAATGAGGACATAAAATCCGGAAAAGTCACGGACGTATATTTTTTGCGAGGTGTGGAAATATTAAAAGCTAAAGGTATAGATAGGTGGGTGAAGGGTGAAGTAAGAGCGAGTGTATTTCCTGACGACTGGGGATGGGCAGTGCTTGCTGGTATTGAGGAGGTTGCAGCTCTATTTTCAGACAAGAAGGTTAACATAACTGCTATGCTGGAAGGAACTATATTTGGTGCGGAACAGCCCGTTTTGGTTCTGGAAGGGAAGTATACTGACTTTGCTGTATTTGAAACACCGCTTCTTGGCCTCCTTTGTCAGGCTTCCGGGATTGCTACTAAAGCTGCACGCTGCAAATTAGCAGCGGGAGAGCGGAAGGTATATAGTTTTGGAGCTCGCCGTATGCATCCCGCTATCGCTCCCATGATTGAGAGGAATGCCTTTATCGGTGGCTGCGATGGAGTGGCGGCAATTGAGAGTGCGGAGCTCATTGGTGAGAGCCCGATTGGAACCATGTCCCATGCTCTAATACTAACCATCGGTACCGAGGAAGAGACTTTTCGTGCGTTTGATGAAGTAATCGATCCAGCAGTCAAAAGAGTTGCGCTGGTTGATACTTATAATGACGAAAAATTTGCCGCTCTAAAAGCAGCTGAAACTCTGGGTAAGAATCTATTTGCCGTGCGTCTTGATACACCCAGATCAAGAAGAGGTGATTTTGTTAAGGTTTTAGAGGAAGTTCGCTGGGAACTGGATCTGCGTGGTTATAACTATATAAAGATTTTTTTGAGTGGAGGAATAGATGAGAATAAAATTTTAGAATACAATATCTATGCTGACGCCTATGGTGTAGGAACATCAATTAGCAATGCACCGGTCGTTGACTTCTCATATGATCTGATTGAGATAGAAGGTGAAGCACTCGCCAAAAGAGGCAAGCTGTCAGGTGCAAAACAGGTGTATAGATGCACAAACTGTTTTACCACCATAACAATTCCAGAAGGGAGTAAGCCAGGCAAATGTAAGTGCGGAGGAAGTATGTCTCCCTTGCTATCGCAACTTATTAAAGACGGAGAGCTTAAAAGGAAGATGCCTAAACCGCAAGAAATAAGGAATTATGTACTTGACCAGTTAAACCACTATAGTCTGTAAGAGGGAAGAAAGGAGAGATTGTATGGCTATCAAAGTTGGAATCAACGGTTTTGGAAGGATTGGTCGGATTACCTATAGAGCTGCAGTAAAGAACAAAGAGATAGACGTAGTTGCGGTTAACGATCTTACTGATGCTCGCACACTGGCGCACCTTTTAAAGTACGATACCATTCATGGCCCCTTGGATTTGGAGGTAAAAGTAAAGGATTCGGGCCTTGTGGTTGGAGGAAAGGAGATAAAAGTCCTGGGTGTCAGGGATCCTGGTGAACTTCCCTGGAAAGAGCTGGGTGTGGAAGTAGTTATTGAGTCAACCGGTATATTTACAAAAAGGGATGACGCTGCGAAACATCTCAGTGCGGGAGCTAATAAGGTTATCATCTCAGCGCCAGCAACGAACCCCGATATTACGGTTGTCCTGGGAGTCAACGAGGATAAGTACAAAGCAGATGAGCATCACATAATTTCTAATGCTTCTTGTACTACTAATTGTCTCGCTCCTGTTGCTAAAGTATTGATGGATAAATTTGGTGTTAAGAGAGGATTTATGACAACCATCCACGCTTATACCAATGACCAGAGCACCCTCGATTTTCCACATAAAGATCTGCGAAGAGCACGAGCGGCTGCTGCTAATCTTATACCCACAAGCACAGGAGCAGCGAAGGCTATCGGACTTGTTATTCCGGAGCTCAAAGGAAAGATGGACGGAATCGCAATGAGAGCACCGGTTGCTGATGGCTCGGTTGTTGACCTGGTAGCAGAGCTGGAAAAAGAAGCAAGCATAGAGCAGGTTAACAAGGCTGTTCAGGAAGTTGCTGATAAAGGAAGGTTAAAAGGTATTCTTGGTTATACTGAAGATCCTATTGTTTCTTCAGACATTATAGGAAATTCCTATTCCTCAGTATTTGATGGTCTCTCAACTATGGTTATTGGAAATATGGTAAAAGTTATAGCCTGGTATGACAATGAATGGGGTTATTCCAACAGGTTAGTAGATTTGGTGAAGTATATTGTGAAGTGATTCAAGAGAATATTTTTTGGCTGCGGGTTATATGTCGTGAGTATCGAACTCTCTATTTTCTCGCGGCCCATCGCCCGAAACTTATGGCTTAAAGCGGAAAGCTCAAGGCTGAAAGCTCAATGCTGAAGGCTCAAGAACAACAGCCAAAAGGGAGATACTTGATGTTTCAAAAGAAGACGATTGAAGACATCGAGCTTAGCGGAAAAAGGGTCCTGGTACGCGTTGATTTCAATGTGCCCCTGAGCGACGGAAATGTAGCCGATGATACGCGAATTAGGGCTGTGCTTCCCACTTTAGATTATCTTATTGATCATCACGCTAGAGTTATTCTTATGTCCCATCTAGGAAGGCCCAATGGGAAAGTCGAGGAGAAGATGAGACTTACTCCTGTTGCTGAAGCACTATCACAGATTCTTGGGAAACAGGTCTACAAGGTGGACGAAACAGTTTCAAACCGGGTTAAAGAGACGGTTAATAAGCTTGGTGAAGGAGAAGTTTTGCTTCTTGAGAATGTGCGTTTTAATCCCGGGGAAAAGGCTAACGATCCGGCTTTTGCTCAAGAGCTGGCAAGTCTTGCTGATATATTCATCAATGATGCCTTTGGAGCCGCGCACCGTGCACATGCTTCAACTGTTGGGGTAACCAAGTATCTTCCTGCCGTAGGAGGATTTCTATTAGAAAAAGAAGTTAGAAACCTCACCAGTATTCTTGAAAACCCCAAGAGACCTTTTGTTGCCATTTTAGGCGGCAACAAGATCTCAGATAAAATAAAAGTGATTAATAAATTTCTTGAGGTTGTAAATGGCCTGCTGACTGGCGGCGGTATGTGCTTTACCTTTCTGAAAGCCAAAGGCCTCAATATTGGAAGCTCGGTGTATGAAGAAGAAGAGCTTGATCGCGCTATGGAAATGCTGAAGAAAGCAGAATCAGAAAATGTGCCCCTTTATCTTCCTCTGGATGTTGTGGTTGCTGACCGATTTGCTGAAGACGCAAAACATCAAGTAGTTTCTGTTGAGCAGATACCAAATAGCTGGTTGGGACTGGATATTGGGCCAAATACGATTGAAAGGTACTCCCAGGTCATCTCTGAAGCCAGGACCATTTTCTGGAATGGGCCAATGGGTGTATTTGAAATGGAACCCTTTGCAACCGGTACCAGAAAGATTGCAGAGGCTGTGGCAATTAATGAGGAGGCTACAAGTATTATTGGTGGGGGAGATACTGATGCAGCATTGAGAAAGTTTGATTTGGAATCAAAGATTTCTTTTATATCTACGGGAGGCGGTGCTTCTTTAAAGATCTTGGAGGGAACATCTCTTCCAGGAGTAGAAGCATTGATGGATAAATAGTAGAAATGCAAAATTTAAAAGTCAAAGTGCAAAATGACAAAGCAAAATTCAAGAAGGAGTTCAAGGAGCGAGTCTATCGCTTCATCTTGAAACTGGTTGAGTTTATCGATAATCTCCCTAAAGACAGCTGCTCAAGGATTGTAGGAGAGCAGCTTTTAAGAAGTGGTACCAGTATAGGAGCAAACTACATCGAATCTCAGGCTTCCAGTTCCAAGAAAGACTTCACCAATTTCTTCAATCATTCACTGAAGTCAGCAAATGAGAGCAAGTTCTGGCTATCTATTTTAAGAGATTCAGGTAGAGCAAGTTCCTCAGAGGTCGAAATTTTCTTAGCGAACTGTCTGAAATTGCCAACGTTCTTGCTTCGAGCATCTTGACGCTTAAAGGTAAGAGATGATTTTGAATTTTGCATTGCGATTTTGATTTTTACATTTTGGTTTTTAAATTATTAAAGGAGGCATTATGCGTATTCCGATTATTGCCGGTAACTGGAAAATGTACAAGACTGCAGGTCAAGCAGTTCAGCTGGTTAGAGATGTCTGGAACCACATTGAAGACGTAGAGGATATAGAGGTGGTGGTGTGTCCGCCCTTTACCGCACTCCGCAGTATCTCTACGATGATTGAGGCCGATTCTATGGCAATTGGCCTTGGAGCACAAGATATGTACTGGGAAGAAGAAGGTGCTTATACAGGCGAAGTTTCGCCCCTTATGCTCAAAGACTTAGGAGTAAAATATGTGATAATTGGTCATTCCGAGCGCAGGGAATATTTTGGAGAGACCGATGAGACTGTAAATAAAAAGGTAAAATCCGCGTTAGCGCATGGCCTCCTTCCCATTATGTGCGTAGGGGAAACCCTGGACGAGCACGATAAAGGAAAAACTGAAGCCAAAGTAGAGACACAGGTGCAGGGGGGGCTTTCTGAAGTTAAAGCAGATGACGTATCGAAAATAGTAGTAGCATATGAGCCCATTTGGGCAATTGGTACTGGACGCACCGCTACAGCCGAAAATGCAAATGATGTAATCCGCCATATAAGAGCAGTTTTAGGAGCCATGTATTCGCCGAGTGTTGCTAATATAGTGCGTATCCAGTATGGAGGGAGTGTAAAACCGGAGAATATTTCTATGTTTATGAAAGAGTCTGACATCGACGGTGCTTTAGTTGGAGGGGCTAGTCTCGAGGCTGAGAGTTTTACTCAAATTATAGTGTCAGCCCGCACCGCAAGGGTGTAAAGGCTGAAAACACTAAAAATTAGCAGGATAGTCACTAGAATTTCTTTCTTTTTCTGTTTTTATATATGAGAACTTGGCGAAGCATCTCAATCTTCCATTGTCATTGCGAATATTTTTTTTGTAATTACAAATACTTTTTTGTCTTGCAAGCGAAATAAAGCATCTCGATAGTCTTTAATTGTCATTGCAAATACTTTTTTCGTTATTACAAATATTTTTCTTTTTGTCATTGTGAGCGCTTTCCTTTTTGTCATTGCGAGGCGCAGCCGAAGCAATCTCGATAGTCTATGGACGTCATTGCAAATACTTTTTTTGTCATTACAAATATTTTTCTTTTTGTCATTGTGAGCGCTTTCCTTTTTGTCATTGCGAGGCGCAGCCGAAGCAATCTCGATAGTCTATGGACGTCATTGCAAATACTTTTTTTGTCATTACAAATATTTTTCTTTTTGTCATTGTGAGCGCTTTCCTTTTTGTCATTGCGAGGCGCAGCCGAAGCAATCTCGATAGTCTATGGACGTCATTGCAAATACTTTTTTTGTCATTACAAATATTTTTCTTTTTGTCATTGTGAGCGCTTTCCTTTTTGTCATTGCGA
>CAYGBL010000038.1:0-11567 GCA_964348135.1 uncultured Actinomycetota bacterium
AGAGGGATCATATCTTTACAGACTGAGCGAGAATGCTAAAACTTATCTTCTCGACCTTGCCTGCCCGCCATTGGCTGAGCCGCAGGCGATGGCAGGCGGGCTCGAAGAATAAATTTTTTCATTCTCGTTCAGCCTGTTTTAACTATTTTAATACTCATTTATAATCTTTTTTCTTTTATTTTTGACTTCTTTTCCAAGCACTACTATCTTAAATTTTATATTGTACTCCATACATCTAATCTTTTAGTGCTTTTTACTCAGCTAATTTTTCTCTTTAAATTTTGTTTTTTCACTTGACAAATCGTTATAGATATTCAATTATTTATAAATTACGGCCTAAAATTTTTATGTAATATTGTGAATAATTACACAATGTTACCAATTTACTAAACTTGCGAATATCTGCACATAATCTATTTGAAAGGAGTGACCATAAATGCCATCTATACTTAAAGAGCCCATCAAAAGGCGCCGGTGCCCTCGCTGCAATGCTGAGCTAATATATGAGCATGCACACAGCGTGGCAGAAAAACGCTGGCTCTGCACTAATCCCGTTTGCCATATGGTGTGGATTTACCGGCAGCCTGAGAAAGCAGCTCATTCTGCTTAGTTTTACCGAAAAATATTATACAGTGGTGCTGAAAGTTCTGAGGCCAAGAAAGGAAAGGATAGCTAGGTTACTGCAAAATGTTTAACTGCTCCTGAAGCTTGGCCTTTTGAGTTTTAAGATTTTCTCTTACATTTCTTTTCTTTTCTATCACAAAATCAGGAGCTTTTGCTAGAAAAGTTTGGTCGGCCAGCCTGCTTTCAACTTTGCCAAGCTCAGTTTCTATTTTATCAAGCTCACGCGAAAGACGTTCTCGTTCTCCGTCAACATCAATCAAATCGGATAAGGGTAAAAATACCTCCAAACCACTTTCTACTGCCAAAGCTGACTTCTCCGGCCTTTCTGCTTCTAGTCCCATATCCAGGCTATCGATACCGGCCAACTGGTACAGATAATAATCGTACTCCTTAAGAATATGCAGTTCTTTGGAAGAGGCAGGACGAATGACTGCCGCAACTTTTCTACCTGGAGGAATACTATATTCAGATCTTAAATGTCTAACGCTATAGATAGCATCCTGTAATATTCTCATCTTTTCATCTGCTTCCTTATCCAGCCATTCGACCTCAGGATCAGGCCAGACTGAAATCATAATGCTCTCACCTGTTCCCAGGATTTTTTGCCAAATCTCTTCCGTAATGAAGGGCATGAAGGGATGCAGCAGCCGCAACGTGCGTTCAAGAACGGAAACCAAAACAAATTGTGCGGTTCTGCGCTCATATTCTGACTCACCATAGAGCCTTGACTTGCAGAATTCAATATACCAGTCACAATATTCTGACCAGAAAAAAGCGTACAATGCCCGGCATGCTTCGCTAAAGTTGTAAAGCGAAAGTTGACGGTTTACCTCCTCAGCCATTTGAGTATACCTGCTTAGAATCCAGCGGTCTGCTAAAGTATATATTAATTCGTTTTCATTTACTTGTTGGGGATCGTATCCCTCCAGATTCATTAAAACAAAACGCGAAGCATTCCATATCTTATTGCAAAAATTGCGGTATCCTTCTATACGTTCTTCTGAAAGGAAAACATCTCTTCCAGGTATGGCGAGGGATGCCAGGGTAAAACGTAACGCATCCGTTCCATATTTCTCGATTACATCCAACGGATCAATAACATTCCCCGCTGACTTACTCATCTTCTTTCCTTCAGCATCCCGGATTAACGCATGAATATATACGTTTTCAAAGGGGACATCCCCTGGGAAGTGTAGTCCCATCATTATCATTCGCGCAACCCAAAAGAATATTATGTCGAAAGCAGTGGACAGAAGTTGGGTCGGATAGAAATATTTAAGGTCGTTAGTCTCATCCGGCCATCCTAATGTTGAGAATGGCCATAAGGCTGAGCTAAACCAGGTATCCAGCACATCGGTATCTTGAACGGGTTTCTGATCAGGACATTTGGGGCAGCCTTCAGGTTCCTCAGCCTGAACAATGGTTTCTCCACATTTATCGCAGTACCAAACCGGGATGCGATGTCCCCACCAGATTTGCCGCGATATACACCAATCCCGTATGTTATACATCCACTCGAAATAAATCTTGGTCCATCTTTCAGGCACAAATTTTATCCTGCCTTCCTCAACTGCCTTAATGGCTGCTTCTGCTAATGGCTTCATTTTTACAAACCACTGTAAGGAAAGATAGGGTTCAACTGCAGTATTGCAGCGATAACAGTGTCCAATAGCATGAAGATGGTCCTCTATCTTCTCAATTAGACCTTCCCTCTCCAGATCGTTAACAAGAGCACGCCTCGCTTCAAAACGGTCCATGCCCCTATACTTCCCGCCATTCTCATTTATTTGACCTTCAGAAGTTAGAACATTGATCCTTTGCAGATTGTGCCTATTCCCTATCTCAAAGTCATTGGGATCGTGGGCAGGTGTAACTTTAAGCGCACCTGTTCCGAATTCCTTATCCACATAATCATCAGCAATAATGGGAAGTTCGCGGTTTAGGATGGGTAGGATCGCCGTCTTACCTACTAAATGCTTGTAGCGCGCATCCTGGGAGTTGACAGCAACAGCCGTATCGCCCAGCATAGTTTCCGGACGTGTAGTGGCAATGGTGATAAATTCAGAGGAATTCTTTAATGGGTACTTTACATACCATAGGTTTCCTTTAATATCTTGATGCTCCACTTCAATATCGGATAAAGCCGTATGGCATCGGGGGCACCAGTTAATTATGTAATTATCTCTATATATCAGCCCTTGCTTGTACAGGCTAATAAACACAGTATTTACTGCTTGAGAGCAACCTTCATCCATGGTGAACCTTTCCCTGTCCCAGTCACAGGAGGCACCGAGCCGCTTTAGCTGGGTGATGATAGTGTTACCGTATTTTTCTTTCCACTGCCAAACTCGCTCAATAAACTTTTCTCTGCCAAGGTCCTGTCTGGTCAGGCCTTCGCTCTCAAGTTGCTGTTCAACCACATTCTGAGTGGCTATACCTGCATGATCTGTACCTGGAAGCCAGAGGCTGACATAACCTTCCATACGCTTCTGTCGAATTACAACATCCTGCAGGACGTTGTTCAGTGCATGCCCCATATGAAGAGAACCAGTAACATTGGGAGGTGGGATAACGATGCAAAAAGGTTTTTTCTTCTTATCAATAACAGCGTGGAAATACTTTTTATTCAGCCAAAACTGGTACCACTTCTTCTCAACCTCTTTAGGATTGTAAACTTTTGAAAGCTCAGCCATAAACCCTCCCAGAAAACAAAACTATTTTATAGCAAATGCAAAATGCAAAAATTAAAAATCAAAATTACAAATCAAAATTCAAAATTTTTGGATTTCGCATTGTCATTTTGCAATTTGCATTTTGATTTTTGAATTACACACTACTTCTCCTTTTCTTCTCTCTGGTTCACATTGATCTCCTTAAGATACTCTTTCACCTCTTCATCTGAAGTCTGCTGAAAGATCTGATAAAATTGTCCCACTGCGAAAAAGAGCGGAGGAGTATCCAGGCAAATCAACTCATCTACCTCACGTTCCATTTCCTTCAACGATGCCGCAGGAGCTACGGGGACTGCCAGTATTGTTTTTTGCGGCATGCTTTCTTTTACTACTCGAATAGCTGCAAGCATAGTCGAACCAGTAGCTATACCGTCATCTACCAGAACTACCACTCGATTCTCTAAATTCAGCTTGGGCCTGAAGGCTTTGAATATACGCAGCCGTTGCGCTATTTCTTCCTTTTGCCTCTCTGCTTCTTCGCGTATGTATGTAGAAGTTGGTTCGAAGGTACCTGAAACATCAGGATTAATTACAATCTCTCCTCTTTCGCCAACAGCACCCACCGCAAATTCAGGATTTTCCGGAGCTCCTATCTTCCTAACTACTATAACGTCCAAAGGAACACTTAAAGACTTTGCTAACTCATAGCCGACCACGACTCCACCACGGGGTATTGCAAGTATTACAACGTCCTTCCTTCCCTTTAGCTTCTGGAGAGCTGGCTGGGCTGCTAATCTCTTACCCGCCTCATGCCGGTCATAAAACATTTATTTTCTCCCCATCTCACCATAAAATAATCAAAAAACTTATTTAAATATTTCCAGAATTTGTTCTTCAATACATAGTATAAGCAAGTGGCTACCCATAAAAAAGAGCCAAGTTATGTTGGAATGGTTTGGTGGTCCAACTTTAAAAGTAGGGAGCAATTCAGAACTTCGTAGCTCTAAGCTCGGCAGCCGTAAACTATTCTATCTCCTCAAGAACTTTCGTCCTGAATGCTTCTATTCCTCCACTTCGATCTATGAAGCGGCCTATCCTCTCACCTTTTTCACCATTGTCTTTGTAAAAGGAGATTACCTTTTCTGCTAGTCTTATAGCCTCCTCAATATCCGGTACTTGAATTAGCTCTTGCGCTATACGGGGTTTTCTTCCGGCTGTTCCTCCTACGACCACCTTGAATCCTCTACCCATACCAATAAACCCAAGGTCCTTAACCCAGGATTCTCCACAGTTATTAGGACAACCAGAGACACCTATCTTAAATTTAGCCGGGACTTCCTTACCATGGTAGATTTCATCAAGGGCGAACCCCAAACCCAATGAATCTTGCACTCCTCTCTTACAATAAGTTGTTCCTGGACATGCCTTGATGGAGCGGATGCACATTCCTACCGCTGCTCCTCTTTCTATTTCAAGTTCTTCCCATACTTTATCTATGTCCTCTTCATTTATACCAATAAGAGCAATGCGTTGAGCTCCCGTTATCTTGATGGCAGCAACCTGATATTTATCTGCAACGTCTGCGATCCTTCTTAGAGTATCGGAGCTGCAAATGCCGCCAGCAATATGAGGAGCAATTGCAAAAGATTCCCGGTCCCTTTGCAGTATTGCACCTTTGTCAACAATATCCGTCTTCATTACTTTATCTCCCTCCTTTTATCTTCTCATTTATACACTTAAAGAAGAGTTTTGAAAAGTGATTAGCTTTTATAGTCTTGGATCTCTTACATATTTCCTGTTATCCAGAATAGAGCTTACGTTTCTAAACTCATTTGTTACATTATGATTTCTAATTAACTTTCGTGTATATTTAGAATGGATATGAAAAAAATAAAAGATAGTCTGGAAAAAATTAAACACGAAGTTGTTGTTTGTGCCAAGTGCCGTCTGGCCCTCAAAAGAATTAAACCAGTTCCCGGCGAAGGACCAGCGGAACCAAGATTTATGCTGATTGGGGAGGCTCCCGGAAATCATGAAAACGAACTGGGAAGACCTTTTGTGGGGACAGGAGGTAGATTTCTTAACGAAATCCTTACTAAATTTGGAGTTGACCGCAGGAAAATCTTCATAACTTCCGTCATCAAGTGCCATCCGCCAGGAAATCGCCGGCCCAAAGAAGATGAGATAGAATCCTGTCTCCCCTATCTTTGGCGACAGCTCAATCTCCTGAATCCAGCTCTAATAGTTCTTCTTGGTGACGTAGCGTTAAAGAGTGTCTTGCACGTACAGGATAATCTTGCCGATATGCATGGAAGTATTGTCTTTTGGGAAGGAAGAGAGATTATTCCTACCTATCACCCTAATGCCGCGTTACGTTTTCCCAAAGCCCGTATGCGTATGCAAAATGATATTTCGCTTGTGATCGAAGAACTGAAGCGAATGCAGCTTTGGGAGAAAGTAAAAGCTCGAACTTGAGTTTCGTACCGGACTGAACAACTTTATTCCTTAATTTTTTCCAAGCTGGACACTCTTAAACCAATTAACCTTACAGGCCGGTTTAACTTAATTTCATCAAGTAGAGAGAGGGCTTCACTCGATATTTCCTTAACTGAAGTAATGGGCTTCTTAAGAGTACGCTGATGAGTATGTGTGGAAAAGGGTGCAAGCCTAACTTTCACAGTCACAGTTTTAGCTCTACAATTTGAATCTTTGAGTTCTTTAGAAAGATACTGAGAGAATTCTGTAAGTGTCTTCCTAACAAGATTCTTATCAATAGTGTTTTTCTCAAAAGTTGTTTCATGACTCATCGACTTTGGCTCCCAGGAAGTTACAAGTGGGCTTTCATCTATTCCCCGGGAAGATTTATATAGCATCTCTCCCGACGATGGACCAAAAACCTCACGAAGTTTTTTTAAGGGAACGGCGCGTAGTTCACCTATAGTTGTTACTCCGATTTCCGCAAGACGCGCTGTAGTCTTCGGGCCAACCCAAAGCAGTCTGGATACAGGTAGTACGCCAAGGGTTCTTTCCACATCCTTTCGCTTAAGCACAGTGAGACCGTCCGGCTTTTGCAGACTAGAAGCCATCTTGGCAAGAAGTTTATTGGAGGCTACACCTATTGAGCAGGTAAGACCCAGTTCTTCTTTAATCCGTCCTTTTATTTCGCTGGCTATCTCTTTTGCACTTTGCTGGCTGTCACTAACGTCTAAAAATGCTTCATCCAAGCCCCAGGACTCAACCAGGGCGGAATATTCATTAATGATCGAATGGAATTGCTCAGATACTTTGATATAAGCTTCAAAATCAACCGGAAGAAAAATACAGTCAGGACATTTTTTATAAGCAGTGCGAAGCGGCATTCCTGAGTCAATCCCATATTTTCTCGCCTCATAGTTAGCCGTGGAAACGACGCCGCGTTTCCTGGGGTCCCCTCCCCCTCCTATAACCAGGGGTCTTCCTTTTAGTTCCGGATGCCTCTTTTCTTCAATCGCTGCAAAGAAAGCATCCATATCTACGTGGATAATGGTTCTTCTAGCTATCACAAGACCATCTTCTCACTCTATATATGTTTGCTTTTTTGTTGCAATATCACACATTGTCATTGCGAGCCGGCCCTCCTGACGGCAGAAGGCGAAGCAATCTCATCTCTCTTTGCTCAGGATAATTTGTATATGTACATAGTTCTCGATCGGCTCAACCATAATTATTCTTTAAGTAAAGTCTGAAGTATAAATACTAAGCTGGATAGGTAAGCTTCTTAACCCTGCTCTAAAGCGGAACTTGAAAGTCCCGCCTTTCCTAAGTTAGATATAATTTCGGCAAGCTCGAACAACAAATAAGACCAAGTATTTCTGACAACCAGAACCAAACGTAGGAAGGGGACCCGTGCCCCTCCGAACCTAGTTCTCGACAGGCTTTAATCATAGGTTAATAGCATTAATACACTAGAACAATAATTAGACTTCGAGCAAGTTCGGTTATGTTTACCCTGAGCATCTCGAAAGACTCACTGCAGGCTGTGCCGAGAAGCGAGCTAATCACACAATTTCTGCAGAATGGGCAGCTTCAGTATCAAACAAGATGCTCTCTATTTCTCTTAGAGCAGATATGCCCTTAACTTCATGAGGTAGAAGAGAAAGAACGACCAGCTTTTCCTCACCATATTTATCGCGCAGTATCTGAATGTATTTCTTCTGCATATCCATCCGTTCTCTATGAAACTCGCAGGTGCAGTTCTTTTCAGACAGCACGCAGTTCACGATTACTTTTCCGAGTGGCACACCAAAAGCACCTAACTCTGTTACAATTCTCTCCGTTTGGAAAACCCCAAGCGCTTCTGGAATTGTGACCACTTCTGCCCTTGTTCTTTCACTCCACAGCATATTAAGTACTCTATTTGCAAGCTCTCTCCAGCTGGAAATCATCTTCAGAGGATTTACATCTTTTCCCTTTATCCTATCCAGGGCCTCCTTAATCTTAAGATAGAGTTTTCCTGCTTCGCCCAAATGTTTGTAGAATTTTTCTTGCAACTTTAGAAGATAGAGCGTGCTTCCAGCCGGAGCGGTATCCCACACTACCACATCAAATTCTTCCTCTTCAAAATGATCCAGTACATAAGCAAGCATAAATTCCTCGTCGATTCCTGGCGCACCAGCAATATAATCAATGATTTCTTCGCCAACCGGAAGGAAAGATGAGATTACCTGACAGACTTCCCCACCATACCTTACTTTCCACATTTCAAGGACTATTTCGAAACCAAGCTCTACAGTATGGAGATTCTGAACACCTGGCACCTCTATTATCCTTTCCGAGCATTTCATTTCCAGAATATCGGAAAGCGAGGGGGCCGGATCGCTTGATATAAGTAGAGTTTTTAATCCTTTGTCGGCAAAATGAAGCGCAGTTGCTGCCGAACAGGTTGTCTTTCCCACTCCGCCTTTTCCGCAAAACAGAATGAGTTTTGGCTTTTCTTCGTCTAAATGAGTAAGTGTTCCCCTCTTTTTCATACCGTTTATACCTCGCTTTTTGTCCCGGATTTCCCTTTAAATTATCTTCTATTCCTTGAAAGTAGGCAAGGATTTCTGCCCTAAAATGCCGAATCTTATCTAGCCTTAAATATCGGTTTCGATAAATACGGTAAATATTGACAATCAACTGTGCATTATTATGAATCGAGTGTATTTTATTGTTTTTTTCTGTAATATCTGATAAAATTATGGAAATATTAGGCACATCTGAGTATATGTACTTATAGCCTTATATTACTTATTTAGAGTCAGAAGAGAGTCAAATGGTTAAGCAAAATGAACGCAAACAACCAGGATATGGAAATCGGAATTTGGAGCAACAAAATAGTGCTTTTTTCTGGAATCTATACGGCAGGCTATATGACGGTATCAACTATTCTTTCCCTTATCGCAAGCTGCTCTGGGACGCTTTAACCGAACTCGACCTCGAACCGAATCATAAACTTCTTGACGCAGGTTGTGGTACGGGAAATTTTGAGATATTTCTGGCTGAAAAGAATGCCCCACCGGTCAAGATTGAAGCTGTAGATTTTTCCACAGCTATGCTGTCCCGAGCACAAAGAAAGTGTAAACACTTCAAGCACATCCACTTCTCGCAAGCAGACCTAAACCAAGAATTGGATTTTCCTGATTGCACTTTTGATCGTGTTCTTTGCATCAATGTTCTTTATGCACTAAAAGACCCCGGTTTTACCCTTCGGGAATTTTCCAGGGTCCTAAAACCAGGCGGCAAAATTGTGATCGCTAACCCTAAACCTGGTTTTAAAGTTGGCACAATTGTACAAGATCATTTCAAAAGAATTAGAAATATATGGGGTATTGCGCGCCAGATATGGAGCGTGTCAAAAACTCTTGTCCTTCTACCCACAATGGGCCTCGCTCCAATCATATTAAATGTCTTCATAATTCAGAAGAAAGGTGAAAAGAAAGAATATCACTTTTTACCGAAAGAAGATCTACTGACACTTTTCGAAAGAAACAACTTCGAAAATGTCAATGTTGATCATGCCTATGCAGATCAGAATTGGTTTGTTGGAGGTATTAGAATAAGCCAAGAAGCAATCGTATCAGATTCAGTAATTCAATCGGTTCGCTCAGGCTCAAGCGAGTTACCATTAGAACCTCCAGCCTAAACTATTTAAATTGACCAGGAAGGAAGAACCAAAATGTCAATGCAATCAATTATCATGTCTAATCGACAATTAACCAATTGGTTTATGTCTACAATGCCTGCAAGCTTTTGGGAAAAGATTGGCCAAAAACGAGCATTAAAAGTATTTCGCACTACAGTAGAGAGAGTTCCTGCTTATAGGGATTTCCTAAGAAAGCACAAAATAGATCCCCAAAAAATAAAGACAATCGAAGATTTTAAATATCTCCCGTATACTTCGCGGAAGAATTATATCTCAAGATATCCACTCAATGAATTATGCTTGGACGGTTCTTTGGCCACGGGCTACACGATTGAAAGAAGTTCGGGCTCATCTGGCGAACCGCTCTTTTTCCCTCGTATACTAGAAGAAGACAAACTCTTTCCAAAATATATTGAGTATGCTTTCGTTCAATTCTACAATATAGATACTATACCTACTCTTGTAGTACTTTCACTGCCACTTGGAACGTGGACTAGTGGGGAGAAAATGGCACAAGCTTTGCGGACGATTTCTGCTAACCCAAAATATGCAAAACAGATTTCGGTCATGACTCCCGGGGCAAATGTTGACGATACAATCGAGATCATAAAAAAACTTAGCAGCCATTTCACACAACTTGTAGTTGTTGGTTATCCTCTATTTGTAAGTAACCTTATTGAAGAGGGCGAAGTTCGTGGTATAAACTGGAAGAAACTTAATATTCGTTTCGGACTTGGGGGAGAAGGATATTCTGAGCAATGGCGTGAATATATATCTGAGAAAATTGGATTGGAATCAAATGATCTCTTAGGCATCTCAGGAGGATATGGTGCGGCAGATTTAGGGATGACTATTGGCCGTGAATATCCTTTAACTGTTCTTATACGTAAGCTTGCGTTACGAAATGATAAACTTGCATTACAGCTTTTTAGCGAAAGCACCATTCCCTCGCTTTTGCAGTTCAACCCAGGAACTTGTTGGATAGAGGAAGAGGGAGGGGAGCTTCTGTTTACTGTCTTATCAGGCATTCCGCAGGTCAGATATAACATTGGTGACCGCGGAGGAATAATTTTCTTTGCAGATATACTCAAAATATTGGGCTCAAATGGATACAATCCTGAAACACTTTTGGCACAAAGTGGGTATAACAAGGAAGATATCTGGCGATTGCCAATGTTCTATGTGTTCGGCCGAAGCGATGGGACTATTGCAGTTGGAGGTGCTAACATATATCCAGAACATCTCGAGAATGTCTTATATGGCAAAGACGCATCGAAGATTAGTTCATTCAAGATTTCTCGAGTTCTTGAAGGACCTGTTAATGAATTTCAAATCCATGTGGAACTAAGAAACGGAATAGAAATAAAGAATAAGAAGGAAGTTACAACCCTTGAAAAGAAATACTACTTGCTATTCTTAAATGCTTTACTTAAATTCAACCAAGAGTTTAGGCGTTTCTATAATATGGGCATGAAAGTCGCACCAGTTATTAAGATTTATTCATACCAGGAAGGACCGTTCGCACCAGATGGAAAATATAAACGCACCTATATTCACAAAAACGCTTGATCTATTTTTTCTGGTGACAATCATTACAATTCCTTATGAATCATTCCCCACATCAATCTCTTTTTTGGAGCCGACTGATCTTCGCCAATACATTTTTCACAGGATTCACATTAGTTTATTTCTCCCGGTCCTTTCCCAAAAGAACCTCTTCATTAAAGCGTATGGCAAAAAGCATTCTTCTCCTTTTCGCAGGTGTATTTGCTCTAATTTCGCTTCTTACTGATAAGATCATTTTGGAAACAGAGCTGATGCAATGGGGAACAAATCTAAAAACAGGAAGACTGTATCCTATCTTTGTTGTCTATATGTTAGGTTGCGTAGGAGCGACGCTTTTCTTTCTCTTTCGCAAATATAGAAAGACGAAGGGTCTTCCGAAAACGCAATTTAAGTATCTGTTCTTGGGTTTCCTGGTATCAGCTATTTTCGCGCTAAACACAAATATGATTATCCCACTTTTTAAGGGGACAAACGAACTAGCCCAGATCGGTCCCTACTCAATGATCATCCTTATTGCTTTTACTACCTATGCCATCGTCAAA
>CAYGBL010000039.1:0-9196 GCA_964348135.1 uncultured Actinomycetota bacterium
GGAAGCCAATTGGGGTCGTTATGGTCTTCAGGTTTTAGTTCAAACCCGGAGGGATGGCAGGTTTTACATTCTCTTGGACCTTTATCTTTTTCTCCGGTATGACAGACCATACAGAAGCGCATCTCCATATGATCTTCGTACGGTTTGGTATCAACAGGTACTTTTACTACCGAACCAGGTTTAAGACTTACCTGCTGTACGTGATCCTTCTCGTCCCCTTCTTTTTCGTCTACCAGGTAACCCTTTATCTCAGGATGTCCAACCCGGTTGTGGCAGGTCACACAGGTTATGTCCTTTTCTTCATGCTTCTTATGATCAATAATAACTCCTGGAGTGGATGTAACCTTTCTATTCAAAGAGTGACACCTTTCGCATGCCTCATTGCTCATTCCTTCAATATAATGGCTATGAGCATTAATCGGTTTTTCAAAACTATCCGAAAGATGTAAATACACTTCTTTAAGGGACTCAACTTTATGAAATAAGAAGACCGCTATGTTCCCTTCAGAGTGGCAGCCATAGCATGTAATCTCTGCATGCGAGGAAGATTTCCAAGCCTGGACGTCAGCGCCCATCTCATGACAGAGACTGCAAAAAGTAGGAGTAGAAGTTAAGGTAATAGCGGTAACAGTAAAAAATAGAAGAACAATAAGGGCGGCACCTAAGACAAATAGAACCTTAATTCTAATGATTGGATCCTTAAGGTTCAGCCAATTACGAAGTCTTCCCATTGCGTCCTCCTAAAATCTTGCTGGTTCTTAGACCCGTTTTTTTATCTTTTTTTACCCTTAGATGTCGTTCGCAACTTAGCACTATTTGAAATTATCCTTACAGAGAGGATCAAGAGTATTACAGCGACAACTGTCGAAAGTCCGAACAATAAAGCCCAAAGCAACAGGATTTGATTTACTACCATGCAGACTCCTTCCCTTCGAGAAATGAAGCACCTTCCTGTTGGATACTTTCTAAACAAGACTTTTTCATCTTTATAACAAAGAATTGTGAATAATAGTACAAACTTAATGCAAACTTAAAATTTGCTTTGATTATACAATATTGATGAACTTTAGGGAAGTTGTTTCAGGCAAAAATGGTATAATATGCCTATTTTGAGTTACTTAGCCCTCTTCAATCACTGCGCCCCTCTTCCAGTAAGTAGCACTTTCAAGGTGTGTAGAAAAATTTTAAGATCAAGAAAGAGAGATTGATGATACACATAGATCAAATCATATTTTAATTTGTTTCGGGCAGTAGTCGCATAGAAACCGCTTACTTGAGCAAGACCTGTCACCCCAGGCTTTACCCGGAAGCGCTCAACATAAGCGGGTATCTTAACTTTGAATTCTTCAACAAAAACGGGCCTTTCCGGCCGAGGGCCCACAAAGCTCATATCCCCTCTAAGAATATTTATTAACTGAGGTAGCTCATCAATTCTTGTCTTTCTAAGAAATCGTCCCACCAAAGTTATGCGGGGATCATCCCTCGCTGCAAGAACCGGCCCTGTCTCTTCTTCCGCACCTTCTATCATAGTGCGAAACTTATAGATATTAAAAATCTTTTCATATAGTCCCACCCTTTGCTGCTTGTAAATAATTGGTCCCTTCGATGTTAGCCTGATAGCTAACGCTGTCAGAATCATAATGGGTGAACTTACAACCAAAACAACTGCTGCAAGTGCTACATCAAAGATTCGCTTTGTTGAAATAACCCAGGGAGATACGGGTTCTTTAGTTAATTCAACAAGTGGTATATCGCTTACTAGGGTGTAATCAACTTTTCCTGTTAATATCTCATAAAGACCGGGTATAACATCTACCCGAACATACCGTTCTATATTCTTAGAAATATCTTCAATCAACTCTCTATATCTTACGGGAATGGTAATAATAAGTTGACTTATATCATGTTCCTTGACCAAAGGAATAATTTCTTGGGTTGTTCCCAACACTTTTGCATTATCAATACTGCTCCCAACTTTGCTTGGGTCTCTGTCAATCATACCCACAACTTTATAACCAAGCGTCGAACGTGTATACAGTTCACGCAGAATCTCCTGGCCAGCTTCACCTGCACCGACAATCAGTACCCGGCGTGTAGGCCATCTTATTGTAAGCGTTTTGGACGCAAGTACCCGCCATCCGGTAATAAGCGCCAGATTAATAGCCCATGAGAGTAATAGAACAGTACGGGGAAAGGAAAAAAAGCGATAAAAGAAGGTGATAAAAACTATAAGCAGGAATCCCAAAGTTACTGCTTTAAGAACTGAGTAAAATATATCCCATCCTGCTTGCGCTTTTTCTATGTTGTACAAATCGTAAATGTAAAAAGCTACAACTTGCATAACTGTTATGGCCACTGCCAGTCTTGTATAGGCTTCAAAGTTAAAAGCAGGAAGCTCCCCCAAAAATCGAATGAGAAATGACATAATTATGCCTACATTGACAAGTACAGCATCAATTATCAAAGCAATAAATATCCATAATCTTGCAGGCAATGTATAGCCTCCGTTATATTGTTGTGAGTTCCAAGGTCAGCCTCAAAGCCTTGTGCCACAGAGCTACAAGCTATTTTTGTAGATTTGTAGCTTTAAAGCTATGCAGCCTTATTCGTTACTCATTACCTCCCTGTACACGTCAAGCATCCTGTTTGCCATTACTTCGTGCGTAAACTCTCTTTTCACCCGTTCTTTGGCCTGACTTCCCAGTCTTAACCTTAATTCCTTATCTTCAAGTAATCGATTCAAAGCATCTGCAAGAGCAGTAAAGGACCTAGGAGGAACTATCAGGCCAGTTACTCTATCTAGATTGACAAAAGGAACCCCGGTTTTAAGATCCGTGCTCACTACCGGTTTCCCGCAGACATGTGCTTCAAGTTGTACTAGACCAAATGCCTCGCTTCGTTCAACAGAGGGTAAAACAAATACATCGCAGGCATGATAATAAGCTGCAAGCTCTGAATCCTGGAGCTCACCTACAAAATCTATCTTACGCTTCAGCCCTTCTTCCTTAACTATCCGTTTTAATTCTGGTTCCAAAGGACCCGAGCCTGCAATTACCAAACTGGCATTCACTTCCTTCATGGCAATAAGCAGATATTCCAGACCTTTGTAGTATATTAACCTTCCCAGGAAAAAGATAACCCTGTTACCGTATTTGATACGTAGCAACCGTATCTTTTCTTTTATCTCCGGAGTCAGCTCAAATTTCTTAACATCAATACCAAACGGTACTACTCGGCATTTATTCTTTATCTCCTTTAAAAATGGTGAGTGCTCAATCATATTGGGCGAAGAAGCAATAACTCTATCAGCTACAGCAAGGAACTTCTTTAGGTAGGGAGTATAAAGTCGCAATAAGAACTTTTGTCTAATTATATCACTATGATAAGTCACGACTAACTTCCCTTTGGGCTTTGCCCAGAGATAAGCAAGTTCGCCGGTGGGAAAAGGAAAATGAAAATGGTAGATATCGCTTTTTAGTCGACGCAGCCATAGTCCGAAGGTTGGTGCTAGTGGAGCCGAGCGAAATCTCCCCAAACTGGCCACCTTTATCACCTCTATGCCATCAATTTCCTCGCGTCGATTTAGAAACCGCGTATTGGCTACTAAAACTCTTACATGGACTTCGTCTTTTATCCCTCTAGCCAGATCTCTTACCGAATTCTCTACGCCACCAATGTGCGGATAGTATAGCTTGTTAACCTGAAGAACTCTCATTATAAAACCGCCTTAGGCTCTGTGCTTAAGGCTCTAGGTCTATATATTCCTTCAACCTTAAGCCTTCAGCTACTTTTGGCTACCTCCTTATATACTTCTATTGTCTTTTCAGCAGTCTTTTCCCAAGAGAACTTCTTTGCTTGAACCAGCCCCTTCTTTTGCAGTTCCTTACGGAGACCCTCATCACCAAGAATTTTAGATATTGCTTGTCTTATCTCTTCAATATGCTCAGGGTTTACGAGCAGTGCAGCATTGTCCACAACTTCGGGTAAAGAAGAAGTATTAGATGCAACCACTGGTAAACCACAGGCCATTGCCTCAAGCGGAGGTAGACCAAATCCTTCGTACAAAGATGGAAATACTAGCGCGGCTGCCGTATTGTATAGAACAAGAAGCTCCTCTTCAGGTATAAACCCAGCCAGAACAACTTTCTTCTTTAATTCCAGCTTTTTCACAAGTCTTCCAACCTCAGGGTATTTCTTATCTCTCGGTCCAACAAAAACTAGCTGATAGTCCTCAGTAAGATTCTGCTTAACCTTGGCAAAAGCTTCCACTAACCTTATAAGATTTTTATGAGGCTTATAATTACCTACGTAGAGAAGATACCTGCCTCGTATTCCGTACTTCTTCAGGACTATATCATGCTCTTTAGTCCTTTTAATTTTACGATATCTCTCGTCTGCAGCTTCAGGAATAACTCTGATCTTCCTTGCTGATATATCAAGATTCGCGATCAAGTCTTTCTTTGTACAATTAGACACTGCAATTATCTTATCTGATTTTTTGGTGGTAAGTTTAATCATAGTAGTGTAGTACATCTGTGCCGCTTTTGAACGAAGGTTTCCGGGAAAAAGAAGGGGAATTAAATCGTGTACAGTGACTACTGAGTTGGGAGTAAAAATAAGTGGCAAAACAAAATGGGGTGAATGGAAGATATCAAGATTTGCCTGGCTTACCTCCCGGGCCCAACTTAACTGACTGGACATAGAAAAGACAGGCTGTGTCACAATGACTTTGGAAAAATTGGAAGCATCCGGTACAAGCGAGATAGAAGCTTGATGACAAAAGAGGACATACTGATTTTCCTTATCTACTCGTGCTATACCTTTGAGCAGATTCTGGGTATATCGACCTACACCGCTCCAATCTATCATTCTAGTATCAATGCCAATACGCATAAAACCTCTTCTTAATATCTCAAACAAAGTAGTCGCGTAGCTCCTGCCTACCGGCAGGCAGGTTGGCTGCGCTTTTCGTAATCTCCCCTTACCCCTTGTTAGAAAAGAGGGGATGTATTCTTTGTGGTTCTCAACAGACTGACTAAGAATGAAAATATTTATTCTTCGAGCCCGCCTGCCATCGCCTGCGGCTCAGCCAATGGAGGGCAGGCAAGGTTGAGAAGATAAATATTAGTCTAAATATAGTAGCTCTCGATTCGCTTCACTCACTCGAACAATAAAAATGCTTATTCTAGGTCATCCTGTCAATACCTGCAACTACATTTTTTCTTTTTGCAGCAGCATACCTTTAAGTGCACCTTTCGCAACTCTTAAAGTTGTCATTACTATTTTTTTATTGATGTATACTTTCATTTCGCAACTATTATACAATTTCTAATACGTTTGAAAACCCATCTCTACATTAGGTTTTGCGTAACAGCGTACCTTCAGGTGTGCTATATATTTTTCGCATGTCAAAAAGCCCACTTCTACATTGCTATACTCGACAATATAGTGCGTACCTATCTCACAATTTAGGAGCGCACCTCTTGGTGCGCCCTTCATAATCTCCCATTACCCCTCTTTTCTAAAGAGGCGACGTATTCTTTGCGGATCTAAAACCTGCCACTATGCTATATGAATCATTAATATAAAAGAGAATGGGCAGCAGATAGCCTTTCGACATCCAGGTCTACCTCTTTTGCATAAGGTACAAAGTTCTTTGAGAATCTTTGATTCTAGCAGAATCTCTAATCTCAAAATACTTATTAAATTCATTATCAAAGACCTGTTGGTTATAGTCTGGAAAAATATCGTTCCTTGTCAATAGAAGTCTTTGAACCTGGGAGTCATCTTTTGGGATATACTCAATTATGAGAGAAATACAAATTTGACTGAAGAACTTGGCAATTTTACTAAATGGAAGGTTATTGGATATGGCTAAGTGATGAATTAATGCAAGCGCTAAAACTGTATCTGCAGGCCCGCGCTCAAGTAAAGACATTCTTTCTTCACTTTGCCAGCCAAGAGCTGGACTAGGATTTGATAAATCAAGCACCAAAGGTAAAATATTTATCTCCCCTTTCCTTGTAGCTTCAAGGTAGTTTTTCTCTACGGTTGAAGTGTCAATATCGAAGGAGATGGTTTGCGCTCCTTTATCACTTGAAATTCTGCTAAATAAGCCCGTATTTGCACCGAGATCCCATACTATTTTTGGTTTGATTCGACTTAAGTATTGAGCAACAAGCTGCTTCTTATGGGAAAGTGCATCTGATGAATAATTGCCCTCCTTATAATAGCCAGTCCATTCCGTATCTTGAGGTTGCCAATTAAGATTCTTCACAGCCGATTCTAAATTATCAATAAGACCTAAAAAGGCGAGGCGACTTACTTTTCTACCATTTGTCTTTATAGTTTTATCTGCAAAATGTCTTTGACTCTTTGCATGAAGATGAATGTGGGAGAGAAGTGAAAATTTCAGATATGTGCGCAAAGGAAGGATCTTGCTAGCTAAATCCAAGGGGATTCCATCAATAAATATTCGGAACAATTCCTTTAAGCGAATATCTTTGTATCTCGCGAGAGCCAGAGGTGCAAGAAAGTGCTGACAAAATTGCCTGTAAGCAATCCAGGGCTTACCCTCTTTGTACTTCTCAAAGGAGAGAGTATCGATGAATATTGGTTTACCTTTTCGGAACTGAATATTGTAAGCACTTGAGTCTTTTAAAGACATTCCAAATTCAAGTGCTATTTTCTGGACCTTAACGGTGGTTAAAGCTGCGTGTTTTAACTGGCTAAAGCACCACTCATAGGGATATGAGATAAACGGCAGAGGTTCAGGCTTAATCACCTTGTAAGCTTCATTATGTCTTAGATTTCTCCCCTCAACCTCCTCGTGCGGAATTAGTAAATTAGCGTCAACCAGGCTTTTATAAAGGCCCGACTCAATAAAATGATCATAGTTTGCCTTGTACACAGTATTTACCTGGCGGTAAATTGACCCGTCATGAAAGAAAAGAAACCCACTGGGATCCCGGAATGAGCTGGGAACTGTCTGGCTAGCTATTGTCCCTTTCATCTTTTGATTGCCTGGCGAAGAGATTTACCATGAAGGCATTAATTTTTTTCCAATGGAGTTTAACTGCAAATATAGCTCCAACAAAAAAGGCTAGAAACAGCTGAAGAAAATAACTACCAGTTCCTGGGTCGAGATAAGCATAAGCTCGTTTTGGAAAAACTAAAAAAACCAAAACAAAAACAAGTGCTGAAGCCGTCATACGGCTTTGATGCTTCATATTTTTACTCCACTGCATTAAGAAGTTCCGATTAACGAGATGCGCAATGCATTTCTTCTTGGTTAACCCTAGCAGAACTGTTAATGCTGCGCAACGTAAAAAGATAAATTCGCCCGTCTTTGTCTGAGCTTATTTGGGATTATAACTAACAAAGTTATAAGAAATACTTGGCGCTATCACCTTATTTGAACATCCAAAAAATAGTCCCATAAATTGCTTTGGATTCTCTTTTGAGACAAATATTATACCAGAAACTTAAGAGAAAATTATCCTACCGTGAAGTTTGCCGTCATCAAATCTATAAAAGTAAATAATGGACTTTTGTTTCCACTAATTGGTAATTATTTATTTAAGTTATTCTATGTCACCGCTTCCCGATACACTTTTAGAGTCTCTTCTGCTGTTTTCTCCCAGGTGAATGCTTTTGCTCTTTTCAGACCTTTTTCTTTTAGCTCACTCTTTAGATCTTCATCTGAAATCACCCTGATCATTGCCTCGGCAATTTTTTCGATATTATAGGGATCAATAAGAATTGCAGCATCGCCTACAACCTCAGGAAGGGACGAAGTATTGGAGCAGATTACAGGTATTCCACACGCCATAGCTTCTAAAGGAGGTAAGCCAAATCCTTCATAGATTGAAGGATAGATAAGAAGTTCTGCACGACTATACACAGCAGGTAGGTGCTCATCAGGAATATGGCCAGTAAAAACAATGTCATTCTGCAAATCTAACTCAACTACTAATTTAAAGAGTTTCTGGTAAAGCCAGCCCGCCGCTCCGCAGATTACCAGCTTATGCTGAATACCCTTATTATTTTTTATTTCGTAATATGCTTTAATTAAATTGGCTAAATTTTTTCGCGGCTCCAGAGTTCCTACATAAAGTAGGTAAAAGTCGTTAGGTACATAATATCTTGCTCTTATTTCAGTCCCGTTATCTTTTGACATCGGCCGGAATCTCGATTCGATGCCAGGGTGAATCACATGGATTTTTTCTTCAGGAACCTTGAGTAAGCGCACTAAGTCCTTCTTGGTATTATCTGCATCAGTTATGATTTTTCTCGCATTTCTGACTGATTTGGGGATCATCGCCATCAGGTACCTACGATTAATACGCGTATAGTTCTCGGGGTAAATAAGAAACGCAAGGTCATGAATGGTCAAAACAGTAGGAATCTTTTTGCAAGCAGGGAATACATGATCGGGTGAATGAAAAAGATCCAAAGGACTTACCAAGAAATCAGGTGAAAGACCAGTTGCGTAAAGCGCAAACAACATAAAACGAAAAAAGCGGCCAGGGTAATGTTTACTTTTAAACTCAACCTTCTCAGCAGATCCTACGTCTTGAGAAAATCCCTTTTCGTCACCATAAAAGGTAAAGAGAGAAAAGTAATCTTCGCTATCTGGCCGCAGAAGATTCTTAACCAACTGTCTTGTATATCTTCCTATACCAGCTCGCTGATTAACAGCAGATGACACATCAATTCCTATATGCATAGTCCTTCCTTGTGCTCACCCTGAAAATAATGACTCTATATATTCTATCGGAACCTTCATTCCATCACGAATACTTCCACCTTTCTTTCGGAAATAACTCCATTTTAGAAAGCCATCTATCTTCCCCTTCACGCGAGCCCAAAATAACCGAAAAGAACCTGAGCGAAAAACAAGGATGGGGGATTTTAGAACCAGCACAAGCTGCCCTATTAATATTTTCCACCAGTATTTTCTTATTAACTCACCGGGCATATTTTTCGCTAATACCCAAATCTCATTCCGCCTTACGTGATACTCATTAAATGGGCTGTGCTTTACGCCTGTTGCACTTCCAAAGTGATAAACAACAGCATTAGGTACATATACGCACTTATACCCCATAAGCTGAGCACGAAAAGAAAGATCTACATCTTCGGCATAAGCGAAAAACTCTTCATCGAACATACCGATATCTTCAAAGAGCGATTT
>CAYGBL010000039.1:9217-10064 GCA_964348135.1 uncultured Actinomycetota bacterium
GGATACGGCTCGCAGCGGAACCAGCTCGTTGATTCTCTCCAAAAGCACTAACCAGTCCCAGCAACCAATCAGAATCCGCTTCAGTATCATTATTTAAAAGAGCAATATTTTCCCCCTCTGATTCTTCTATTCCTCTATTAATGGCAAAACTAAAACCTTTATTCTCATTAAGGGCGATTACTTTCACATGCGGATACTCTTTCTTTAGGAAATCCACACACCCGTCACTCGAGTTATTATCTACAACAATAATCTCAAAATTTTTAAAGCTTTGTTCCTTTAGAGAACCGAGGCACCCTTTTAATAACTCCTTACCATTATAATTTGGAATAATTATGCTCACTGAATCCTTAACCTCATTCCGCATAAGCTCCCCTCTCAAATGACCGCAGGCCAAGGTATAATGCCAAATTGCTTATCGAATCGAATATGCGAAACAGAGGTCGTTCAAACCACTTAAACGCTAGTAGTGATGGTAAAAGGAGAATTATTGCTCCACTTGCTTTCAAGAGAGCAAGAAAGAAAGAGATATTCGCAATACGGAAATCTTTCCGAAGTTCAGGATGTCTTGATAGCAGATATGCTAAGGATTTACCACTAAAATAACGTTTTTTTAAATATGAATACATCGTGGTATCAAAACAATGATACCCAACTGCACCGGGATTATATATAATGGGAATCCCAATTTCTCGAAGGCGGTAGCCGAGATCAATATCCTCCCAACCATAGTACGGAAATGATTGGTCAAAACTACCCACTCTCTCCAGCACTTGAATTGCTACAGAGATATTAGCAGTATAAAAACACTGATATCCTAGATTGCCTATTTCCTCGTCTCCAAGCG
>CAYGBL010000039.1:10074-10389 GCA_964348135.1 uncultured Actinomycetota bacterium
TGATGGACGCTTTGGGAGAGATACTTTGAAATTAACTTATGTGAACTGATAGGCGTCTGAACAATCTTTCCCAGAACACATACTTGCCTATCGCTCTCCCTGTGAATACGGAGGTGCTCCTTAACAAAATCCGGTTCCACAACTATATCATCATCAACAAATATAATTATTTTCCCTCTTGCTTCCTTTATACCCCTGTTCCTGGCAAAGGCAGCTCCACATCTTGTCTCATTGAAATATCTAACATTTCCTTCTTCTTCATACTTTTGAACTACAGATTTCGTATCATCGGCCGAATCATTATTAACAACTACA
>CAYGBL010000040.1:0-10300 GCA_964348135.1 uncultured Actinomycetota bacterium
AGCTAAAAAGAAGACTTTGAAATATGACCAGCAGGGTCCCATCCTTTCATATCTACGCCTACATTGTCATGTTTTTCCTGAAAAGAAATACTGCCACACTGGTCAGCAATACCGAAGATAATCCTAACATCAATCCCGCTTCTAAAATTGATATCCAGTCGTAGCCTGTCAAGAATAAGGAGCGAATGGGATTTACCGCGTAAGTAATTGGATTGTATTTGGCAATATTTGAAAGCCAGTCCGGCATCATTTGCAACGGCATCATAGCGTTACTGGTAAACATCATAGGCATTGTAAGCAGATTAACTGCGGCAATTAAAGTCTCATGAGAAGCTGATATTGCCCCGAGCGATAAAGAAATTCCGGCAAAAACCAGACAAAGCAAGCTTGCCAAAATTATCATTATCAAGAATCCGCCCACTCCGCCGCTGAAACTGACATTCATAACTAGCGCCACAATAAAAATAACTGATACCTGAAAAACAGTTTGGGCAGCAATAGCCAGCATCTTCCCAAGAATAATGGAAGTTCTCGAGATGGGGGCTGCCACCATTTTCTGCAGGAATCCCAGACGCCGGTCCCAAATAAGAGTCATTCCACCAAAAACTCCTCCGAAGAGAGTTACCATCACCACGATTCCCGGAGCCATATAGTTGAGATAAGAATTAGTTGGAAATCCTGGTACGTTAGCTATTCTCTGAAAAACATTACCCATTAAAGTAAGCCACAGTATAGGTTGAAAAATAGTCATAAAGATCCGGAAGCGCTGCCTCAGTAAATGCTTCATCTCTCGCCAAAAAATCCAGTATGTGTCATTAAGAAAATTTTTCATCGTCTAGCTCTCCTCATGGTAATTCTCGATTTTAGGGAAGCCTCCCGGTTACCCGACTCCTCCCGTAAATCCCGGCCGGTATAATGGAGGAAAACATCATCGAGAGACGGTTTTTTTAAAATCATAGATTCTATTGACGTTCCCAGTTTGTCCAGGAGCGAAAAAATTTTGGGTGTAGAATGTTCTCCATCTTTTACAAATAACAGAAGGCTATTGTTTTTAGTCTGAACTTTTCCAACAAAAGGCAGCTCTGATAATCTATTTTGTATATCCTGTATCTGGGTTTCTCCGGAGTTCTGTATCTCCAGTTGAAGGATATCGCCGCCTAAGTCATTCTTTAGCTCAGAAGGTTTACCAATTGCTTTGATAACACCGTGGTCAATTATGGCTACCCGGTCACAAAGAGAATCAGCTTCATCCATATAGTGAGTGGTAACAAAGATAGTAATTTCTTTCTCCGTCCTGAGCTTCTCGATATAATCCCAAATTTTATACCTGGTCTGGATATCAAGACCCAGCGTCGGTTCGTCAAGGAAGAGAATTCTGGGACGATGGATAAGACCTGACGCAATATCCAACCTCTTGCGCATTCCGCCTGAGTAATGCTCAACTTTCTCGCCAGCTCTATCTTTCAGATCAACCATCTCCAGTACTTCCTCAATTCTCTCCTCCGTTACCTGTTTGGAAAGGTGATAAAAACCAGCTTGAAGAACCATGTTCTCCCACCCGGTAAGATCATCGTCAACTGCAATATCCTGAGATACATATCCAAGACAACACCTGACTTTGTGTTGGTCCGAGACAATATCGAAGTCGCAAACAGTAGCCTTCCCGGAAGTTGGCGGAAGTAGAGTTATCAGCATTAAAATAGTAGTTGTCTTACCAGCCCCATTAGGTCCAAGAAATCCAAATATCTCTCCTTTCTTAACTGAAAAGGAAACACGGTCTACTGCAAGTATGTTTCCGGGATATACCTTGGTCAACCCATTAGTCTCGACTATATTACTGTTCATTAATTTCTCCCTTTTCTCCAATTTTACAGGATTTCTCTAATGCTTGAAGGCCTTGCAATAGAGCTTTTTTATCGCGGGCATCCATATTGACTAATGCCTTCTGAAAACTCTTAAACTTTGCCTGATTAAACCCATCTATTAATCGACGCCCCTTATTGGTTAAGCTAACCATGACCAGGCGCCGGTCGTCTTCGCTTCTCTCGCGGGAGACCAGATCCTGCTCTACCAGATTATCCAATATAAAAGTAACATTAGGTATTTTTACTCCTAGCTGCTTGGCGATTGAGCTGACAGTCAGCTCACCCTTATGAGCCAGGGTAAAGAGAATCCTAAGCTGGGGCATGGTCAAATCTGCATTAATCCAGGCTTGGGAGTTCGCAGCTCTAAAACTATGTATTGTCCTACAATATAAGTTCCACAAATCTTTATGTTCCATAACTCTAACCATTTAAATTAAAGCGAGCTTAACATTTAAAGATGCTTTAACTATAAAAGGCAATTATAGAGCCAAATCCCAAAGTTGTAAATATCATTTTAGAAAACAACATAAGAAATACTTGTCTATGCTTTTGAGAACAGTACCCTGCTCAGCTACTATACGGGAATTTAGATTGCCACGTTCGCGCTGATAAAATCAGCACTCACTCGCAATGACTAAAAGGCAGGATGCCATTGCGATCTATTTTTTCTGTCATTTTAAGTTATTTTTTGTCATTGCAGCCCCGCCGTTGCGGGGGAAGCATTCTTGGCCTTCTTAGAATGTCATTACGAGCGCAGCGAAGTAATCTTGAATTGATAATAAAGAACTTTAAGATTGCCACGCTCCTCCGATTAGCATCGGAGTCCCTCGCAATGACAGATAGAATAGAATTTCATTGATACTCTGTCTGAAGTAAAATAAGTCAATTTATGGCAAAGCAATCTCAATTTATTGTAACCCGTAATGCGTAACCGGTAGCTAAAAAATCATTATAGATTCGAACCTGCTATTGGCGAAGGGAAGAATCCCTATCAAGGCTACCAGCTTCCACCGCCGCCTCCGCCGCCTCCGCCGCCGCTTCCTCCGCCGGAGAATCCGCTTCCTCCTCCTGCTGCAGTCGACGATGGTGAAGAAGTAAGAATAGTGTTTGCAGAGGTAGTAAAACTATGGAGATCCGAGGCAAAAATTGAGGAATTAAGCGCCCTGCCGGAAGCATCATAATACCAGCTCGGCTGCTCTTTGAAGATATCTTTAAACTGTTCTGCCCACTGCTCCTCAACTCCCAGGGAAATAGCATAAGGGAGTAACTCTTCAAAATGTTTGGGATTTTTCTCAGGAGCATTATGAAACTTGAGCCGATCCTTTTCAGCAACTGTCAGGTATTCTTTTAAACCCAAAATATGTTCTCTTGCTACAGCTCCCTTCTTCGTCTTTACTGGCATAAGGGGAGCAAAAGCAAGTGCTATTATTCCGCTGAAGACTATGCTGAATACACCCAAATATCCCAATATAGATGTAACCACTAAGATAACTCCAAGTCCAATAATTGTAATCCCTAATACGGCATAAATCCCTTTTACCATCCTGGGACTCGCCGGAAAATATCCCTTTTGGACAACAGACCTGTAAATCAAAGATCTTATATCTTTCATATCCTTATAAAATTTATCTTTGAGATCCGAAAGGCGTACACTCTCCGGAGATACTATATTCTTCGTAATTTGTTCCGAGCCCTCATCCATTAAGGAAGAATTAAGAAGTTTGGTGAGATCTGGCTTAAATAAGCTGGTCATCAGTTTCCTTTCAAATCCATTCGGTAGATCTCGCTCGCTCTTCAGTTTTTCCAGCACGTAATCAACTCGCGTTCCAAATATCCCCAACAATTTTTCTTCTTCAATGCGGATTATTTTCAGATAACCTTTCACTGCGAGGTTAATAATATCAGCGGAAATATCCTTATTGTGAACTGTTTCGTCAACAATGGTTCCAATTTCTGAAGGTGTTAGACTTTCTGGTGCTTCAAACTGAGTTATAACAACCCCTCGCCCCATTGGATCACGACCACGCGACCGCCATAACCAAAGAAAAAACGCAAGAGTGGCGACCGGTAGAAACAGAATCCCATTGTCCCTTAATATCTCCAGAGCGGTCTCAAAAAATGTGGGTCTTCTGAGTATTCCTTTGGGAAGCCCGACTACAAAGGTTAGCCCTTCATAAAGAGCTAAACCGTTCTGGTAGAATTCAATCCCATCTATGGCATTAGAACCACCGGGTAAAAGATTTGTGCTGGTGCACTCCTGTGTGCTTCCTGTAGGACCAGCAAACGAATCGTATTTAAGGTTTTTCGCTTCGACTTCTTCCGGAAAAACCACAAAAGCTCTTGCGCTCTCAATTGCTACCTGCCATTTGGTACCAATAGCATTCCAGTAAAGCTCGTCGTGTCCTGAAAAATAGTTGATGGCTCGTTTAATTTTATAGTTGATTACGTACGTCCGAAGACCAGTGACATACTTATCCGGGTCACCAATTTTTAATCTTATGTTAGGACTCGCAAACCCCTGGGTTTTTGAGAACCGGTAATCTTTGCCATTTTCATCGGTAACGTTTATATTAGAAATCCTGAGAGCAAAATTCCCACCTCGAGCTTTATAACGTATTGGAATATCGCGGTAAATTCCATGTTTTTGATTTGCACCAAAATCGTATTCGATCTTCTCCGTAATGTCGATTGACGCATCCTTATTTATGATTATTGATGTGTCATAAGAGCGGATAATTTCAGTATATGCTGAAGATTGAGCACTACCGAGGGAAGGCACCGCTAAAAACAGTAAAAACCCGGCAAGGGTTATTATGGATATAGATATCCTTTTCATCTCTTTATATTTGTCAGGTTCAACGGATGCTTACAAAAATTTATTGAACATTAGCCTTTCAATAAATTCACATCAAGAAACATATTTCTTTATCCTTGATAAAAGGAAGCGTAAAAGCTAAGAGAACAAAATAAATGTTTACAATTTACTCGCCCAAATAGCGTTTAATATCCAGCTCCATTTCGCTTGTGTTATACCATTGTTGTGCTGCCACAACTTTCTTATCCGTGCCAATAAGATAGGCTAGATTTGGCGCCGGTCCGAACTCCTGCCAGACACTATTGTCTACTCTATCTACCAGCATTGGAACAGTAATACCGGCATCCTTTATGCATAATGAAGCCAGACGAGCCCGTTCATTATAAGTTCGAGGTTGCTCGATAGGGTTTCCTTTTCTATCCTTGCTGTAACTCATTTCCCACTCACCGTCCGAGTAGGGTGACTTAGAACCAGACGGATGCGGCTCAATAACATATATGACTAAAAAATTGACTTTATCTTTATATTCATCATAAAGAGATTCCGTATCAGCTACCTGCCGGCGATAAGGCGGTCATGTATACGCGCCAAACTCAAGCATTACCGGCTTATCCTCAAGCAACTGATATAAAGCAAACTCATTCCCGTTAGGGTCTTTGAGTTTAAAATCCGGAACAGTATCTCCAACATTAAAGCCCCGCCTTAATTCTTTGACAGTATCGGGCATCTGAAGTCTATCTTCAGATTCATCCGATAATTTTCTCTCCTGTTTCACACTAGCTGGTGAAGTGAGTTCCTCCAGAGAACTCTTCTTGCCTTTACATCCACTAAATATTAGCAAGGCTAGCAATAAATAAAAAGTATAGTGCCAGATTTTCATTAAATCGCCCACAGCTCCCTGGCTAACATCTATCTCTTTCTACAAAAATAAAATATCATCCACCTTGAAGTCTTTTATCAGCACTACGCCGCACCTTTAATTTAAAATTCAAGATAGGGAAACTTTTTCCTTGTTACGGAAAGTATATCAAGCACTTCTGTTCCTTTATTATGAGCTCTATTTTTTGTCTCCGTGAACGAAGCAAAGCAATCTCTCAACATATAACTCATAGAGTACACACGTATCACACAACCGGTTATCCACAAGTCATAGACATTGTTCTTTAGATCACTACTAAAGCCCACCAAAATGCTATACCGAATAGTAAATGCAGGACAAGCTGTTCAAGCCACACATTCTGTCCGATTTTTCTCCCCATTATTCCCTGGCCCGCTGCAGGAAGCGCTAAAAAAAGCATAGACAGCCACAATAAAAGCACATAAAGGAAGAGGGCCAATATTGATATAGCATTAAAATCGAACAAACGGGCTAGAATAATATACGCAGCGCCAAAAATGGCGCTAGTAATAAGGTGTATGAATATTCCCAAAATATATATCTCAATCTTTTGAGCACCTTCCTTAATAAACTTTGCTGCAAACGAACCATCAATGACAACCAGATTAGACCTGATCATGCCTGTACGATAACCTATATCCGAAGCTAAACCCATTAAGGTTCCTGCGAGGATACCGGCTATAATTCCCTCCAACACAAACATATCGAGCACCTCACCTTTTTAGTTCTTTGTATTACTTTCCTGCTTCCGCATCAGCGGGCTTTCTGCACGCCTGCTCACCTTTTCTGCAGGCAAGAATATACGAAAGCTTGACTCCTCAACAATCAGTACGTTGTGCGGCTTATCTATCTCCTCCTCAGTTACCAGTTCCATTGCGTGTAGCAGAGAAAAGTGTAAAGCCCTAAGCTGAGCAAGTTTGGGCTCCAGCCGCGGATGCCATATCTGGTAGCGTTTCGTTACGTCGGGTGTTCCATAAAACCCAATGACAGCTTGCGTGACATATTTGGACACCGCTTCGATACTTTTAAATGGTGGCATTTCGCCTGGATGTTGTGGTATTTCTGCTACCTCAAGAAATAACTTTCCGCCCCACTCTCCCCTGCCTTTGTAAATGTTATACCCGGTTTCCTGCGAAGATCGAACCTCGAAGTCATATTCAATGTAATGCCAGTTGAGACCTGCGAGACGCGTTAGTAGAGACACAAACCTTGAAGTAATCCCACTTATCAAAAAGTATACCGCTTGATTGCCTGTTTTTGGATCCTTAACATAGGTTCGGACGTTTATCTGGTTGTAATTAAAGGATACATAGGGCAAACGTTGCAAATGCACATTTATGCTTCCGAGCGCAACCGCAGAAACTATAACTTTGTTTTCACCTATAACAGCTAGCGGCAAAAATTCCGGCACTAATGAGCGAACTCGAGATACGGGGACTAAATATGACACATACAGAACATGGCGCAATTCCTGCTCCACCGTCATTAATCCATCGAGTAATCCCATACTGCTCCTATTTTCTCAATTATCTTTTCTCTACAAGCGTAGTTTATAATATTGACCGGCTGGTAACAATAATGTTACCGCCATATATAGATTTGTACCAACATCGAGGAGAATACGATGAAGATCCTCGTCAGTGGAGGGACAGGCTTTATAGGAAGGGATCTTACCACAAACCTCATTGCGCAAGGGCACAAAGTGACAGTTCTCAGCCACCGCTTAAGCAGGAAAGAGACGATACCCAAAGGGGCCTGTTTCCTATATGGTGATGCTACGAAACCCGGGCCATGGCAGGACAAAGTAGCAAACTACGAAGTAATCATTAATCTTGCCGGCGCCTCTATATTCAGAATTTGGAGTCCCAAAGGTAAGAAGGAGATTCTTGAAAGTAGAGTTTCAATAACCAGTAATCTGGTTGATGCGTTATCCGGTCGATTAGGTCAAGAGACACAGTTCATCAGTGCCTCCGGTATCGGTTACTATGGTTTTTGCGGAGATGAACTGCTAGATGAAGATAGCCCACCTGGTAATACCTTTATTGCTCATGTAGCTGTAGAGTGGGAGGCTGCAGCATTCGGTGCGAAAAAGTTCGGATCGCGTGTTGTATTATGTCGCTTCGGCCATGTACTTGGAAAAGGTGGCGGCGCACTGAGTAAATTTGTGGCTATTTCAAAGCTGCATCTGGGAAGTCCTTGGGGGAGTGGTCAACAGTGGATTTCCTGGATTCACCAACAAGACCTCAAACATATAATACTCTTTTTATTGGAGAACAAGGATATCGAAGGTCCGGTTAATGTCACATCCCCATACCCCATCAGCAACAGGGAGATGACGAGGTTGTTGGGACAATACACACACAGTGCAGCCTGGATACCGCCCATTCCGGGATTTCTGCTACGACTAGTAGCAGGCGAATTTGCTACTGTTTTTCTGTATGGGCAAAGGGTAGTGCCAAAGAAACTGCTTGATAAGGGTTACAGCTTTTCATACGAAACAATTGACGCTGCTTTGAGTAATCTCTTGGAAAAAGAATACAGATAACGTTCCAACAACTATGCATCTATTTCGAGTAATTCAACCACTACGCTATGAGCTAGTAAACTCTATACGTCCTTAAAAATTAATTTCTCCGTCACTTTCGTGCGAAAGTGACAATGATTGGTTTTCTTGTTATCATCAGTACCACCGCTATGCATTATTATGAGAAGCAGTGAAGCAACCTCTTACCGCAAAATAAGACTGTTTAAAAATTCTTACGGTTAGATGGTTGTATTTAGCATAGTGAGATAATACTTTCAAATTTTAAACTAATAAAACATAAAGTGCTCTGTTTTCCCTAGTCTTCTCTTCATCCCTATTTTATCCTCTGCTAAAAAATCTATCAGATTGTATTGAGGGAGTAGGTAGCCAGATTTATACTTTCTGCAACCTGTGCTACTCCTTCAATGCAATACTCATAATGCATAATAATACTTGCTTGACTATTGAAAAATAGAGAGCGAGGTTTCATCAATAACGGAGGATAGCAACTACACTTTTTTCCTCAGGTATTTTTTCAGGTTCGACAACATAGACGGTTCCACCCTGAAGGAAGGTCTGCACTGCAATAAAGTCCAGGAGATCCTGATCGCCAGGTCTCATCCTATCATGTATTTCTACGGAGCCGGAGGCGGGGTCAAAAGCACCCCACCACTGCAAACCAAGACCAACAAACACCGTATCAATTCTTCCTTGATGGGCTGCAGGCACAATTTTTTTTAAATTCTTAGAGACCCGCTCAGTACCAGCCAGCTGCCCATACTTTTTTAAAGCTCCTTCTTGTGCACTGAGAAAATAGGGCTGTATAATCTTCCAGGCTTGATCATGTAATTCTTTTGCACTCAACTCTTCAGGATTTCCACTAATCCCTTCATCTACCAGGTTGGGATAAGTATTCGCTTCTCTGTAGATAGGCATAAGGTAATCTGTTGCAGCCAGCATCAGAGGTGCCCGCTCATCCTTAAACCAGTTGTGCAACCCCCTGTCTACCTCACGGAAGTATCGCAATATCCTATCTTTTGTATCATCAGTTCCCACTCCATGGCCGTGGAAAACTGCTGCGCGCTCCCCTCTTCGCCCTGGCCGTTCTGCTGTTCCTGTGTGGAACTGGAGCTGCCTCTCCGGATCATCAAACTTTAGAGCTTCTGCAAGATTTTCAGGAACTCCCTTGAGATCAATTTCGGAAGTACTGAAGTGAGTGTTTAAGAGGAGTCTTACTTCGTTTTGACTTAGGGCCAGGATATAGAATAACCCATCACCGGAAAGCAGCGATAGTAGAGGCTTTATGTGGAAGTGCTCTGCTACTGCAAGCACCTCATCAAAGCGAATAGGTAAGCGGTACCAGCGGAAGAATTCAGCCGATATGAACATTGCCAATCCGTCACCTTGATAGCGCCAGAAAAACCCATCCTGCAAGAGATTCTGGGCAGGCTTGAGTAGATCCTTTGCTTCCGGAGCACGAAGTCCCCGCGCAATTAAAAGATGGTCCGCATCGCGTAGTAAATTTTTAAGCCTGATGGGATCTTCCTGAGTTTCCCTTCCTGCTCGATGAGTAGGCATAAAAATAGAAACACATGGAACTTTGTGCTTTTTTAATAAATCCTCAATGTCACTTCTTGCTACAATTTCCATGGAGTATCCTCTCATAAATAATGGAAATATTTTTCTCTCTGTAATAAAAATGCCCGCAGAGCTCAATTTTCAAACGTTTGAGCTAAACGGAAATAGTCCCGGGTTCATTAAAATATTTGTAAAATAAACCATATTAATTATAGCCTTTATTCTTTTGAGACTTAAGCAAAAATCCTCCACTTCTCTGAAAATACGTGTCTTTGTCACATTCGTAAGAAAGTGACAAAGATGTGTCTATTCTCGTCACTACAATTCCTTAGTCATTGCGATCCACGCCATAGGCGGGAGAAGCAATCTCGGTTTTAGCTAAAAGCAATTGCGAACGAAGTGCAGCAATCCCGTTCCTTGGCTTGCAATGAGAAACCTGCAACGCTTTTTCTCTCCTTACATCTTGCGTCTTGAGTCTTGCGTCCAGTTCTGTATCCTGAATCCTGCATCTTGAACACTTTTGAAAACCAGTATGCTAAATTGTCTCTACTGTTACCGCTGATCTTTGTTTCAGTTCCGGAGAGAAAAAACGACTGCACACTCAACTTATTCGATCGGAA
>CAYGBL010000041.1:0-6696 GCA_964348135.1 uncultured Actinomycetota bacterium
TCCCAAAAATTGGCTTAAAAAGAAAGGCTGGTGGGGAAAATTCCTGGACAGATTGGTCGAGGCTAATGAAAAGCAGTTTCATGGCAAGCCACCCAGTTGCCATTAACTACGGACCTTTGCTTGCCTTCTTCTTTTTACCATGTTATAGCGATAGACAGCTTATCTTCAACAGCCTGAATAAGCATTGGGATTCTTATTAAGTTTTGGATTCTTGCTCGAAACTACGAAAATTATTATTCCCGGCTGAGTTCTGCATGTTCTATTGGGGCACGCCGCCGCCAAAAGCCATGCCCAACCTTTCATATCGTGCCAAACGCCGATTGAATTATATCTAAACTTCTTACAAAAATCAAGCAAAATAAGAAGTACATAACATAAAAAACCGCCTCGCTTGGTAAGGCGGCTTCAAAAGACCCTCTATTATTGTTGACTTGCCCAATGCCCGGTCATCCTACCCGGTTTACGCTTATCGTTTCCAACATTGCGCCAGTTTGGTAGTTAAATCTTTTCAGTATCTTTGTTCTGCGGAAATTTCCGGTAAAGGTGCAGACCGAACCTTCGGCACTATTACAGACAACTACTACCTCTTAGCCTCGACTAACCTAATAGACACATTTCCAACCAAAGGGGATTTGAAGCTATTCTCACGCCGACCTCATGGGAGGAAAAGCGAAGGATGAGCGTCAGTGAGGATAGCGGGCTCTTTCGCCGAGGGAGTCCAGGGAGAGGCTAAAGAGAAATCCCCCCTTCGGCACGCTGCAGCACAGTTTTGACTCGAGCAACGAGTTCCGTGGGATAGAAAGGTTTAGTGATATATTCATCACTTCCGAGCTCGAGTCCTTTAAGCTGATCTTTTTTCGTTCTCCTTACGGTGAGCATGATAATTGGAAGATGCTTATATAATGGGTCTTCCCTTATCTTTTGACATACCTCCCAACCATCCATCACGGGCATATTAATATCTAAAATCATTAAATCTGGCGCGTCGCTATATACCTTAGCCAGTCCTTCCTTCCCATCCAGGGCAGTGATTACCTCAAAGCCTCCTCGGGTCAAAATGCGCTTCACTAAATCCAGTACATCCTTTTCATCATCGACGACAAGAATCTTTTTCATTATTGTCCTCCCTTTCAGTTTGTTATTTTACCACTTTTGACTGGCAAAGTAAAGGCAAAAGTAGTTCCCTCACCCGACTTACTCTTTGCCCAGACTTTTCCTCCATGTAACTCCACAATATTCTTGACTATGAACAGTCCTAAACCAGTTCCTTTTGCTCCTTTGACTTTTTCCCTGGCATCCTTTACCTGGTGGAATTTATTAAAGATCTTATGCAGGTCTTCGGGAGGAATTCCTCTCCCGGTATCACTGACCTCGACCAAGACAAATTCAGGATCCTTTGTCATCTTTTCAGCACTAATAACTACCTTTCCTCCTGAGGAAGTAAATTTAATGCCGTTACTTATCAGATTGGTCAGGACTTGCCTTATTCTATCTCCGTCAGCAAACACTTTTGGCAAATCGATGGGCAAGTCTATTCTGAGATCGATTTTCTCTTTTTCTGCCCTGGGCATAAAAATAGTAACCACTTCCGCGACCAGAGAAGATAAATCGAGTAATTGAGGTTCTATCTCTATTCTGCCCGCTTCTATTTTGGCTGTATCCAGTAAGTCGTTAATAAAATTTGAAAGACGGACGGTATTGTTCTTTATGATAGTTAAATCGTCAACGCCAGTTTTTTCAAATTCTTTAATCCCTCCTTCGAGCATCTCATTAACATAACTCTCTATAGCTGCCAGAGGAGAACGGAGTTCATGTGTGACACTGGATACGAAATCGTTTTTCATCTCATCAAGTTCCTTGAGCGCTTTGGCCATCTGGTTAAATTTATGGGCTAACCAACCCAATTCGTCTTTTCTCTCAACTCTTATTTTAGTATCTAACTTCCCCTGACCAATAAGTTTAGCTCCTTTGACCAAAAGTTTGATTGGTTTAGTCACAGTACCAGCGAGAATAACAGCACCCATAAATCCAAAAACTAACACAACCAACGCCACCAGAATAATACGTCTCCCTGTCTCGCGTAAGGTTCTCCTGATTACTTCCTCCAGGACAGTCTGAGAAAAGCCGATGCGGGCAGTACCCTTCCTGTCTTTACCTAAGAACACCGGTAAGGAAACATCGATTATTTCCTCCTCAGACTCTTCTGAAACCACCCGATATTCCTGAATGAGAAGGTTCTGGCTTAATTGAGCTTTTCTGCCGAGTGAGTCTTTTACGATCCGCCTTAGGAATTGGGGATTAGAATGAGCTAATATTCGGTTTTCGTTATCAACGAATAGAGCATAGGATATTGTTTTATCTCCTTCTTTTATCGTCCTTATGTAATTGATAAGGAACAGGTCATCATTCCTTAGCAAAGCTTCCCTGCTCACCCTTACTAATCCCTTAACCAAAGCAATCTGATTTCCTCTTGTTTCTTTAATCAGGTGTTTCTTCTCAAAGGTAAGAAAAAGAATACTTGTAGCTACCAACACCATAGTGACCAGAAGACCAGCGAATAAAGAAAATTTTGCCTTTAATTTCATTTCTTTTCCTCCATCAACTGAAGTTCTTTTCCAACTGCTTCCAGTGCTTTTTGAATCTTTTCATTCTCAGGGTCTAATCTCAAAGCCTCTTTCCATTCTTTGTCTGCCTCTTGTAAACGACCTTCAGAATACGCCTTTAGTCCACGAGTATAACGCCTCTCAATCTCTTCTTTACTTCTTCTTTCCTCCATTTTTTCTTTCGCCTGTTTTATCAGCCGTTTCGATTCGAAATGATTGGGGTCTAATTCCAGAATCTTCTCAAACTCTGCAATGGCCTTCTCATACTCGCCTTTCTGGTAGTAACTGAATGCTTTTCCCCAATGTCTTTGCATTACTCTTGTCTTGGTCTCTTTTTCCATCTGGAGTCTACTCTTGATACTACGCAACTCTTTCTCTAATCTGTGAAGCGTCTCTTCGGTTTGTCGTTGTTTCTTTTCAATTTTTCTTACTTCTTCCTCCGATATCTCCTTTGCTTTCATTATCTCTTCAGCCTCAAGCCTTGCTTTTTCGACTTCTTTCCTGGCTGCTTCAAGTTCTGATTTGGTTCTTTCCAACTCTTCCTCAAGCTCCTCCTCAGGAGACTTAACGCCAAATCTTAAAGTAAGTGAGAACCTGTGCGAGCCGGAAAAACTGGAGACACCTCTCAAGGGATAGACAAAGCTATAATCGAATTGAAAGAGTCTACTATATCTATAACTTGCTCCCAGAGAGAGGCTGGCATATTCTCTCGTACCAACACCCAGACCGCTCCGGACAGCCAGAGTCTTACCCATAAACCACTTCTCAGTGCCTGCAGAAATGGTGATATCTCTTCTTTTAAAGGTGAGGTCTGATGTCATATTGAAATTGGTGCTTCTGTAGGCGTAACCTAACTTTGTCGCCAGAGCCACTCTATCTTTATCGGCTAAGCCCATATCTGGCTGGTTAATATCATTCAAGGCTAAGCCAATGGAATGGTGCCTACCCAGGTCGTAGAGGAGTCCGAGATTGGCACTAAATCCTGTGTGTGAATAGCCATTCTTAAACACAGGGTCTCTTCCTCCTTTGAGTTCACTTGTGTCCAGATTGATAGCATTCTCAGTATACGATGTCTTCTTGAAGCCCTTGTAAAGAAGTTTAAGATTTAACCCTGCTGCAAGCGAACTTCGCTCAGAATCCATAATTCTCTTCCCGTAGGCAAACATAAAAGTATCTTCTCTATAATAACGGGTCAAAGCAAAATTTAACCATCCCACACCGAAGGTTCCCATGCGGTTAAGAGATTGAGCGTAACCGACAAAACTTTGCCCAAGATTCGAGTTATCGTCGAGACCCCAGTAGAGTTTCCCATAGTCCAAAACCAGCTCTTTCCAGTCGATTCTTCCTAAGCCGGCTGGATTATAATAGATGGAGTAACCATCGTCAGCCAGGCCGATAAAGGCATTTCCCATTCCAATCCCCCGGGCCCCTACTCCCAAATCCTCAAATTGAGCAAAGGCTGAGGGCAAATTCCAGGTTAAAGTAAACACCAGTATCAAAATGCTTTTCCATATCAATCTTCTCATTTTTATCCTCCTTATCTTACTAAAATTATTATTCCCTTAATTACTTTATTCTCCGGACCAGAAACTTCTACTTGATAAATGTAGAAACCACCTACTACAGGATCATTGTTAAGGTCATTACCATTCCAGGTTAATCTTTCTGTTCCATTCTTTTCGTCCTTCTTCATATTGGCTACCAATCTTCCCTTAATATCATAAATTTTACCACTCACCAAAGCATCGTACGGGTTGTCATATTGAATCTCAAAGTAATCATTCCAGCCATCACTATTGGGAGTAAACACCTTATCCGGCCGGACGTCTTCGATCTCAAACGAGGTCGCACCAAATTTTCCCTCAATATGGCCTCTATAATACTCCTCTGTCCTGCCTCCCAATTGTGCGCATTCCAGGATGAACAAAATAGACGAAACCAGAATAACTTTAACTGAATAATTAATCTTTACCATCTTTGCTCCTTTCTGTCACCCTACCCCGTCCCGAAACGAGAACGGGGTCGGGAAAGTGCGACGTCCCCTTTATCTTGCCACCACCACTGTCCCGTTAATCACCTTATTCTCAGGACCGGTTACTTCAATTTGATAGATATATACGCCACCTGGTGCAGGATTGCCACTTGCGTCTTTCCCATCCCACTTTAAAGTCTCCTCATTTGCTCCTTGCTCCATTCCTGCTACCAGGGCGCCCTTGAGGTCGTAAATCTTACCGCTTACATTACCATCTTTGGGATTGGCATATTGAATCTCAAAGTAGTCATTCCAGCCATCTCCGTTAGGAGTGAATATCTTATCCGGTTGTATAGATTCGATTACAAACGAGCTAGCCCGGAGAGACTCTTTTATCATATATTTACCGATTCGTTTAGATTTTATACTCACCTGACGGGAATCTTGGTCAACCTCACCACCCAATTTCATCCATTCTAAACCATTGAACCAGAAGAGAGCCAATTGTTGCGATGCACGGTTTGCTGGCACTGACGAAGCTCGTTTTACATATCCATTTTCAACTTCGTAAGTAAGAACTATTCTGGCTAAAGGTCGGGCAAAAACGAAGTTCTTAATCTCATTTCCACTCTGTCCCTTCGTGGCAACAAAACTGTAACATCTAATTATCCTTCCACTTTCTTCTTCCTGGTTTCTCAATACCTCTATTATGACGTCATCTCCGTAAGAGTTATTCCCCTGGTAGAGAATTTCTTTGATTTCCTGGGGAATAACTACACGGGTTGACATCTCTTCATTATTGACAGCGATTACGTTCATATCGTCCGACGAATCGACTATCATTGAAATTCTACTGAGGTTGTTAGCAGTATCTTTAGCTCTAACCATGTAATAGAAAGTACTGCCCTTAATATCTTCCGGATCGCTCCATGTCAAAGATGCTCCTTTGTCAACATAATCGACCAGAGTGTACTCGCCATCCACAATCGAAGCCCGATAGATATTGTATCCGGCCAGGTCTTCACAGGCTGTTCCGTCTTCGTTCTTAGTTACGCCACTCCATCTTATGGTCATCGTTTTTCCATCTTCGCTCAAAATTCCCTTAATTCCTGCAGGCTGTCTTGGTGACAGAGTATCCTCCACAATAATCGTGGTAGCAATATTGGAAATACCTGAAACATTGGGTATCTCGTCTTCTGTTTTTATAGCGAAGTAATAGCGAGTATCACTAGCTAACCCCGTTATCGTCTCACTATCGGGATTACCTCCGCTCACAGTGACAGTTCTTTCCTTAACGTCAGCTACGCCATCAAAATTGCCAGCAGTAATGTTGTAGGTAGCATACTTAATGATATATTTTGTTGCCAATCCCAGCCACCCGTCGTCCCCCGGAGCTGTCCAGGACAAATCTACCCTGTCATATCCTGCTCCCGGGGTAGCCACCAGGTCATTAATGGCTGCCGGAGGAACGCTTGCTGCCATAGCATTGGCTTGGTTGAGGCTGGCGGTCTTAGTATCGATAGGGGAAACATAATATTCGTCTCTACTCTTTATGGCGAAGTGGTATGTGGTGCCAGGAGTTAAGCCTCCTGTGAGGAAAGTTTCAGTTTCACCGGGTTCTTTCGGTGAACCTCCATCTAATGCAGTAAGAGTCTGAGGATGGTTCCACCAGGCGGTCGTGTCTCCTGACAAATCATTCACACTGAAGGTAGCGTACTTTAAAATATATGAAGAGACTGCACCGCCACCCATTGCTCCATTTTCTGCCGGCGCAGTCCAACTTAAATTGATTGAGCCATCTGTAATACCAGAAGTAGCTTCTAAATCGGTAACTGGCGCAGGAGGATAGGTGTCAGGGATAATTACCACTGTGAGCGTAATATCTGCACTCTCTGCGCCATGGGACAACGAGACAAAGGAAACCGCGCCCAGCATAACAAGACTGGTAATAATAGAGCACAATATTAACCTGGAAGCTAATCTATGCTTTCTCATCGCTCTTCCCGTGTCTGGTCTCCTTTCCGTACCTGCCATAGATAATCCCCTGTACTAATCATTGCGTGATACAACTTTCTCTGAGCTACTAAACATAGAATATAGCCCAGGCAAAGTTGTACCGTT
>CAYGBL010000041.1:6796-10299 GCA_964348135.1 uncultured Actinomycetota bacterium
AGCAATATAGTTCACTGGATAGAATACAGCTCATCCCAATCCATCGGGGATGGCTAAACTGTTCCTATATATTCTCCTGACCCGTAAACCTTACTGAGCCAATGCTGTTACTCTGGCAGTAATCGACTGCTGCGTGGTGATATTTGTCGTTGAAGGCGCTTCAAACTTAAACCACAGTTGTCTCCAGTCATTCTCACTTACGTTGTAGCCCTTCACTCCTGCACCATCAGCAGTTATGGCTAAATCGTCTGCTGTAGCTGTCCTCTCAGTGGATACGGAAAAGGAATCTTCAGCACCATAATCTCCACTCGCTGGCTGTGAGTCCTTAAATATTGCTGACAGACGATACTGCTCTGACACAGGAGCTGCAGCTGTAACTGATGTCCAGGTTCCATTCGGCTCTGACGGTATCCCTAACTTGAACTTCTCCGTGACATTCCCGTCATTGGTCACTGCAATGTAGGAGCTTGCTACAGCGTTTGCGCCAGCCGCCATATTCCCGAAATCGTAAGATGTGGGAGCCACTGCCACTGATAACTGTGAAATCTTCACCGTTACCGTGATGTCTGCAGTATCAGCTCCGTACGCTTGAGAAACTGCTAACATCAATCCCAGGGCCAGTAGTCCTACTGATACTCTTCTCATTTCTCTTCCTCCTTTTGAATTGGTTTTGCCCAACCGGGCACTACTCCTTGCCGAGACCTCTCCACTCTAATTTCACCCCCTTCCTTTCTTAGTTTATTTTAAAGTCTCTCTAAAAAGTTTGACTGGGTAGTGTAGCCCGTTATCCGCATCCCGATTTATCGGGATGGGGACAAGGCCGTACACTACTTATCGAGAACGCAAAGCTTTGCTTGGCTATGCCTTTCGTACGAATAAACCCGTGCCTACAAACGTCTTTGCGAGCCCCGAAGAGGCGTGATCCTGATGAATCGGGACTTCACTTCGTTCGCAATGACACCATGACTGGTGTAGGCACAAATTCAATTTGTGCTATAATCCACCGCATAGAATACAGCTCATCCCAATCCATCGAGGATGGTTACACTGTTCCTATATATTCTCCTGACCCATAAACCTTACTGAGCCAATGCTGTTACTCTGGCAGTAATCGACTGCTGCGTGGTGATATTTGTCGTTGAAGGCGCTTCAAACTTAAACCACAGTTGTCTCCAGTCATTCTCACTTACGTTGTAGCCCTTCACTCCTGCACCATCAGCAGTTATGGCTAAATCGTCTGCTGTAGCTGTCCTCTCAGTGGATACGGAAAAGGAATCTTCAGCACCATAATCTCCACTCGCTGGCTGTGAGTCCTTAAATATTGCTGACAGACGATACTGCTCTGACACAGGAGCTGCAGCTGTAACTGATGTCCAGGTTCCATTCGGCTCTGACGGTATCCCTAACTTGAACTTCTCCGTGACATTCCCGTCATTGGTCACTGCAATGTAGGAGCTTGCTACAGCGTTTGCGCCAGCCGCCATATTCCCGAAATCGTAAGATGTGGGAGCCACTGCCACTGATAGCTTCTGAATCTTCACTGTTACCGTGATGTCTGCAGTATCAGCAGCATAAGCTTGAGATGCCAATCCCACCAGACCTAAAACTAAAAGTACTGTTAATACATACCTCATCTAAATCACCCCCTTTCTTTTTTTGGTGTTTGGAATCTTCTTTACCGTTTCGTTATGCAAATTGAAGCTTGCGACTACTGTCGCATTGACCATATTCATTTTGTCATTACATAGATTCGTGAATTGACAGCGACTCTAATCTTTCCTGTCAGTTGTTTTACCCTGACCAGAAACATCAAGTTCTTTTCCCGGTTTTCCGGTCTGTCCGGTATGTTTAAATAGAGCATGACGCGTTCAGAACTTCTCGGTGGCACTTTAATGGTCATATTATCGAAGGCAAGATGTTTTGGGTCCGGCGTCTCTTCGAATCCTCTGCGCACAGGGGAATCCCCTTCCTTCAGTGTAATACTCTCTATCTGATATCGACATTCCACTTTGTTGGGGTTATGGACTGTGAGACATTTCCCAAATTGCTCCCAAACATTTACTCTTTTACCCAGTGGAACATCTACCAGGAAAAGATCATCGGGCAGTACTTGAAATACGCCCACTTCGTCACCTCTTCTCCTCACACCTTCTTTCTCCGCAACAGTGAACAGCAGCCGGCTAGCTAATCCCACAGAAATCTGCAGTGGTTTTTCAGGTCTGGGAACGGTGTAAGAATGGAAATAGACCTGAAACTGCTTGCCCCTTAATTTTTTATCTCTGGGAATGTTAATAAAAACATCTGTCTCCGCCATTCCACCAGAAGTGACGGTAAAAGTGCTCCGTTCAAATGTAATCCAGAAGGGACTGGGAATCGACTCAAAACCTTCTTTAAGATCTCCCTTACCGGGTAGCATCACTTCTACCTTAATGTCCATCTCATATGGGCTGTCGTTTTTCACTCTCAAAGGAAGGTTAATCAACTCCTTGGTGCTGTAGGTCTCACCAATTTCAAGATTTTCGATGAAGATGTCACCGAACGAAGTGGAAAGTCCACCAGCTTTAACATTCTCCGGAAAAGCCAGCCCTAACAGCAAAGACAAGATTAGAATCGACTTTTTCATGTCTACACCTCCTGATAACTTTTGGATTGATAATTTCTCCTTCACTTTTCCATCTCCTGCCAAACCTGGAGTAGCCTCTGTTCAGCTTCCTTGAAATTGGGGTCTACTCTCAAAGTCTTCTGCCAGTATCGTATTGCTTGAGAATAGTCTCCCTCTTGGGCGTAAAGATTTCCAAGATTGTAGTAACTGAGAGCAACCGTGGGACGCAGTTCAATAATCTTTTCGTAAAGTTCAATTGCTTTTTTTACCTCTCCCTGTCGATAAATGACAGCAGCGAGATTTGAGTAGGCTTCAATAAAATAAGCGTCAAATTCAATTGCTTTTTCAAAGGACTTAATTGCTACTGATGAAGTTTCCTTGTTAAGGAATGCGTTTGCATAAATATAGGAAACTCCCAAGCCGTTATAAGCTAAAGCGTGATAAGGATAAGTAGCAATCTCTTTTTGATATTCGTTCCGAGACTTCCTGAAAAACTCGTCTTTTTCTTCTATTGTTTTGGCATTACCAATCATCTGTTGATAAATCTTGGCTAAATGCATACGATAAAGACCCTCAAAGGGATTGAACTCTACTGATTTTTCCTGTAGAACTATTGCTTGTTCCCAGTCTCTATCTGCTTGAGAATCCTGAGCCAGACGGTCAAATCTACTGGCTACGAGGAATCGAAAACAAAAGAGACACAGCAAGCCAGCGGTCACGACCACTGCAACTGAGATAGAATGTTTCGCCATTACAGGAAGCGAAAAATGGAATTCTTTCTTTTCTCCCTGGGAAAGAGTTACTCCCAGAGCAAAGAAAAACCATAACAATGTTGCCGGTACAAGAGTGCTGAAGCTAAACTGGTTGTTAATCAGAAGCGCAACACAAGATGCACATAATC
>CAYGBL010000042.1:0-10269 GCA_964348135.1 uncultured Actinomycetota bacterium
TCTTTTACCTCTTTTACTTCTTTTACTTCTACCTCAGCTTCTTCTTTTACTTCTTTAGCTTCTTCCTTAGTCTGTTCTTCTATTCCGACCTCAGCTTCTTCTTTTACTTCTTTAGCTTCTTCCTTAGTCTGTTCTTCTATTCCGACCTCAGCTTCTTCTTTCTCTTCCTTAGCTTCTTCCCTAGTTTCTTTGACTTCTTCTTTTGCCTGTTCTTTTATTTCCTCCTCAGCCTCTTCCTTTGTTTCTGCCTTTGCCTCTTCTTCGGGCGCTTCCTGTTCGCTTTGGGCCTGCTTCAAACTCAAGCTCACGCGTCTTCGCTCATAATCAATATCTGTAACTATAACCTCAATTTCATCTCCTTCTTTTACCACTTCATCCGCTGATTTAATTCTTTCTTCTGACAGCTCTGATATATGAACAAGTCCCTCTATTTCTTGGCCTAAATCCACAAAAGATCCAAAAGGAACTAACTTCACAACTTTACCTTTGACCAACATTCCCCTGCTCAGCTTTTCTACTTTCTTCTTCCAGGGATCGGGTTGAGTTTGTTTTAGACCAAGGGAAACTCGCTCCCTCTCTCTGTCAATTTCCAGCACCTTAACCTTAACTTTGTCGCCCAGCTTTACAATATCAGCAGGATTGCTTACATGATCCCAGGATAATTCAGATATATGAATTAGGCCATCTATTCCTCCGAGGTCTACGAAGGCACCAAAGTTTACCACGTTTGATATAGTGCCCTTAAGAATCTGGCCCTTTCTGATATCCGCAAGAACACTCTGTCTCTGCTCCCGCTGCTCTAACTCCAACGCTGCTCGCCTGGAAAGAACCACATTGTTTCTATGCCTATCCATTTCAATTATCTTGCACTCAAGCTCCTGGCCTACAAACTGATCCAGATCCTTAACTCTATGTAGCTCTACGAGAGAAGCGGGAAGAAACCCTCTAAGCCCTATATCCAGAATCAGCCCGCCTTTTACTACTTCGATTACCTTACCTATTACCGAACTATCAGACTCATTAGTCTTCTCAAGTTCATCCCAGACTTTTTCGTACTCAGCCCTTTTTCTGGAAAGTATAAGTCTCCCTTCCATATCTTCTTTCTGGAGCACTAAAGCATCTATCTGTTCCCCCAGACATACTACGTCCTCTGGGCTGCTGCAATGTTTAGTAGAGAGCTCCTTAATAGGGATAACGCCTTCAGATTTGTACCCAATATCGACCAAGATTTCGTCACGATCAATCTTAACTACCTTTCCACAAACAATATCGCCTTCTTCAAAGATCTTCATTGTTCCTTCGTAATCAGGAATTCCTTCGTATGGAACCGTGATTCTATCTTCTTGCTTACCAATATCTTCCTTTATGTCTTTGTCTTCCATATCATCATAAAACCTCCTATATAAGATATCTTGACATTTCCGGCCCATTTGGTCAACCCTTAAAGAATCAAAGAATTAGAAGCAAGGATTAACTTAAAATTGCTTCTGCTATTTTGCTTCATTCCAGTTAGAACCCAACTTAATATCCACCTTCAATTTTACCTTTAGCGGATATATATTTTCCATAACCTCCCTTACCAGTTTTATCGCTTCCTCCTCTTCTTCCTTGGGGACCTCAAAGACAAGTTCATCATGTACCTGAAGAACCATCTTAGTTTTCATATTTCTTTCGGTAAGTTCTTTATCCAGCCGTACCATTGCCAGCTTTATGATGTCAGCAGCGCTTCCCTGAAGCGGTGTGTTAACAGCAAGCCGCTCCCCAAACTGGCGAACTCTCAAATTGGAACTTGTGAGCTCCGGGAGGTCTCTTCTCCTATTAAGTATTGTAATCACATAACCAAGTCGATAGGCCTCTGAAATTCTCTGATTAATGAATTCCTGAACCCTGGGATATTTCGCAAAATAGTTAGTTATATATAGTTGAGCCTCTTCATCGCTAATTCCAAGGTTCTTTCCCAGACCAAAAGCGCTTATTCCGTACACGATACCAAAATTTACAGCTTTTGCTTGGCGCCGCATCTCTTCAGTAACCTCTTCTGAGTCCACGCCAAAAATTTCAGCAGCAGTTGCTCTATGAATATCCTGATCCTGCTCAAAGGCCTTGCTGAGATTTTCATCCCCCGAAAAATGGGCAACCAGCCGTAGCTCAATTTGCGAATAATCAGCAATCAAGAGCTTATCAGTAGACCGCGCTGGAACAAAGGCCTTTCTTATTTCACGTCCCAAATCAGTGCGGACTGGAATATTCTGCAGATTAGGATTGCTGCTGCTGAGTCTTCCAGTAGCAGTAACTGCTTGATTGAAGGAGGTATGAAGCCGGCCAGTCTTTCGATTAACCAGCTTGGGAAGCGCAAAAATATATGTAGATTTGAGCTTGGAAAGCTCGCGATATTGCAGAATCTTCTCAATTATAGGGTGCTCATCTACCATCTCCTGAAGCACCTCAGCACCAGTACCTAAACCGGTTTTAGTCCTTTTCCTGGGTTTAAGCTCCAGCTCCTTAAAAAGAACCGTTGATAGCTGCTGGGGGGAATTGAGATTGAATTCATGACCGGTTAAACTGAAAATCTCCTTAGTCAGACGGAGGATATTCTTCTCTACTCCCTTCCCAAACTCATTAAGATGCTCGGTGTCAATCCCCACTCCTTCTATCTCCATTTTTGCGAGGACGTTAAGAAGAGGCATCTCCAGATCTGCAAAGAGCTCTGTAATCCCTTTTTCTTCCATAGCCTTCTGCAATCTGTCTTTTAAAGCCAGGCTGGCAACTGCTCGCTGAGAAACAAGTTCTTCACCCTCGACCTCAGGAAGTTCTAATCCAAGAAATTCTCTGACTATATCTTCCAAAGGATAATCCCCTTTTGTAGGGTCAAGCAAATAGGCTGCAATCAGAGGGTCAAAGGTGATGGCTCGCACACAAACACCATTGTTGTAAAGGTATACATAAAGAGACTTAGCATCATATATGAATTTGTGCAGTATATCTGATTGAAGAAAAGATATAACTTTTTCCCAGAAATCACCTGAGAGTATGGTAACGGGGATGTAATAGGCTTTCTTGGAATCAACGGCTAAAGCTATACCATAGAGGTTGCAGTCAACAGGAACCCCCGAGCAGTTTAATGCCACTGCCAGCTCCTTGGCCTTAGCAAGCTTATTAAGAACTTCTTTCTCTTTAGCTTCCGTATCAACCATTACCATTTTATATTTCAGAGGTTTTGCAGTACTCACTTCGCCTTCGGGAAATAATCTGTTCAGCAGAGATTGGAACTCTAAAGAGCTGAATAGCTGCTTTATCTCTTCCGCATTCCATTCTCCCAAGCGGCAGTCTTCAAGATTGATTTCCAGCGGTACCTCGGTAGCAAGAGTGGCAAGCTTTTTACTAATTTTCGCTTGCTCTGTATGGGCAAGAAGAGCTTCCCGTATTTTTTTTGAGGTAACCCGGGAAGCATTAGCAAGAGCATTTTCAACGTTCCCATACTCGTTAACCAGCTTGGCTGCGGTTTTATCACCAATTCCGGGAATACCGGGGATATTGTCCGAAGTATCACCCTTTAGACCGAGGAGATCAGGAATTTTTTCCGGGGGAACTCCATAGCGTTCCAGAACCTTTTGACGGTCATATACAATGATATCGGTTATACCTGTCCGGGTCGCTACTACTTTTATATGGGGAGAAATCAGCTGAAGCGCGTCCCTGTCTCCGGTAACTACCAAAACCTCATAGCCTTGCTCCTCTGCCTTTTTAGATAGAGCAGCAAGCAGGTCATCCGCTTCGTAGCCTTCTAATTCATAAATAGGAATATTAAAGGCACCTAGAATCTCTTTAACAATGGGGAACTGGCTCCTCAATTCATCAGGCATTCGGGGCCGATGTGCCTTATATTCTTCATATTCTTCGTGGCGAAAAGTTGGCGCCGCCTTGTCAAAAGCTACAGCCATCAGTTCAGGCTCTTCTGTTTGGAGAAGCTTGATAAGCATAGTGGTAAATCCGTAGGCGGCATTGGTTATCTGGCCGCTTGAACTTGCCAGAGTTTGAGGGAGAGCAAAAAAAGCTCTATATATAAGGCTGTTACCGTCGATTAAGATTATCTTCTTAGGATCCATAAACCAGTTCTTCAACTACCTCTTATTTTAATTCCATACAGCACAGTTGAACTCTAATTTTAAAAATCGGGAATCGGAGGTAGTTCTCTCTTATGATAAGAGGTTTCTATCTTCTTCTTTATACGCTCTGCAATTTGCTCATCAACTTCTTCTCCCATTAAAAACCTGTCAAGCTCTTCGTAGCTTAATTTCAACTCTTCCTCGTCGGTCTGTCCTGGCCAAAGTCCTGCTGATGGCTTTTTCTTGATAATCTCTTTAGGAATACCTAAGTGGTATGCTAATTTTTTTACCTGGGTTTTCACTAGGTTTCCTAGGGGAAGAATATCCACACCCCCATCCCCATATTTGGTAAAGTAGCCTACCATAAGCTCGCTTCTATTCCCGGTTCCTATAACCAGATAATTTAATCTTTGAGCAAAATAGTAAAGCGTGATCATTCTTAGGCGGGGTTTGATGTTTGCCAAAGAAATTTTATCAGACTGAGAAAAAAAACTGCTTTTTTCCAATTTATCGACTAGACTATCATATACTCTATTGAGCACAGTTTCCTCAGTCTTAATCTTAAAATGCTTGGCAACCTTTTTAGCATCTTCCATGTCCTCCTCAAGATTGTGGCAAGGCAGTAGTAAGCCTAAAATTTTGTCTTTCAACGCTTCTTTGCATAGAACCGCTGTTACAGCAGAGTCTACTCCTCCACTAAGGCCTACTACAGCTCCGTCTTTGTCTGCCTCCCCAACTTTCATCCTTATCCAGTTAATAAGTTTTGAGCGCAATTCTTCCATCTGTTCTAAACTAAGGAACTACTAAATATAAAAAATAATTCATGGATATATAATAAGTTAAATTGCAATCTTGTTCCAGCACCCCAACATTTTACTGTTTATAAATGCAAAGGCAGAATAAAATAGGAGCGTTAAAAGGGTAAAAAGGGCTATTAAGGAAATCTGATTAGAGCAAGCAGTTGGTATTTTTAGCTGTAACAAATAGGCAAGGCGCCAGGCTCCACCAGGAAGGACAACCCTGTTCACACTTTTCAATTCCTTACCAGTGAAAAGCAAATATATCCACAGAGTTTCACTAATCGAACCATTCGCTAAATACCCCACATATGTACTACTTGCTGTAGCTGCTTAGTATTGCAGACAATGCCGCCTTTCGCTCCTCTGAAATGAAGATCTAGGAGGGTACACTCTTATTTCATCCAGGTAGTAAGTGTTAATTTACAGTTCAATCGTCTCTTTTGGACGAAATCGGATTACACATTCTATTGAAATAAAAGTAATACAAATCTATTTGGGGATAAAAACAATTGACTATATGCTTTACAGAACTGATATTATGGCTTTCCTAATTTTAAACACTCAATAATTAAAGCGGATTTCTCTCACAGAAACACCCAAAGGTGCCCATCGAGCAGCAGAAAGGCATATCTTCTAATCTTAAACACTTTCCACATAACTCGCTGGATTCCTTAATCCCCTGACATGGTATAATCTTTCCTGGGCAGACAAAATCACATCCACCACAAGCAAGGCACGTTTCTGATTTGGTAGCAAATGGAGGGGATACACACCTTTCAACTCCTCTCCCAGCAAACCCAAGTGCTTTGCCACCCATTTGCTCTTCACACATTCTGATACAGAGACCACACAAAATACAGCGGTTGTCTTCCATTTTGAACCGAACCCGCGTGATTCCCATTCTTGCAGCAATATCCTGAGCAACCTTTACATTAGGAGCACTGGCAACCAGGAGTTCAGCTAGCATCTTTCTTATTCTTCTTATTCTGGGAGTATCTGTCTTAATAATAGTCTCCTGATGAATCTCATAAGTACAGGAGGCAACGACTTTGAAATTCTCTCCTTCATTGGTGGAAACCTCAACACTGCATATTCTGCAAGCGCCGTAAGGGGAAAGTCCCTCTAAATGGCAAAGCGTAGGAATATTTATGCCATAAGCTTTAGCAGCATTAAGTACCTTTGTGCTTTTCTCTACACTCACTTGATTTCCATCAAGAATAATATTGATGGTTGACGTATTATTCATTTTCCCTTCCTACTGTACTTTAACAGCATCATATTTACAGACATTTATACAAGAGCCACATTTGGTACACAATTCTTGGATAATCCTATGCGGTTTCTCCTTCTCACCTTTTATTGCCTGATGAGGACAGATTTTGAAGCAGGCGCCACACCCAGCACAAAGTTCTGGATCGACGGAATAGCTGATAAGCGTGGTACAAACGCCGGCTGGACATTTTTTATCTTGCACATGTGCTCTATACTCGCTTCGGTAGTATTTTAGAGTAGAACGTACAGGATTCGAAGCTGTCTTACCTAGCCCGCAAAGTGAAGCTTCCCCTACCACTTCAGCAAGTTCCTCCAGGAGTTCAAGGCTTTCTCCATTTCCCCGACCCTCAACGATATCAGTCAAAGTTTCGTGCATTCTTTTCAATCCTTCTCGACAAGGAAGGCATTTGCCACAGGATTCCTCTAGAAGGAATTTCAAAAAGTACCTAGCAACATCTACCATACAAGTGTTTTCATCCATTACAATCATTCCGCCAGACCCCATCATCGAACCCACCTTAGCTAATTGATCGAAGTCAACCGCAAGATTCAAAAACTCCTTAGGAGTACATCCTCCAGAGGGACCACCAGTCTGAACTGCTTTAAAGTCCTTACCATTGGGGGGACCACCACCAATGTCGTAGACTATTTCTTTAAGAGTAATGCCCATAGGTACTTCAACCAACCCAGTATTTTTTACCTTGCCAACCAAGGAGAAGATTTTCGTCCCTGTGCTATTAAGCGTACCTATCTTTGAATACCATGTGGCACCTTTGTTAATAATAATAGGCACATTAGCCCAAGTTTCTACGTTGTTTAAGCAAGTGGGTCTACCCCACAAGCCGCTTTCTACTGTGTGCAAATGCTGTTTATCGCGCGGTTCACCTGTTTTCCCTTCAAGCGAAGCCATTAGGGCCGTTGATTCACCACAGACAAATGCACCGCCACCTCTGGCAATTCGGATATCTAAGTTAAAGTCAGAACCAAGGATATTCCTTCCCAGAAGGCCAATTTCCCTAGCCTGTTTAATAGCAACACCTACATTTTCCCAAGCCTGAGGATATTCATGGCGGACGTAAATATATCCTTCTTGAGCGCCAGTAGCATAAGCACCAATGAGCATGCCTTCTAAAACCAAATGAGGGTTGCCTTCCATAAGGGACCTATCCATATATGCACCAGGATCTCCCTCATCGCAGTTACAGACAACATACTTTACGTCTCCCTTTGCGCGTCGGCAACTTTCCCATTTTCTCCCTGTTGGGAAACCTCCTCCACCTCTACCTCTTAGCCCTGAGCGTTTTATTTCATCAATTACCTCTTGCGGATTCATTTTGGTTAAAATCTTAGCCAGAGTATTATATCCTCCACTGGCGATGTAATCCTCAATCTTTGTAGGATCTATTAAACCATTCTGACCAAAGACAATCCTCTTCTGAACTTTGTAGAACGGGATGTCTTTTTCATAAGTAATCTTCTTCCTGGTTACAGGGTCCTCATACAAAAGAGAATCTAAAACTTCGCCTTTGATTAACGTCTCTGAAATAATTGGAACTATATCTCTTTCTTTTACTTTACAGTAGAGAATGCCTTGAGGTCGGATTACTACAAGCGGCCCTTGCTCACAGAAACCATGACAGCCGCTAAATATCAGTCTCACTTTGTTATGGAGGGCTTTTCTTCGCAGTTCACGTGCAAGAGCTTGTTTTAATAATTCAGATCCATAAGCACGGCAACCTGTTCCTCCGCATAAAGCAATAGTTGTTTTGAACTGGTTGTTTTTGCTCGCAATAACCTCTCTTAGTTTTTCCAGCTCATATGCATTTCCTAATTTTTCCATGCTTTAACTCCTGAATTTGGCAAGAATATTCTTGGCTTTGGATGCAGACATCTTGCCGTAGTATTTACCATCTATAACCATTATTGGTCCAATAGCACAGGCACCCAGGCAGTTAACTACGTTTAAGGTAAATTCGTTATCCCTAGTTGTCTCACCAGGCTTAATTTGAAGAAGGTCGGTAATTTCAGATATTATTCTGTCCGCGGCTCTAACATGGCAGGCAGTGCCAAGGCAGAGAGTTACCTGATGTCTTCCCTGTGGTGTGAGGCGCAACGACTTGAAGAACGTTGTCACTCCGTAAACTTGAGGAAGAGAAATGTTCATCTTCCCAGCAACTTGTTTGAGGATATCAGGGGGAAGATATCCAATCTGTTCCTGTATGTCCAAGAGAACAGAAATCAATGCCCATGATTCTTGCTTATATTTCTCTACAACTGAATTAACTACATCGAATTTCACTTTAAGTCCCCAAAATTCTGTCTGCTTCTTCCTTATCTGCATCCATGACGTAGCTAATACCAGAGATATCAGAAGCCTTGCGAGTTAGGGTAAAAATATCATCTCTTGAGATATGTTCTAGCCCAAACTTTCGGGCACCGGCCATAAACTGCTTCAGTCCAACACTCAAACGGTCATAAAAGTTATACATGCCAATAGCACCCGGAGGAACTTTATCAAAGTCCTTTCCTAGTCTCTTCTTCAGACTCGAGGTACCAGCAAAAACCTGCTCAATAGTATCCCCATATTTACTCAAATCAGTTGGCATTGCCTTTCCAGATGTAATCATCTGCCCGATGGTGGTTGCCACCATAGCTGCCGTCATTGTTGCTCTACCCATGCAGACAGCCTTGATATAGGGTGCACCTAAAGCCAGCGCTTTAAAGATCTGATCCTCAAATGCAATCCCTCCTGCAATTGCACAGGAAGGAACCAAGGCTCCTTTTTGCTCAAGTTTTTTCAAATATCTGAAAAGTAGACATTCAAGTTCGACAGTAGGAATGCCCCATTCATTCATCATTCTCCAAGGACTCATCCCCGTACCCCCACCAGCACCGTCAACAGTAAGCAGATCGATTTTGGCATCAGAGGCAAGCTTAACCGCCAGGGCAAGATCCTTGGGCCGATAAGCACCTGTTTTCAAAGTGACATACTTAGCGCCTAATTTTCTTAGCCGACCCACTTCTTTATGGAAGTTGTCCTCGTCAACCATACCTAATCTTGAATGTCGTTCAAACTCCTTAAATCCACCTTTTTTGAAGTCTTCTTGAACTATTTCATTTTCAGGGTCTGGGTGAACTGTATAGCCCCTCTCTTTTAACTGTTGTGCTCGCTCTAAAGTAGGGAGCTTCACTTCACCGCCAATATCTTTAGCCCCTTGCCCCCACTTGAGTTCTATTACCTCGACACCTAGCTTATCTATAACATATTCAGCAGCACCCAAACGGGTATCTTCGACATTCATCTGAACGATGACATTCCCTTTACCAGTATACCATTGTTTATATATCTTAATCCTTCTTTCCATTTCAGGAGACTTCACTATTCTACCGTTTCTTATTTCAGCTCTCGGATCCATACCACAGACATTTTCACCAATAACAATAATTGCTCCGCAGAGTGCCGCACCTACGGCTATTGATTCCCAGTGAATTCTGGCAATCTCCGTTGAGCCAATAGCACCAGTGAAAAATGGGACTTCCATCTCTATTTTGTTTTCTGCCCCTACTTTGGTAGAAATATCCACTGCCTGAAAAACAGCTTTATCAGAATCTGCTTCAATTCCCACTGCTCCAACGCAAGAACCATGGATATTAAAATGAGAAAAATCTATAGGATAGTCTTTCTCTGAACCAGATGTCATTCTACCAAACGGCTGAGGATAAAGGATTTCTCTTCCCCTTAGAGCCGACCTTCCTATCTCGCATGGCCCCAAACATCCATCTATACAAGTAACACATATCCCAGAACATGGTGCACGCCCTACTCTGTTTCTAGTTAAAGTAGCTGCGCTCGCATTAGGTAAACTTAGAGACATTTCTTCCCCTTTCAATACTCTTTTGATACATTTTTAAACTCTCAATTCCTAAAATATGCTGACTGTGCCTTCATTCTTTTCAAATTGGCAACAATATAAAACTCATGCGTCAGAATCCGTAAGATTGCATGCACATCAACATCTGACTTTAGAATCTCTGCATGCTCATCTAACTGTCTTCGTATAACCTCAAATGGATTAGGTTGCGTTTCTTTT
>CAYGBL010000043.1:0-3290 GCA_964348135.1 uncultured Actinomycetota bacterium
CTTATTCTCGGTCAGCCTGCTGACTTTTTAACAAAGCTAATGCAGATGCATGTTTCAAAAATATTGCTCAATATTTATGATTCTGGATGAAATAGTTAGGTATAAAAAAGAAGAGCTTGAGAAAAGGAAAAAGGAGCTTCCGGTTGAGCTTCTAAATTCTCACATTGAGCTCTCTGAATCTCCCCGTAATTTTAAGGCTGCTTTACGCCAACCCGGAATGTCTCTGATTGCTGAGATTAAAAAAGCCTCTCCTTCAGCTGGAACAATCAGGGAAGACTTTAATCTTAGGGAGATTGCTGAATCTTATGAACAAGATGGGGCTGCTGCAATATCTGTCCTTACGGAAAGTAAGTATTTTCAGGGAAGTTTAGACTATTTACGGAAAGTGAGAAGAATAGTCACAGTTCCGCTTTTACGTAAAGACTTTATTTTAGATGCATACCAGATCTATGAATCCCGTGCCTGTGGGGCAGATGCCATTCTTCTGATTATTTCACTACTGGGGGAGAAATTGGATACGTTTCTAAAGGTTGCCTCCAATCTTGGTATGGATGCGCTTGTCGAGATTCATAATGAAGTAGAGTTAAAAATAGCTCTTGATAAGGGAGCTCAGATTATTGGAATAAACAATAGAGATCTTAAGACGCTTAAGGTAGACCCTGAAACTTGCCTGGTGCTTGCTCCTCTGATTCCGGAGGAAATAGTTACGGTTGCAGAAAGCGGGATACACAAACGGGAAGATGTGGTAAAATTAGAAAAATTGAATGTCGATGCAGTACTTATCGGAGAAGCACTGATGAGAAGTCCAGATATTGGAGCAAAGATAAGAGAGCTGCTGGGAACATAGGAAGATGCAAAATTCAAAAATCAAAGTACAAAATAAAATTGCAGGATTCAAAAAAAGAATTGCTTCTCCCACTACAGGCGGGGCTGCAATGACCTCTCACCTAAATCCTCTTGCCTACGGAGAGAGGGAAGGAAGAGAAGCTGTCATTGCAAGGAGCGGTAGCGGTTGCGAGCCGAAGCAAACTGGCACTTTGTGTCATTGCGAGGGAACAAAGTGACCGAAGCAATCTTTGGATTCCTCGCTTTGCTCGGAACAGGCTTCGCAATCTCATACTCTTAGATTGTGATTTTGATTTCTACATTTTGATTGCTGAATTCGAAATCAATGTAAATCATCAGTTGTTCGAGAAGAAAGGAGAAAATCTATGGAAGAAACCAAAATCATGCTGGAAGAAAAGGAGATACCAACAGCTTGGTACAACATCTTACCTGATTTGCCAAAGCCGCTTCAGCCCTATTTAAATCCAGCGACCCAGGAGCCGGGAGGTCTTGCTCTTCCACCGCCTTTATTTGCTGCGGAGCTCAGCAAGCAAGAAGGAAGCATGGAGCAGTGGATAGATATTCCGGGGAAAGTAATGGATATCTATAGGCTGTATCGTCCGACACCTCTTTTCAGGGCGAAAAGACTGGAAGCCGTACTTGGTACTCCTGCCAAGATTTATTACAAAAATGAAGGTTGGAGCCCGCCAGGAAGCCACAAGCCCAATACTGCTATTGCTCAGGCATACTATGTCAAAGATCAGGGACTAAAGCGGATAGCTACAGAGACTGGGGCTGGCCAGTGGGGTAGCGCTCTAGCTTTTGCCTGTCGTTTGCTGGGTTTGGAATGTTCAGTTTATATGGTCAAGGTAAGCTATAACCAAAAACCATATCGGCGGGTTCTCATGGAGACCTGGGGAGCTGATGTTACACCGAGTCCCAGCAAGAAGACAAATGCTGGTACGAAAATTTTGGAAGATGACCCAGATTGTTCTGGTAGCCTGGGGATTGCTATTTCTGAAGCAGTTGAGGATGCAGCTACTCATGATGACACCTTGTATTCGCTGGGAAGTGTATTAAATCACGTACTACTTCATCAAACTATAATAGGATTGGAGTGCAAGAAGCAGTTCGAAAAAGTGGGAGATTATCCCGATGTGATATTTGGCTGCATTGGTGGTGGCAGCAGCCTGGGAGGAATATCGCTTCCTTATGTTAAGGATAAACTTGAAGGGAAAAAGGTCAGAATCGTTGCAGTGGAACCCGAGGCCTGTCCTTCTCTAACTAAGGGTCTATATGCATATGACTTCGGTGATACAGCTCACTTGGCGCCGATAGCTAAGATGTACACTTTAGGCCATACTTTTGTACCTGATCCTATTCATGCGGGAGGATTGCGTTATCACGGTGATTCTCCTCTTATATGTTCTCTCTACGATCAGGGGCTTATCGAAGCTGTAGCGTATCATCAGAATCCAGTATTTGAAGCAGCGGTAACCTTTGCGCAAAGTGAAGGAATAATTCCTGCACCAGAGACTGCTCATGCGATCAAGGCTGGTATAGATGAAGCTATTAATTGTAAAGAAAGTAAAGAGAGTAAAACTATTTTGATCAACCTAACTGGTCATGGATATTTCGATCTCGCTGCCTACGACGACTATCTCAGCGGAAAGCTGGAGGATTATGAATATCCTGAGGCCAAGATTAAGGAAGCTTTGACCCATCTGCCGAAGATATAAAAAAGTATGTCCCTTGTTGCTGGTACCTTGTGTCTCAAAGATAAAATACAGGTACAGGGAACTGGGTACTAAATGATGGTTCGAGTCAAAATATGCGGTATCACTAATTGGGAAGATGCCCATCTCGCTGTGGAATTGGGAGCAGATGCAGTTGGTTTCATTTTTGCAGAAAGCCCGCGTCAGGTGATACCTCAAAAAGTAAGAGAGATTACATCCAGGCTGCCACCCTTTGTAAGTAGAGTAGGAGTATTTCTCAATCATAAAGAGAACGAAGTTGAGGAGATTGTTGAACGCTGCGGTCTCGATGTGCTGCAATTTCATGGGCAAGAGACTGCTGCTTACTGTAGAAAGTTTAAATGTAAAGTAATAAAGGCTTTCCAGATAGAGTCAATCTCGGATCTGGAGGCCTTGTCTTTATATAAGGTCGACGCATTTTTGCTCGACACCTATCACGAGTTGTTACCCGGAGGTACGGGGATAACTTTTGACTGGGACATTGCCGTAGAGGCAAAGAAATATGGTCCTATTATACTCTCAGGAGGGCTAAATCCTGAAAACGTAGCAGAAGCAATAGAAAAGGTTGGACCCTACGCTGTGGATGTAAGCAGTGGTGTGGAAGCATCACCCGGCAAAAAAGATCCAGAAAAAATGCGCGCATTTTTTAGGGAAGTTAATAGAGTAATAGAGTAATAGAGTAATAGAGTAATAGAGTAATAGAGTAATAGA
>CAYGBL010000043.1:3390-10215 GCA_964348135.1 uncultured Actinomycetota bacterium
TAATAGAGTAATAGAGTAATAGAGTAATAGAGTAATAGAGTAATAGAGTAATAGAGTAATAGAAAATAAGTGCTAACTGCTAACCACCAGTTTTAACCAGGGCGTGAACGGTAAACTGTGAACGGAGAACGGTGAACTAGTTATGTTACCAGACAGCAAAGGTCATTTTGGTGAATTTGGGGGGAAGTTTGTCCCTGAGACCATAATGGCTGCTCTCGAAGAACTGGAGGAAGCCTACTATAAGTATAAAGAGGACCCTCAGTTCCTGCAGGAGCTGGAATACTATCTTCGCGAATTTGCCGGCCGTCCTACCCCCCTCTACTTTGCTGAACGCCTAACAGAACATTTGGGTGGGTCTAAGATATATCTTAAGCGTGAAGACTTATGTCATACTGGAGCCCATAAGATCAATAATACAGTTGGGCAGATACTTCTTGCCAGGAGGATGGGCAAAACCCGTATCATCGCTGAGACTGGAGCAGGTCAGCATGGAGTAGCAACGGCAACGGCAGCAGCTATGTTCGGACTTGAATGCCAGATTTATATGGGAGAGGAAGACATTGAACGCCAGGCTCTAAATGTTTTCAGAATGAAGCTTCTAGGAGCAAAAGTTATTCCTGTGTCTTCAGGAAGCAAAACTCTTAAAGACGCAATAAACGAGGCGATGCGTGACTGGGTAACTAATGTTAGAACCACCTACTATCTGCTGGGGTCAGTTGTTGGCCCCCATCCGTATCCAACTATGGTTAGAGATTTTCAGACAGTAATAGGCAGGGAGACCAAAGAGCAGGTAATGGAAAAGGAGGGAAGACTGCCTGATTATATTCTTGCCTGTGTAGGAGGGGGAAGCAATTCCATTGGCATCTTCTATCCTTTTGTTGGCACCGGAACCAAACTGGTAGGGGTTGAAGCAGCAGGTTTAGGTCTCGATTCGGGAAAACATGGAGCGTCTTTGGCCGAGGGCACCAAAGGGGTGCTTCACGGCTCCTTGAGCTACATCCTTCAAGACAAGTTTGGCCAGATACTTCCCGCTCACTCCATATCGGCCGGCCTTGACTATCCGGGAGTAGGACCCGAACACAGCTATCTCAAAGATAAAGGATTAGCTACGTATGTTTCTGTTACCGACAAACAGGCCCTGGATGCCTTTCAGCTTCTTGCTCAGAAAGAAGGGATACTACCTGCTCTGGAGAGCGCCCACGCTATTGCCTATACAGCTTTGCTAGCACCGAAACTCTCAAGAGAAAATATTGCAATTATAAACCTGTCGGGCCGCGGAGATAAGGACGTCGAAGTGGTGGCGAAAGCACTCGGGAGCAAGTTGTGAGTTTAATCTCTGAGACGTTTGAGAAGTTAAAAAAAGAGAAAAGGACTGCCCTCATTCCTTATATGACGGCTGGATTTCCGAATCTTTCTACGTGTGAGAAGGTCATTGCTGCTCTGACAGAGCACAGCGACTTAATCGAAATTGGAATCCCCTTTTCCGACCCGCTTGCAGACGGTCCTACAATTCAGAAGGCATCACAGATTGCTCTTACCCGGGGAATTACTACTGATCAAATATTTGAGATGGTTAAGCGTCTAAGAAAAAATTATTCCCTTCCTTTTATAATAATGACTTACTATAATTCCATTTATCGTTACGGGGTAGAAGAATTTGCTAGGAAGGGAGCAGAGGTCGGGATAAACGGGGTGATAGTCCCGGATCTCACTGCGGAAGAGTCCGATACCTGGAGGCACACAGCAAAGGACAATGGTTTAGATACTGTTTTTTTGCTGGCGCCAACCAGTACTGATAAGCGCATAAAGGAGATCGTTTCACTCTCTGAAGGGTTTATTTACCTGGTCTCGCTTACAGGAGTTACCGGAGCCAGGGAAACTCTTCCTGAAGAACTTTCGCAGTTTGTTCAAAGAGTAAGGTCCGAGACTCAAAAACCCTTAGCCGTAGGGTTTGGTATTTCAACTTCGGCTCAGGCTAAGATGGTTGCTGAGATTGCGGATGGTGTTATTATTGGAAGCGCAATTATAAATGCCATAGATGAAAATGAATCGGAAGAAAATCAGATAGCTGCTGTCAGTAAATTTATAACTGAAATTAGAGATAATTTGGAAGCTGCAAAACAAAAGAATTAAAAATAGCCGGATATTACCCTTGAGCCTGTCAAGATATAATAATTTGGTAAACTTCTCGATTCGCTCAGAGCGCTCTCGAAGAATAATTTGACAATTTCAAATAGGGCTAGTAAATGTACCAATAAGAGACTGGTTTTTCACCCTCTGTCATTCTGAGGCCCGCCGGGGTGGGGCGAAGAATCTACTGGCCCAGGATAGCTGTAGAGAAATGGAGATTTTATTTACGGCAGGCTGCGCGAGTAGAGTAGTGTTTTCGACAAGCCTTCCTGAGTTATATAGAAGGTCTTGAAGAGCTGGATTTAGCAATTTCCAGCAGGTATAGAGGATTAAACAAATGTCACCAATAAGAGACTGGTTTTTCACCCTCTGTCATTCTGAGGCCCGCCGGGGTGGGGCGAAGAATCTACTGGCCCAGGATAGCTGTAGAGAAATGGAGATTTTATTTACGGCAGGCTGCGCGAGTAGAGTAGTGTTTTCGACAAGCCTTCCTGAGTTATATAGAAGGTCTTGAAGAGCTGGATTTAGCAATTTCCAGCAGGTATAGAGGATTAAACAAATGTCACCAATAAGAGACTGGTTTAAAAGTAGGGATAGGTACACAAAGGTACCTATAAACTCTGAAAAACGGGCTGTTCCTGATGGAGTATGGTCTAAGTGTGAGGCCTGCTTTGAAATCATCTATCAGAAAGAGCTGGAGAGAAACCTTAACGTATGTCCTAAGTGTAATTACCACTTTCAGGTTTCCGCGAAAGAACGCCTACAGTTGCTCCTTGATAAGGGTAATTTTCTTGAGCTGGATGGGTATCTGGAATCTTCTGATCCTCTCAAGTTTGCTGCTGCAAAGACGTATAAGCAAAGCCTGCAGGCAGCTAAGGATACAACCGGTCTTAAAGAAGCTGTGATTACTGGGACAGGTACCATTGGCGGTCATAAGGTTGTTATTGCAGTTATGGATTTTCGTTTCATCGGTGGGAGCATGGGATCAGTCGTTGGTGAACGTATAACCAGAGCGATAGAAGCAGCAGCATTACAAGCCTTACCTTTAATCGTGGTAGCATGCTCAGGAGGAGCAAGAATGCAGGAGGGCGTATTATCCTTGATGCAAATGGCCAAGACCAGTGCAGCTATTGCAAAATTTAGAAGTATCCGCAGACCTTATATTTCAGTCTTAACACATCCTACTACGGGAGGCGTAACTGCTAGTTTTGCTACCCTGGCTGATATCATTATTGCTGAACCGAATGCTCTTATTGGTTTTACCGGACCAAGAGTTATCGAGCAGACTATCAAGCAGAGATTACCTAAGGATTTCCAGACTTCAGAGTTTATGTTGGAGCACGGTATGATTGATATAGTAGTTTCCAGAAAGGAACTCAAGGATACTATATTAAGAATTTTGGATTATTTCCTCCCCAAATAGAACGCCCCCTCTTCCTGCCTGCATGCAGGTTTAAAAAGAGGCGAGGGGAGAATATATCTTTTCTAAAAAGTGAAAATGAGTAAAAAACCCTCTTTTCTAAGGGGGATAAAGGGGGATCATCTTTTTAAGTAAATGTCCCAAAGGATTAGTGGTATCCCTCTTTTCCAAAGAGGGGTTAGAGGAGATTAAAATGGCACGATTTGTCCTGGAATTCGAAAAACCGCTTATTGAATTACAGAATAAGCTGGAGTCGCTTAAACGGGTTGCCGCCTCAGCGGAACTTGATGTGGGTAAAGAGATTACTGAGCTTGAGGAGCAGATTAGAGACCTGTATTTTAAGGTATACCAACATCTTACTCCCTGGCAAAAGGTTCAGGTAGCCCGCCATCCAGGAAGACCAAAAACTTTGGACTATATAAGTTCAATCTTTGTTGACTTTATTGAATTTCATGGAGACCGTCTATATAGTGACGACCAGTCAGTTGTTGGTGGACCAGCTTATATAGATCATCAAAAAGTTATGGTGGTAGGCCACCAAAAGGGCAGAGAAGCTAAAGAGAATGTGAAGCGTAATTTTGGCATGCCGCATCCAGAAGGAAATCGTAAAGCTTTACGCTTGATGAAGCTGGCTGAAAGATTCTCTCTGCCTGTTATCTGTTTTATCGATACACCTGGTGCTTTTCCAGGAGTAGGAGCGGAAGAACGCGGTCAGGGATTAGCTATAGCCACAAGCTTGATGGAGATGAGCACTCTGGAGATACCTGTTATAGCGGTGAATATTGGAGAAGGTGGAAGTGGCGGCGCGCTTGCTTTTGGTGTGGGTGATCGTATCTATATGTTGGAAAATGCTTATTATTCAGTTATAACTCCCGAAGGATGTGCGAGTATTCTATGGCGCGATGAGTCGAAGACAGAAGAGGCTGCTGAAGCGTTGAAACTCACGGCAGAGGACCTTTTAGAAATAGGTGTAATTGATGGTATAGTCAAAGAACCACTTGGTGGTGCGCACAAAGATCCTAGCTCAGTTGCAGCAGAACTTAAAAAAACTCTCATATCTTCGCTTGTGGAGCTTACGAAGATTTCTCGAGAAGAACTAGTCTCTTCCCGCTACCAGAGATTAAGAAGTTACGGTAGCTTTATAGAAAGTTAGCATAAACTATTCCCTCTATTATTACTACCCATTCCTCTTTGTCATTACGGACGAATCGAAGTAATCTCGGTCTTCTTAGAATGTCATTGCAAATAATTTTCTTTTTGTCATTGCGAGGAGCAGCGCGACGAAGCAATCTCATACGGCAGAAATACAAGTAAAAAGGAACAAGATTGCTACGCTCCTCCGATTAACAACGGAGTCCCTCGCAATGACAGATGGGGTAGAACGTCATTTGTGCTCTGTTTCTCACCATCGCAGCCTAGCCTTATTTGTCATTACGAACGAAGCAAAGTAATATCAAATGTAGTAAATGCTATTGAGATTATAAGAAAGCAAAAGGGAAAAGTCCTCTTTAAGAAGTTAAAATACTATCGGGCCCACTTTTTTGGCTTTCTTAAGCCATTTTTTGTTTATGGGGCTTATGGGATTCGAATTTTCTGGGTCCTGGAGATGTCTAATCACGACAGCCGTTAGGCAAAACACAAAAAGGATAAATGAAGGACAACTTGAAATAAATATTTTGGGAAAGTAATAGAGTGAACAGAGAAGATGATCATAAAGTGGAAAGTGTAGACTTGACCCCAGTCTCTCTTTTTGAGCATACATAAAAATTGATAGGAAGCCGTATGGTTGTCAAAAGTAAAGATACGACCCCATTTCCCCGCATTTCCCTCTATTTCCTAGCTTACTTTATCGCCTCTTCTTTGAATTTGCGATGCTTTTCCTATCCTAATTGCCAAACTATATACATGGCCAGAATGACCAAAATTAGAATTAAACTTGCATCAGGCTCAAAAATTAAATAGCGTCTCTCTGAACGAAAGACTAAACCCATAATAGCTACCATTGTAATGATTACAATAAAAAGACCAGTTACTGCATGAATCGGTGAAAGAGCAGAAAGAACAGCTCCTTTAAGATAAAAAAGATCAAGCACAAATATAATCGCCATATTAAAAGCATTTGAGCCAAAGATATTCCCGACCACCAAATCGAAAGCTGCCAACCTCATAGCAGTTATTGAGACGACTAACTCAGGAAGCGAAGTGGTAAATGCTATAAAAAGGGTACCAAAGAAGCTTGCTCCAAGTCCTGTAGCAGTTGCAAGCCTACTGGCCGAGACTGCTAACCAGGGTGCTACAAGTAAGATAGTTAATGCTGCCAGGCTGATTGCAAAAGCCAAAATCCACCAAGGAATTTCTGCAAGCTTTTTTGTTAGGTCTTTTTCTATTTGCTGGGACTGTTTTTTAAATTCTTCAGCTACAGGTTTCGGTTCGTGCCGGGAAACTAACCAAATACCAAAAAGATAAGCAACAAAAAGAGTCAGGCTTCCGTATGAGAGCCATCCTAAGGAAAGGTCGATTTTTAGAATAATAAAGATAGAGGCAATCGCAGTTAAAATAACTACAATGCCCCCTGATACAACATGACCCAATGTAACTGATTTTAACAATCGGCGGCGGCGATGCATTAGATCGGCAACAGCCATTATGGCTAGATTAAACAGTCCAGACCCAAAAAGATCTCCTGCTGAAAGGTCAGGGACACCGATCCGGCCAGCACTAGCAGCTGTAGCTATCTCCGGAAGAGAGGTAACAAAAGCTACAAGGATAAGTCCAATCCATAGTCCACCCAGTCTAGTTCGTTTGGCAATTGCATCACCTAACAAACTTACAACAACGCCAGCAATTATGATTGTTATAGCCGAACCAATAAAAATGATCCAATCGTTATCAACCATGTTTTTATTAAAGTCCTTTACATTCCATGAAAAGTATTTAATAAAATGGTTTTAAAAACAATAAAACACGGATCTCTTTTATTCTTTTAACTTCATAAAAAATCATGTAGTGTTATACGTCAATTTCGTGAGCCTACATCCCATCTCCTTGTTCACCTTTAAGTAAGCAGAATAAGTCAATATGGGAATCGCTCTGCGGAGAATGGGGCCGTATCTTTATCTTTGGCATTTCTTGCGGAGAGTGGGGCCGTATCTTTATCTTTGACATTTTTTGGACTCTCTGATACAAAATCTTCATAGCACGCCAGCTACGTATTAACTACGAAAATGCTATCTACCACGTCCTAAACAGAGGAAATCAGCGAAGCGAAATCTTTT
>CAYGBL010000044.1:0-6320 GCA_964348135.1 uncultured Actinomycetota bacterium
TAAATTGTCTCTACTGTTACCGCTGATCTTTGTTTCAGTTCCGGAGAGAAAAAAAGACTGCACACTCAACTTATTCGATCGGAAACTTAAATACTTAGCCTGGCCAGTCCCTTTTCAAACAATAAAAATTCTTATTCCCTATCAGCCTGTTTACTTTTAAGAGTTGAATTATAATAGCTTATTAAAGTTCCTTAAATATCAAATACAAAGACACGACCCTTTCTAACAATTCAATAAACCTCTAAATTTTGCTCTAGATTTTTAAGTTCTCGCTTCTTGTTAAGCAATTCCAACAGTTGGATTGGTTCATACATTTTAAATTGATTGCAAAAATCCCTGTCCTCTGTTGCAACGATATTGTTAACTTTTTTCACATATTTTTGCGGCACTACAATCCTAGGTCTAGAGTTCCACCGTACATAGGCAAACTTTAACCGTGCTATCGCCTTCTCAATCACTCCAGACAATTCTACTTCAAAAGCAAAAGTGGGTACCCCTGCAATTTCCCTTTTCCAGACAACATCAAGGTTTTTATCTTCATTCGGCAGTTCTACAGGATATTCAAGTTGAGTATGATAAAACTGTAGTTTGCCAATCTCTGCAATCTTTTGCTGCAAATCTCGATGAGTAGCGAATTGCCTTTCTTTCTGTACTAATGCTACATATTTCTGTGTTGTTGGCTCAGCTACTAATGGCTCTGAAATTGTAGCGCCTCTAAAAAAATCTCCTTGCGATACACCGCCAAATAACTGCTCTGATCTTGTAATTAATTCTTTCACATGGATACTTTGTAAAAGCTGAAAACCAATCTGCCAATTAAGGTGAAAATCGCTTATTTTTACGTTGTCTTTTTTCCATCGTTTTCTACCTATCACTTTTAAAACATGAATCCTAAAACGTAATGGCCAGATAACCTCTTTTTCCTCTTGTTCTTTGTCCCAGACCAGATTTATATTATCAACATACTTATCTTTAATTGTTCCTAACCCGATGACACCGCTAATCGGTGATGTTGCATAAAACCAAACAATGTCGCCAATACTTAAGGCCTGAAATTGTTCTTGATAGCGCAGCTTCAAACCCCATATGGGAACCGGCTGAGACAAAGCTGTCTCCCAGTTTTCACTAATACCGACTAGTAACCAATTCCGAACTTCTTTATTCATACTGAATTTTCTCTTTCAAGCCCAAATAGTCCATTCTGGGTCTAAATTAAAACGATCTATTGCTTAAGCATTCTCAAGACTAGCAGTCTGTTTAAAACCAGCACCTATCCCCTGAGTTTCTTAATAAGATATGGAGTCATACTTCTCTATTGCTTTTTATAATAAAATTTAAATCGTGTATTTTGTTTTATGTTCACAGAGGAATTTCTCTACAATCCCTGTGATTCTGCTATATTCCTTTTCGGTAATATCCTTCCAATCTTCCTCTGTAATTGGTTCAACTTCCCAACCAAAGCCATAATTGCTATCTTGTGCCAACCAATAATAAATCTTCCCTCTATATTCAACCTTACCACCAGCAAGATAGTCATCAAATTGATGACGGCAATACTTGGAATCAATAATTACCTTGATCACAATTTTTACTGCCTCCTCTCAATAACGCCAAACTGCTCACGCTGTTTATTGTGAACCAAAGCAGAGTTATATAATTCCTCCAATTCTTTATAAGACCTAAACAAGAACTTTTCTTTAAAATCTCTAAAAGGTGTTTGGATAATATATTGGTCGAATAACTCTTTTTCTTTTGCGCTTGGGCCTATAATAAAAAATCTGGTAGGAAATCTTCTTGGTATCTTTAGCAGTCTATCCAAACCAGATTTAACCCTTGTTGTTTCCTCTACTTCAAAGGCGTAAACTGGAAATAATCCATAATCATCTTCATCAAACCACAAAGTATCTATTTCCCTAATCTTTGCCAAATTTGGTCCCCTGAAAATATCTGTGCAGTTTAATACACTGACAAAATCTTTCAGAGATTTCCCCTGAAAATTTCTAATGGTTTGGTCGTGTGGTGGCACATAAGTTTCATATCCATAAATCTCCCCAAGTGCTATCAACATTCCTTGAGCAATGCCATGGTCAATTTCTGGTTCCTCAGTAAAACTCTGCGATTCAGGCTTTATTGAAATTTCTTCCACCAACTTATAAATACCACTTCTTTCAGGTGGTATTGGCTTAAAAATTTTATATTGCCTTACAACACGTCTAATAGTATCTTTCCAAGTTGGATTTGTTTTCGTCTTAGGATGACCTTCTACTATCCTATTGATTTCGGATAGGTGTCCTTGCCCGCCTAGTTCCAATAGAGCATTTTTCACAATATCTTTCCAGGTTAATCTTTGTTTATTCATTTCATTTGACATATTAAGATCTTGTAATCCTGTAATGACGATACATTTTGTTGATCTTTTACAGATGGCTTTATCTTACTCGAATGGCTCAAAATATGTCACACCATCAGAACGTACAATTACATTTAACCGCATAAGCTCACTGGTATCCTTTTCATATTCCTCAAATTCACGAAGTGCCTCTTCAAAAGAGCATGCGTGTTCTGTAATGTAGAGTACCACTAAATCTGCTAGTACACCATGCACATCGGGTCTATCCCCCAGGCAGTAGAAACAGGGTGTACTATTGGTTCCTGAGGGATTTCGACTGACTGTTATTTCAGTTTGGTCCATTATCTCACCTCAATACAGTTATCTATTGTTCATATCTAGATTGCAGCAAAATCTTAAGAAATTAATATAATCTGCCTGCTCAATTCTTCAGTTATAAGCGAAATCCTGTTTTTTTTAGAAGAGTTAAATTAGCTTCTATAAGATTCTTTGCTGTGATAAGAAATGATATGAAACGACAGGTCCAAAAAACCGAGATTGCTTCACTACGTTCGCAATGACTGGAGTAAAAACAACAAAAAAGAACTATCGCACCTACATCCTCTCCAATTTAGAGAGAGGCAAATATCCCTGATGCTCCTTTAGAGAAAAGAAAAACTGAGATTACTTCCCCCACCATAGGCAGGGTCGTAATGATAAAGGATGAAAAGTTTGCTTCTCCACTATCATTGCGAGAGACTCCGATGTTAATCGGAGGAGTACGGCAATCTTAATGTTTCTTATTGTCAATTCGAGATTGCTTCACTCCGTTCGCAATGACAATTATAGTAGTATGAGATTGTTTCGTCGCCCTGCTCCTCGCAGTGACAAAGGTATGATTCTCTTCTCGACTTGCTTTACTTGCTCGAAGAGTTCCTGTTTACAGCGAACTGTGAACGGTCAAAGGTCAACCAATCTCACTGCTGACTGCCAATTGCAATTAGAGAGTGCTTCGTCGCTCTGCTCCTCGCAGTGACAAACTGAACTGCTAGCTACTTGCAGCTAGTTCGATGGGGCGGGATTGTTCTAATACTTTGCCGAGAAACTGACCGGTATAAGAAGTGGGATGTTGGGCAATCTCTTCGGGCGTACCTGTCGCCACTACATAGCCTCCCAGGTCTCCGCCTTCGGGTCCGAGGTCTATTATATGGTCGGCAGTCTTAACCACATCGAGGTTGTGCTCGATAACCACAACGGTATTTCCTCCGGTAACCAGGCGGCGCAACACATCCAGAAGTTTATGAATATCGGCGAAATGAAGGCCTGTAGTCGGCTCATCCAGAATATAAAAAGTCCTTCCCGTCTCTCTCTTGGAAAGCTCGGATGAAAGTTTTACTCTCTGGGCTTCGCCTCCTGAAAGAGTAGGAGCCGGCTGGCCCAGCTTTATATAGCCCAGACCTACATCATATATAGTCTGTAATTTCCGCTTGATGCGGGGGATGTTCTCGAAGAATTTCAGGGCTTCTTCTACCGACATATTCAGGATATCAGCAATGTTCTTCCCTTTGAACTTAACCTCCAGAGTTTCTTTGTTATACCGCTTCCCCTTACATACCTCGCAGGGGATATAAATATCGGGAAGGAACTGCATCTCGATCTTGATGGTGCCCTCTCCTCTGCAGGCCTCGCATCTACCACCTCGCACGTTAAAGCTGAAGCGTCCGGGTTTATAGCCCCGCATACGTGCCTCCGGTACCTGTGAAAAGACCTGCCTGATATCGTCAAAGACCTTTATATATGTAGCGGGATTTGACCGGGGAGTGCGGCCAATGGGAGACTGGTCAATCTCTATAACTTTGTCGATATGCTGAATACCCTTAATCCCTTGATGCTTACCCGGTCTTTCTTTGGAATGATAGAGTTCAGCAGCAAGTGCTCTGGATAAAATATCGGTAACGAGTGTGCTTTTGCCGGAGCCTGAAACACCTGTGATACACACAAATAAGCCCAGCGGTATTAATACATCTATATTTTTTAGATTATGTTCGGCTGCTTTCTTTATAACCAGACTCTTACCCTGAGGCTTTTTCCGTTGGTCAGGAATAGGGATGACCAACTCCCGCGCAAGATATCTTCCAGTCAAAGACTCGGCGCAGCCAATTATATCTTCAACCGTTCCGGTACAGACAATTTCTCCTCCGTGATCACCTGCTCCGGGGCCGATATCGATTAAGTGGTCTGCGCTTCTGATGGTCGCCTCATCATGCTCCACCACCAGCACCGTATTTCCCAAATCGCGCAACCTCTCTAAAGTATCTAGCAAGCGGCGGTTATCTCTCTGATGGAGACCAATCGATGGTTCATCAAGAATATAAAGTACTCCCATCAGTCCTGAACCAATCTGAGTTGCCAATCTTATTCTTTGAGCTTCCCCTCCCGCAAGTGTAGCGGTTGCTCGATCCAGAGTAATGTAGTCAAGCCCAACGGCAACCATAAAATTCAGGCGTTCCTTTATCTCTTTAAGTATACGGTTTCCGATGAGTATCTCCCGCTCAGTGAGCTGAAGATTTTCGGCAAATTCCAGAGCATCTTTGGCAGACATCTGAGTAAATTGATATATGTTTAAATCCCCCACCGTAACTGACATACTCTCTGGCTTTAGGCGAGAACCTCCACATACAGGGCAGGGACTCATCCTCATATACTGCTCGATTTTGCTCCGCGTATGGTCACTCTCAGATTCGTCGTAGCGCCGCATAAGATTGTCAACTACTCCCGGAAAGGTAGTATAGTAGGCACGTATACGTCCAGTTAAGCTGCGATACCTTACGTACACCTTATCTTCACCAGTTCCATAGAGAATAATGTCTTTCTCCCGCTTGGTTAGTTTCTTCCAGGGTTTATCCATATCTATATCATATTCTTCTGCTATGGCCTGCAGAATTTTGCGGTAGAAATCCACCCTGGTGTGGTAAAAAGGAGCAACAGCCCCTTCACGCAGGCTCAATTTGGGATTGGGAATCACCAGTTCGGGGTCTACTTCCATCTTTGCTCCCAGCCCCAGACATCGGGTACAGGCTCCATAAGGACTGTTGAAGGAGAACATTCTGGGAGCAAGCTCTTCGTAACTGATGCTGTCGTCAAAACAGGCAAACTGCTCGCTAAACTTGAGCTCCCTCTCCCCGCCGACTGTGGGGTCACCAACAATTTCTACTATAAGGTATCCTTTGCTGAGATTAAGGGCAGTCTCAACCGAATCAGCCAGCCGCCGTCTTATCTCAGGCTTCATAACCAGACGGTCAACCACAACCTCAATATGATGGATCTTATAGCGGTCGAGTTTAAGCTTTATGCTCTCCTCAACTTCATAGACCTTGCCGTCAACACGAACTCTCGCAAAGCCCTCCTTGCGAACGCTTTGAAGAAGTTTACGGTACTCACCTTTTCTTCCACGAACCAGAGGAGCCAGTAGCTGAAATTTGGTTCCAGATGGAAGCGACATCACCTGTTCAATGATTTGCTGGGACGTCTGCCTGGTAATTTCTTTACCGCAGACGTAGCAGTGCGGTATTCCAATACGGGCATAGAGCAAGCGCAAGTAATCGTATATCTCAGTTACCGTACCCACGGTAGAACGGGGATTTTTGCTCGCTGATTTCTGGTCAATAGATATAGCGGGAGAAAGCCCATCAATGTGGTCAACATCAGGCTTTTCCATCTGGCCGAGGAACTGGCGGGCGTACGCTGAAAGAGACTCCACGTAACGCCTTTGCCCTTCCGCGTAGATAGTATCGAAAGCAAGAGACGACTTGCCTGAGCCGCTTATGCCGGTGATAATCACCAGCTTGTCACGGGGAATTTCAAGATTTATGTTTTTGAGGTTGTGCTCACGCGCACCTTTGATGATAATTTTGTCTGTAGCCATTTTAATTTATTACCGATACCAGATTATTTTATGTGGGCGTGACACCCACTAGCCAAATCATGTAAT
>CAYGBL010000044.1:6420-9623 GCA_964348135.1 uncultured Actinomycetota bacterium
TCTATTTTTCGGAAGGGCACAGGTCCCTTCCCTACTTGTTTTTTGAGTTTCCCATAATTCATTGCATGATTATCTTTCTAACAAACTCTTCCTCTCCCCTTCCAGTTCCAGGCGGAGTTCGTGGATTTCATCGCGAAGCTGTGCTGCCCTTTCGAACTGCAGCTCTTCTGCTGCAGAGCGCATCTCTTCCTCCAAAGTCTGTATTAACCTTCTTATCTCTTCCTTAGGAAGTTTCAAAATCTCTTTATACATATTTCTCCTCGTTTTATAGAGCGCATGGCTCTCAGCAGCTTGAGCAGCCTGGATAATATCGCTGACAGCTTTGCGGATGGTCTGGGGTTCGATGCCATTCTTCCTATTATATTCTATCTGCAGTTTCCTACGGCGGTTTGTTTCATTTATAGCTTGTTTCATTGAGTCGGTGACATCGTCAGCATACATTATCACCTGTCCGCTTACGTTCCGGGCTGCCCTACCTATTGTTTGAATAAGCGATCTTTCAGATCTCAGGAAACCTTCTTTGTCAGCATCGAGAATAGCAACCAAAGATACCTCAGGAAGGTCGAGTCCTTCCCTTAAAAGGTTAATTCCCACCAGTACATCAAATTCTCCCAGACGGAGACTGCGCAATATTTCGATGCGTTCGATAGTATTGATGTCCGAATGTAGATACCTGCCCCGCACTCCCGACTCTAGCAGATAGTCGCTTAAATCTTCTGCCATTTTCTTGGTTAAAGTCGTTACCAGAACTCTCTCGCTTCGTTTTACTCTTTCCTTAATCTCAGCTATGAGGTCGTCAATCTGCCCTCTGGTGGGTCGAACCAAAACTTCCGGATCAACCAAACCAGTGGGTCTGATAATCTGCTCCACTACCTGCTGGCCTACTTCAAGCTCCCAGGGCCCCGGTGTTGCACTTACAAAGATTGCCCGGGGTATTCTCTTTTCAAACTCATCAAACATCAGTGGCCGGTTGTCAAGCGCTGATGGAAGGCGGAACCCGTGATCTACTAAAGTAACTTTCCTCGAGTGATCTCCTTCATACATCCCATGAAGCTGAGGAACTGTAATATGCGACTCGTCAATCATTATCAGAAAATCATCGGGAAAGTAGTCAAGCAAGGTGTGCGGCGGGTCACCGGGGTTTTTTCCGGAAAGATGACGGGAATAGTTCTCGATGCCCGCACAGTATCCAACCTCACGCAACATCTCCAAATCATAGTTGGTACGGGTCTTTAGCCGATGGGCTTCGAGAAGCTTACCCTGGCTCTCCAGCTCCTTTAGACGCTCCTCCAGTTCCATCTTAATGGAGACCAGAGCACGCTCCAGCTTATCATCAGAGGTAAGGAAATGGGTAGCAGGATAGATGGCGACCTGATCAAGATTCGCCAGTACCTCACCTGTTAAGGGATCAAACCTGTGCATCTTCTCAACTTTATCACCGAACATTTCAACGTGGAGGGCAAACTCGTCATAGGAGGGAAAGACCTCTAAGACATCTCCTCTAACCCTGAATTTACCACGCACAAAGTTGAGTTCGTTTCGCTCATAGTGAATCTCAATAAGCTTTCTTAATAGCGCTTCCAAATCATAGCTCTCGTTCTTCTTCATCATTACCATACGGCTAAGATACTCTTCCGGCGAGCCCAGATTGTATATACAGGAGACGCTGGCCACAATTACTACATCTTTTCTGGAAAAAAGAGCGCTGGTTGCTGAATGGCGCAGTTTATCAATTTCTTCATTTATAGAGGCATCCTTCTCAATGTAGGTATCAGTCTGGGGCACATACGCTTCGGGCTGATAGTAATCGTAGTAGCTCACAAAATATTCGACCGAGTTATCAGGAAAGAACTCTTTAAACTCGTTGCAAAGCTGCGCAGCCAGAGTCTTGTTGGGAGCAATAACCAGGGTGGGTTTTTGCGCAGCCTCAATTACGTGAGCCATAGTGAAGGTCTTTCCGCTTCCAGTAACACCCAGTAAAGTCTGATAGCGGTATTCTTTTTTAAAGCCCTCAGTAAGCTCTTTGATTGCTTTTGGCTGGTCTCCGGCTGGTTTGTAACCAGCTTTTATTTTGAATTTCATGTCAAATCCAATTTGGACCTCTAAGCTATACTTATTTTGCTGTTACCTTCAAAACCCGCAGTAATAATGACTAATGTCTAAGCCCTAATGAAGAAGGAATAACCAACCAAGAACGCAAAATTCAAAAGTCAAAATGCAAAATGACAAATCAAAATTCAAAATGGCCTGAATTACTTAACCGCTGGACTTTTTTCAATTTTTATTTTTACATTGTCATTTTGATTTATGCACTTTAATTTTTGCATTATTACCAGGGATTCACCATTAAACATTAGACATTTACTTTCTTTTACTTCCTACCTATATGTTATACCCTCTTCTTCCCTAATTTTTTCTGAAGGGTTTCCCACAAATCTTCTGCCTTTTTTCTCAGCTCTGCTAAGCTCCCTTCATTTTCTATTATATAACCCGCTAATTCAATTTTCTCTTTTTGGGGTATCTGACTACCGTCCCTTACCCTCACATCCTCCGGTGTTAATCCCATGCTTGCAGCTCTTGATAAACGCACATCCTCTCTTGCTACTACAACTACAAGCAGATCAAGCATACCTACCATTCCAGCCTCGATAATGAGAGGTGCGTCTATTACCACAATGCTTTCCGGTCTTTCCTTTTCAGTCTCTTCCAATTTTTTGTTAATCCGCTTAATTACCACGGGATGAACTATGCGGTTCAACATCTCTAGATTTTCAGGCTGTGAAAAGACAACTTTAGCAAGTTTCTTACGGTCTATCTCCCTGTTTTTTTCAAGAACACCTTCGCCGAACGTATTAATGATATCTTGCCAGGTTGTAGAACCAGCCTTTATGACTTCATGCGCGATCACATCGGCATCGAATATCTCTGCACCTTTCTCTTCAAGCATCGATGAGAGTGTGGTTTTGCCGGAACCGATACTTCCGGTTATGCCTACTACTAACATAATCCTTTCACCGTTCCCTGTGCGCTGTCCACTGTGTAGTAAAAAGCAGTGAGGCTATTGGTTGCTGGTTTCAGGTTTAGAGATTGCTTCACTCCGTTCGCAATGACATTCTACTCCGTCCGTCATTGCGAGGGACTCCGATGTTAATCAGAGGAGCGCGGCAATCTTAACGTTTTTTATTGTCAATTCTAAATTGCTT
>CAYGBL010000045.1:0-8925 GCA_964348135.1 uncultured Actinomycetota bacterium
ATATGGGGTCTCCATGCTCTCCTATGTACTTATGAAGAATCACTATCACTTCATACTTCAAACACCCAATGCCAACTTAAGCACGTTTATGAAGCACTTTAATATCACCTATGCCACACGATTCAACAAGAGACACAGAAGAGAGGGCCATCTCTTTCAAGGAAGATTCAAGTCAATAATAGTAGAAGAAGACCCTTACCTTCTTACTCTTTCTCACTACATTCACCTAAATCCCATAAGAACAAGCTACCTTGAGAAAAAGAACCATAAAGAAAAACTATCTTACCTTCTCTCCTATCACTGGAGCACACTTCCCGGTTATCTAAACCCAAAACACCAAAAAGACTGGGTGAACTACAACAAGATCCTCTCTTACTTTAAAGGAGGAAAAAATCAGGCAAGAAAAGCCTATTTTAACCTTATAAAAGAAGGCATCAAAGGGCCACCCACAAATCCCTTTGAGGACGTAAAGCACCAGGTAGTCTTGGGATCGAACTCCTTTGTTGAAAACATAAAGCGCACCTTCCTGCTAAAGAAAGAAAGCACAAGAGAAGTTCCTTCCTTGAGGCAACTGAAATGTCTTTCCTTAAACCAGGTCATAGAAGAGGTGGCCGCTTTCTTCGGTATAGACAAAGCTGAGGTTACAAGCAGAAGAGCCGGCAAGATACGACACGTTGCCATAGACCTCTGCTATAAATATACCAATCTATCTCAGCAAGAAATCGGAAGATCATTTGGGAATATAGACTACAGTACCGTAAGTCAAAACAGGAAACGACTAAAGGAGAAGATGCAAAGAGATAGAAAACTATGTTCAGCATACATGAAAATTGATAGGAGGCTGTACGGTTGTCAAAAGTAAAGATACGAACCCATTTCCCTTCAGAGCCATCTTCTAACTTTATGTTTGTATTCTAAATATTCTTTCCCGAATATCTTTTCCAATTCTATTTCTTCATATGGAATATGGTATTTATTAAGTACCAGTAGTAATGATATTGAAAAGATTAATACAACCAGTGACCCAAGCAGTATTGAAACGCCTAGCGAAAAAACTACTCCACTTAAATAAATTGGATTGCGACTAATACGGAAAACGCCGTCTGTCACTAATCTAGTTGGTGTGTTATTAAAATCAATAGATGTGTTATTTCTCTTAAGCGTAGCTACGGACCAGAAATTAAGAATTAATCCGAGAAAAATTAGTGTAAAACCTAAATATGCATGCAGGGGAAAAATTATATTCTGAATAGGCAGGATAAAATGCAGTGCTAAGGCCAGCAGAAAAAATAGATTAAAGTATCTGGGTGACAAAAGTTTGCTTTTCATTTTTGTATCAAAATTTATAAAAACTTAGTCAACATAAGTTAAGAACAGACACATGTGGAACGAGACCCTAAGAATTATTTTTAGATAAATTTGAAAACCTAATCTCCCAGGATTTTTACAAGGACTCTTTTACGGCGCTGGCCGTCGAATTCACCGTAGAAGATTTGTTCCCAGGGACCTAGATCGAGTTTTCCGCTGGTGATAGCTATGACAACTTCTCTTCCCATTATGGTTCGCTTGAGATGAGCATCTCCGTTATCTTCCCCGGTTAAGTTATGGCGGTAGCGGGAGATAGGTTTATGAGGTGCCAGTCCTTCCAGCCACTCTTTGAAATCGTGATGAAGGCCACTTTCATTGTCATTGATAAAAACACTGGCGGTAATGTGCATTGCATTGACCAGACAAAGACCTTCCTTAATTCCACTTTTTCTTACTAGCTCCTCGATCCTTTGAGTAATCTTGACCAGCTCCTCTCTGTGTGCCGTATTAAACCAAAGGTATTCAGTTAAAACCCGCATATCCCTGCACCACCTTAAAAATATTCTTCATTACTTGGGCGTTAAGTTGCCAAAAATGGCATGACAGCTCAAAATAAACGAGCAAAAAGTTTTATCTTTTGTCTTAATTCAAAGACAGGTTTTATGGCTATTATAAACCTCAATGTTTAGAATTATTAGCGGTAATTCCCTATTCATTATTTAAACTGATGCCTTTCAAGGTCTAATGCGCTTATTTAAAGAAAATAAATAGTGATCCTGCAAGGGGAAAAAGCTTGTTTTTTCTGGTGCAAAGGAATAAAGATAACTATACTGTCATTGAGTTCCGGTTGGGTTATTTAGATTAAATATAGAATACCTTATGGGATTACCCGTTTCCCGATTTTGGATTGAACAGCAGCAGGTAAGCTAAGAATTCCATTAGCTGGCTTCAAATATTAAAATAATGTATTAAAACAGATTTAGCAAAGAAGGTCTCTTGGAGCGAAGCATATCTATAGAACTAGTTGTAATAGCAGGGTTACTCTGGTTTGGCTATGTTGGAGGGAGATTAGCCAGACGTTGCAAGCTGCCTGAAGTAACCGGGCTAATCATTTTGGGAATTATTATAGGACCGCGCTTACTTAATCTGATTACGCCGGAGATTCTAAATCGGCTTAGTTTTGTTAATCCGTTAGCACTGGGTCTTATCACTTTTGGGATTGGTGAACGGCTTAGAATATCAAGCTTGAGAGAAGTTGGTTTCAGTATCATTGGAATTGCTGCTGCTCAAGCTCTGGGTGCTGCTTTCTTAGTTTTTGTTTTACTGTATATATTTGGCACCAGCCTTCCGGTAGCTATGCTTTTAGGCACTATCGCTGCCGCTACTGCTCCCATAACTGTTATGGCTGTCTTGCGTGAGATGAAAGCTGGTGGCAGGTTTACAAATTCGTTGTTGGCCATGGTGGCTCTGGATAATATTTTTAGTATCAGCCTTTTTGCGATTCTTTTACCAATTGCCAGCTGGAAGCTGCTAGGCCAGATGGATTTTAGCGGGGCAGCAGTTGAATCACTAAAAGCAGTTGGTGGCGCTATCTTTGTAGGATTTATCATTGGGCTTGTTTTGAGTTTTATGGTCAGGCGCATAGAGACTTCTGGCGAGCTACTACTTTTTGTAATTGGTCACGTACTTCTAGGTGTGGCCATGGCGGAGCTTCTCGGGTTTTCATTACTACTCACCACCCTGGTTGTGGGTCTGGTAACAGGAAGTTTCTCAACCCGCCCTGACGAAAGGGAGCGGATTTTTGGGGCTATAAGTATCGTGGAGTCAATGGTTTTTGCTATCTTCTTTGTTTTGGCTGGAGCCTCGATGCATATTGAACTTCTACCTAAGGTAGGAGCAGTCACTTTTCTCTACGTTGTAGGAAGAAGTTTGGGTAAAATAGGTGGGTCTTACGGCGGGTCATATTTAGGGAGGGGAGTAATCTCTGGACATAGTTGGCTTTTAGGTTTCGGGCTTCTGCCACAAGCAGGTGCAGCGATAGGTCTGGCAATAGCGGCAAGACAGGCTCTGGGCAACATTGGTGAAGAGTTGCTGACCATAATTTTAGCTGCTGTCGCCTTCTTTGAACTACTGGGACCGCTGACAGTTCGTTTTTCTCTTGCCAGAATTGGAGAAGCAGGACTGGCTGCTAATGAAATGGATAAAGCTCACCATTTACCAAAGAAAGGTTTTACAAGAATTCTTGTTCCGACTGCCGGGCCTATACCGGCAGCAAGAATAAAAGATACTATAAAGGACTTAGCTCTTAAGCTAGGAGCCTCTGTTTTGGTTATTTATGTTCAAAGAACTAGATCTGTGCAGAATAATAAAAAAGGAGAAGAAGCATTGGCTGTATTCAAACAGCTCGAGCAGGACGGAGTAAAGATTGAGACTAGAACTATCTATTCGGAAAATGTACCGGCCAAAATAATTGAAGTTGCCAGGAATGAAGCTGTTGATTTAATTGTTATGGGAGCAACTCAAGCAGGTTGGGTTAAGAAACGTATGCTGAGCAGCATAACTGAAAAAGTAATGCTAGATGCACCTTGTCCTGTGCTTGAAGTTCCATTCGAGAGGCGTACCGGTTAACAGGGGTCAATTATCAGCTGTTATATGGCAGCACTATATACGGTATGCAAAAGAGCTATTAAAATGGATAAGCAATGCTCAATCTCTGATATCAAAGAGAGCATTAATATATTCTTCTAAATAAATTTTGTTAATATATTATTGCTAAGCGGTTGGATAATTTAAGAGAACTGGATCTCCTGACAAATATGAAGAGTAGGTCAGCAGGTATTCGCAGTTCTAACGTAAAATTTATAATTTTGACTCTAGGGTTGAAACTTTACTTTTTAGGTCATCTAAGTCTTTTTTCATTGTTGTTATATTACTGCTGTTTTCTTGAATCTTGGTTTGGTTTTGGCTGAATGTTATTTCATTATCACTGATAGATGACTTTAGATCGTTTACTGACAACTTAAGTTCAGATACATTAGAATCCATCTCGACAATTTCGTCCTCGAGACCCTGTTCGCCAGAAAGTTTCGACATGCGATTTATTTCCTTTGTATGTTCTGCCGAATCTCCACTCAGTTCTTGAATCTTCCAATACATAAAACCGTTTGAGACTATTAAGGCGACAAATAAAACTGCCAGCAGGATTTTAATAATTTTTTTTGCCATGATAAGCATCTTAATCTCACTTAGGGGGATCCCTTCAGGCGTATCATCCCATAAATCAGCTTTTCTCATTTTTAACCTCCTATATCGAAGATAGATATTTGCTGTCCATTTATACGTTAGAGGGACATTGTTGTTCCTATAAAGATACAGAAGCACTCTTGTCTCTGCAAATAATTATAAAGATTTTGAGAAAATAAAACAAAGCTGGTACATCTGTTGTTCGGGGTCGGGTAGTCCACTGAGCCTATTATATTTTGGAGTAATTGTAAAATCCGGATATTTTCCTACGGTCTTTCAAGCATGCTCCTTGACAATTGCCGGAGAAGGTGCTATGAATAATAAGCAAACATATGTTCGTATTACTTCCTATTCCTGCATGCAGGTAGGCAGGAAGAGGGATATAGAAACCTCCCTTTCCTAAAGGGGGATTAAAAAGAAGATAGATAATCTCCCTCGGCCCCTCTTTAAGAAAGAGGGGAGATTAGAGAATTCTCTTTATAAAAGAGGGGAGATAGAAAGAGATCTCTTTAAAAAAGAGTAAACATTTAAAACCTCCCTTTCCTAAAAGGAGGTTGGAGGGATTACCTTTTCTAAATGGAGGCAGGAGGCCTGCCTGCCAGTATGTAGGGATTACCTTTCTTAAAAGGGGGATTACCCTTTTCTAAGAGGGGCCAGGGGAGATTAATGATTACCGAAATTGGAGAAACTATTGATGTCTCCGCTGTTTTTCTGGGAGGACATCTTAGACCGGTAAGCTTCCTCTGGCGGAGCCGAAAGTACAAAGTGAAAGAGGTCTTTGGCCGCTACCATGATTATTTGGGGAAGTCCAAGCGTTTTAACTTTGCCGTAGGAACAGGAAGCGGCGATGTCTTCGAGATCTGCCTCGATACAGCTACTATGACCTGGGAGCTTATCCGTATCCATAGTGAGCAATAGAGCAATTTTGAACTGCTAACTGCGAACCATCAACTGCCAACTGGGAAGTGAGCTGTGAACGCCAACCGCCAGATAATTCACATTGATATGGATGCCTATTTTGCATCCATCGAGCAGAGAGACGTGCCTTTTTACCGCAAAAGGCCGCTGGTGGTCTGCCATACCGACGATCCCGCTTCCTTCAGAGGTGTGGTATCTACAGCCTCCTATGAAGCTAGAGTTTATGGAATAGAATCTTCTATGAGTGTTCTGGAGGCTAAGGTCAGATGTCCTCATGCAGTATATCTGGCGGGCAACTACGATAAATATCTCCACAACACCAGGAGGATTTTAGATATATGTAAGAGATATTCAGATATGGTGGAAGTCTTTTCGGTAGACGAGCTCTTTTTGGATGCTACCTTCATGCGATTCCCTCCTGGAGAAGTTATTGCGAGAAGGATTCAGAATTCTATAAAGAGAGAATTAGGCCTTTCCTGCTCAATAGGGGTGGGTCCCAACAAGTTGATTGCAAAGATGGCTTCGGAGTTCCGAAAGCCTTCCGGTTTTACCGTAATATCTTCAGAGCAGCTTCCCGGTATAATTGCGCCCCTTCCCGTCCGAAAGATGGTGGGGATAGGGAGGAGGATGGCAAGGCGTCTGGACAGCATTGGCGTGAGAACCATTGGCGAGCTGGCCCAGGTTCCGGTTGACTATCTAGAGAAGAAGTTTGGGGTAGTGGGCATCGCTCTTCACCTTGCCTCCCTGGGGCTTGATGATAGTCCTGTTATTCCTGAGCACCAGGGGGAAGGGATAAAATCTTTCGGTCATACCTCAGCTTTGGGAAAAGGAATAGCGGATTCAAGAGAGCTCAAGAGAATTCTTCTCGGTCTCTGCGAAGGGGTTACCAGGAGAATGCGCAAGGAGGGATATGGGGGAAGGACGGTGGTGCTGAGGCTCTGTCTTGCCCGCATGATCGGATACACTCGCAGCCGTTCTATAAAAGAGTACACCTCTTCTACCACCCGGGTTTTCAAGATAGCTCGGAAACTGCTGGAGAAAGAGGAGAAAGCAATTTCCCGGTATCCGGCTACTCTCATTGGCGTCAGCGTGACCAACTTGGTGAATAAAGAGAAGGGCTATCAGCTTTCCATCTTTGACTTGCTGGAGAACCGTGAACTTGCTCTTACTAAAGCGGTGGATTCTCTCAAGGATAAATACGGAGAGAGGGTGATAGTGAGAGGTTCTCTCCTTAACTGGAAACGCCGCTACCACAGTATTCCCCGGCTGGAAATAGGGCGTTAACCCGCTGAGGGCTGAAGCTCCCAAGGCCATGCTTTACTAGACTCATGCACAACAATCTTCCGACCTTGAGCTTTAACCTCGAACGTTTCGGTTGACTGGTAAACTTGTGCTATTATTTAAACCGTTGAGTTCAGTAGGAGGTTATGATGGGCGAAGTTCATGTTGGTACCTGCAGTTGGACTGATCCAACCCTTATTGCTGCCGGGACCTTCTATCCAAGGAAGGATATGTCGGCAGAGGAGCGTCTGAAATTTTATGCCCGGAACTTTGATGTGGTGGAGGTCGATTCAACCTTCTACGCTATTCCATCTGAAAAGGTTGTAGGTCTCCATACCGAGAGAACTCCCGACGACTTCACAATTCATTACAAAGCTTTTGGCTTGCTCACCCAGCACCCCATAAATCCCACACGGCTTCCTAAAAACATCAAAGCTATGCTTCCTGAAGAAGCCCTAAGGAAACAGAGGCTTTACTTCAACGAAATCCCTTCAGAAGCTAAGGACATGGCTTTTCAGATGTTTGAAAGTGCGCTTCGTCCAGCAGACAGTGCCGGCCAGCTGGGGGTTGTAATCTTTCAATACCCACCTTATTTTACTTATAAAGATTCTAATAAGGAGTACATTTTGCAATGTAAAGAGAGATTTCCTCAGTATAGGCTGGCCGTAGAATTTCGCCATTCCAGCTGGCTGTCTGAGGAGAGGCAGAAAGATACTTTCAAATTCTTAGAAGATAATGAGCTTGCCTACATATCGGCTGATGAGCCTCAGTTTGACGGAAGGACCATCCCACCCGTTGCTAAAGCAACATCTGATATCGCCTATATTCGGATGCACGGAAGGAATAAAGAGAACTGGTTTCGCAGAGGGATTCCAACAGTTGAACGCTATGCTTATGAATATTCAGATGAGGAGTTAGGGGAATGGCTCGACAAGATTAAAGGATTAATGTTTGAGACCAGACAGACGCATGTGATGTTCAATAACTGTTTCGGCGATTATGCAATTAGAAATGCCCGCCGTATGATGAAATTGCTAGAGGAAGAATAGTTAATACTACGTGTATTTATTTAGTCCGTTTGGAGCCAGCTCACAGTGAAATGAATAAGTTAGGTTTTTAAAGATTTATTTCATTTCGCCGCTTTTTATACCCACAACAATTTCTCCAGGTAGGCTCAGCAATTTTACCTTTTCTTTGTGTTTTATCTGAAAGCTAGCATTTTTTATAGACTGTTCCACATAGATTGGTCTGCAGTCCACGTATTTCGGAATTATTTCATGAAGTTGCTCATATAATCTCAATAATTTGGATTGTCCATTTTCTTTTGACATGCTTACGACACCCAATCTTCCACTTGGTTTCAATACTCTTTTGATTTCATTGAGAACTTTGGGAATTTCGGGCGTATCAAAGAGTTCAAGGGTAAAACTCATAAAAACCGCATCGAATTTGTTGTCTTCAAAAGGCAAGCTGGATGCGTCTCCACAATGCAGCTCTACTCTTTCCGCAAGGCCTGCTTTCTTAAGCCTTTTCTTAGTTACCTCCAACATTCCGGAGGAAATATCGATACCGTAAGCTTGTCCTGTTTCCCCAACTCTTTTAGCAATTTGCTCAAGAGAATATCCTGTACCAAATCCTACTTCCAGGACCGTTTCTCCTTCTTTAACGTCTAAGTATTTTAATGTTTTATCCCGGTATTTTCTTTCAAATGGTCCGGCAAAGAAATCGTAGAATCTGCTAAACCTGTCATAGCTCTCTTTTGCCTGTGCTTTGCTTCTATATACTCTTGATATATTCTCAGAGTTATTTTCGCTCATTTCAAACCATTTCTTTATTAAGATGCTTTTGCTGATTTTTGTTTGTAGGTTTGAGTCTATCTTGGAAAGTTGGTGCCGAAGGGGGGAATCGAACCCCCACGGACCGAAGCCCACGGGTTTTTGAGACCCGCGCGTCTACCTATTCCGCCACTTCGGCACTCGTAGTTTGATTATAGAATTGCATAGATTAACTCTCAAGAGTGAAGCGTTTGAATTTTTATGTTGCAGAGATTAATTCCCCGCCACAGGGAAATCGCAATAACATTCTACTCCACCGGTCATTGCGAGGGACTCCGATGTCAACCGGAGGAGCGCGGCAATCTTAATTCGAGATTGCTTCACTCCGTTCGCAATGACA
>CAYGBL010000046.1:0-956 GCA_964348135.1 uncultured Actinomycetota bacterium
ATCGTCTCTTTCTTCCGATCGCAGTCCGGCCAGGTAAGGCCCCAACCCAATTGCGATAGGAGCTAAAGGTGGGTGTTGTTGTCCAACAGTATATGTTCCATGTACCCACCACTCTAACCCACGGCCGATATGGAGAGGTTCGTCGATAGTTTGGCTAAATACATTGTAGGTTGCAACAATACGAATGATTCCAATTCCTGCAAGCAAAACGATTGGGAAAACAGCCCAGTTTACCTTTCGGTCAAAGATCCATTCAACGATTATTGTTGGGAGCAAAGAATTTCTTTATCCTAAAAATGTCTAGATGATGAAGTCTGTTCAAAAAAAATACAAAAATATGGCATCTTACAGACGTTTAAATATGATTAAATTTTCAATGTACCACGTCTCAAAATGGATGATCTTATCTAGAGCAGCCTTCAATTCTTCAGTCAGCTTCTTACAAAATTGAAATCCACATTTTTCGAATTTCTCAATCCACCATTGTTTTGGCTTTAAGTTACAATGGTCAACTCCTTCTTGTCCCGGTGGTGCTGCAGTAAATATGATTGTATCCGCACTTCCTGTTAAATTTTGAAGCAATTGATCGCTATGTTTCTCTTCAATATGCTCTGCGACCTCCAAACATAAACAGAGATCAAATTTTTGCGTTGCATCAAAAGGATCCCTTAAGAGGCCAAGGACATGAATGCCTTTCTTTTCAAAAGGGGCAAGAATGTCTCCTGTTCCGCAGCCAAAATCAATAACAGAGCGGGGATTAAATTGATCCACCATGAGCTGGCAAAAGTCGTCCACCCATACTTTATTGCGAAGATCATCTTGGGCAAATGTTTCACCATAAAAATAATCAATGTCTTTACGAAAAAGTCTAAGAAGTTTTATATAGAATTCTCTTAAGGAATTAAAAGGTGATATGGGAAGAGTTTTTCGTAAGAAAAGTGTCACTTTGATTGGGG
>CAYGBL010000046.1:966-1280 GCA_964348135.1 uncultured Actinomycetota bacterium
CTTATGAAATTCTTACAAAATCTTTAGGGAAATAGGAAAAAATGATGTGAGCGCTGGCACGTTTCAAAGCAGTGAGCATGTCGACCATCGCTGCGTCTTCAGTTATGCTCTTATCTGTAAGTGCGGGTTTTTATCATGGCGTATTCGGCACTGACATTATAAGCAGCCACAGGCACATCTAGTTTTTCTTTAAGAGCTCGAATAAGATCAAGATGAGACAACCCTGGTTTGAGCGGAATAATACGAGCCCTTTTGCCAGGCCAAGGTGTACTTCACGAAGGGCTTCACGAACATTGGCTGGATCGGTTTGATAT
>CAYGBL010000046.1:1290-1649 GCA_964348135.1 uncultured Actinomycetota bacterium
AAAAACTCCTACAAGTATTACAGTAAAAACAAAATTGAAGATATCCACTGTGATATCTGCCATTAATCTTCCACTTCTTTTTTTATTGCTTGCAAAGCCTGCTCTGTTCCACTTTTGATATGTTTTTTTATCATCACCGCGTGAAGCTGAGCCGAGAGCATCTGGAAATGGCCCATAAAAGGAAGAACAATATTTGGTTGAATAAGCTAAAATCCCGACATCCGTAAATGCGCTTTTATCCAAAGCCTTTCTTGTATGTCGAACACCTGCATCCATGATATCGGAAGGCGCTACCATATCCGCACCTGCTTTCGCTTGGGCAATCGCCATAATTATAAATTTTTCCCTCTTTCACCAAA
>CAYGBL010000046.1:1709-2878 GCA_964348135.1 uncultured Actinomycetota bacterium
TCCCTCCTGGTAGACCCCATCGTGCCCGTCGCTCGAATAAGGATCCATGGCCACATCAGTAATGACAACCATTTCTGGAATTTTGCCTTTAATTTCTTTAATACATTATCTGTAATAGGCCGTTAGGATTTTTGCTCTAACTGGTACGTTTGTCTTTCTTCTTTTCCGCAATACTTGGAAAAAAGTCATGGCAGGAATTCCCAGCATAGCAATTTCTTTGGCTTCTTTGACCATCAAATCAATACTAAGTTTATAGATACCTGGCATCGAAGCCATGGGTTCTTTCTTATTTTTCCATCGGTCACAAAGGCAGGATCCACAAAATCATGCGGCGTAACGGTTGTTTCGCGAACCAGAACCCTCACAAAAGCAGATTTTCGCTTTCGACGCGGTCTTTGCATCAATTGTATATTGCTAGCCTTCGTCTTAGGGGTGTTCTCTCATCCTTTTGTTAAATTATTCATTTAATTGCATGCATTCTTTTTCTAGTACTCCTGCTCTGACTTCAATACCTTCCTGACGTAGCAACACTGTTCGCTTTCCAAGGTGGTGTTGGATTAAAATCAATCGATCTAGAACTACGGTTGAAATACCTGATTAGCATGAATGCTGGACTTGGAACAGAGATGTTTAGGGAATATTCTGTAAAATGCCCCTGGAAAAGAAAATATAACTCCAGTGCGAGGCGGAATCAGAAGCTGGTTCCTCAATACATCTAAGGGCGAAATCTTGAGTGAAGGGCCTTCGTTCCATTTACATGAGAAGTTTCCGAACAGATTTCACTAAATTCATATCCATCATGAAGACTGAATGATCAGCGCTGGATTTTGAGTGTAGACGCGTTAAACTACTGGTCTTCTGTGTTGTAATAAACAAACGTCCTTTATTTGGATTGATAGTTTACTTTGGAATAAAATTTTGAAAATAAATCAGCATATACTCCAAAATCAACTTGATCTATCAGAACGGTTTCTTTCAACGTATTATTTGATTCTCTCAGGAAAAAGAAGAGCAGTATCGCGCTTGTCGCTGAATAGGAAACTGTGGATGAGAGTGCAGCCCCTGTGACCCCGAGGTGAGGGATCAGCAAGATATTTAAACCCACATTCAGTATAAGTGCCGAAGCGGCTGCAATAACTGAGATTTGCTGCCTATTTCTACTGGAGAAA
>CAYGBL010000046.1:2888-7243 GCA_964348135.1 uncultured Actinomycetota bacterium
CCTTATAGATACTCATCATTACCACCCCGGGTAGCAATATCAGCAACGGTCGAATTGCATGGATATATTCTATTCCGTATATCCCTTTTACCAAGAATTCACTTGCTGCAGAGAGCATCAGAGCGGCTATACCAGTGATAAAAATGGTGTGCCGGCAGACAACCGAGGTAAGGTGATGAATAACGTCCGTTTCTTCAGTTGATGAAAGTTTAGGGAAAAGAACCGTTCCAATCGAGTCCGGGATATGCCAGATCACTCCTGCTACGGAGGCAGCTAACGCATAGTAGGCTACCTCATTTTCACCTAAGAAGTAGGCAACTAAATAGATATCCAGGCGGTATTGTAAAAAACCGACCAGAATCTGTAGGTGGGATTTCGACCCATAAATCATTGAATCTCTGGCTAATGATGAGTTAAACCTTCGCTTAAATGGAGCAAAATTATTTACAATTAACATATAATACGAGGACGTAAGAACTGTGACAACGATCACTGTTAGGACAGCGCCCCATATTCCACTGGATAGGATAATCAATGCAAAACCTAGTCCTAGAAATCCTAACAAAGATGAAAAAAGACGTCCAAGGTTAAAGAGTCGAAAGTGGCCCGCACCACAGAGGATAGATCCTAAGAAATGCTTCAAAAGGACCAAAGGAACTATTGGTATAATTGCCAATAGTAGGTAGGCAGCATTTACCCCACTTAAGAATGTCTTCACCACATAATCTTTAAGCAAATAGGAAACAGCAATCGCTATCAACCCGATAATCAGAGAAAACACAAGGGAGTTCGATGAGATATCAGAGAGAGCATTCTCCTTTTATCGAAGGGTAAATATTGGCCTGCCCGATACCGATATTAGCAAAAGCGGCTACAAGTATAGGAAACGTAGTTATTAGAGAAAAGATCCCTAGGTCTTTAGGACCAAGCACCCGTGCAACAAGCACGCTCGTAGCAAAATTCAACAAAAGTAGCAGTAGCTGCGTGCCGAAGATTCCCAGGACATTCTTGATGAACACAATAACTTAACTCATCCTTAGTTTTTAATCTTTCAACACTGCAATCGGGCTCAATTTTGCAGCCGGCTTTGCGATGTCATTTCAACTGATAATAGCAACTACCTCACTAATACTCTCATCAGATAGGTGAGAAATATCTGTAGCATTGCCTGAGTTATATCTATATCCATCTAAATTTATTAGAATTCTCATGTGCTTGAATCCCTTTGACCAAAACTATTTCTTGTATTTTAGAACCTGCCCTTCTCCCAACCTCTAGTTTTCCCAGAGATTCTTAACCATAGTGCCTCATAAAATGAGATCGTCTGGAGGAGAACAACAATAATGTGGGAAAGCATTCCCTTTTGGGGAAGAGATTGGGATAGACATTTTGACCACCTTTTTATCAGCAGCAGGTCTTGCAGATAGTAAAGACCTGCAAATAATAACGTGAAGGCCAGCAAGTATGAGCTGATAATCAAAGAGATAGAGATCAAAAATAGAAATGGTAAATATATCCCATAGAGAAAGAACATCGCAGTAAATCCACCTCGAAGAAACGCAATAGAGAGCCACCTGGTTCTTTGACGAACGAAGGATGAAAATGACGTCTTTGGAATTAAGGTGACATTCGCTTCACTTGCGAGAGTAATCCCATGCCGTACACCACGTTCTTTCAATCTCTTCTCCCATTCCCAAGAATAACTAATCCCTTGCGCACCGGCAATCCCCCCGATTTGTCTGTAAGTAGAATTTTTCATGATGGTATTGCCGCTCCAAAAATAATTCGACGGGATTATGAGCCCCCTGTAGAAGACAAAATCATAGGATTGTGCGGCTGAGAAGAAATCCATCTTATGCACAACCCAACCGCTGCTAAGTGATTCCAAGCTCCTTGATTGCAATGTATTTATCATGGTTCTTAGCCAGGTTCTTGGTGGACGACAATCAGCATCTAGAAAGGCAAGCAGGTCCGAGTGCGATAAGCTCGCGGCGGTGTGAATTTGTTCTGGGCTACTCATAACCCCACTGAAAACTATACTTATTTTGCCTTGTTTTTGATATTTGGCAATCGTTCCAAATGTTGGGTCTTCAATGTCCGGTAGGCAGACTGAGATTTCGAAATTTCCAGGGTAATCTTGTTGGAACAAAGACATAAGACATCCTTCGGCATTTTCAACTTCATTTCTCATGGGAATTATTGCACTGACAGACGGTGACGGACTTCGGTCTGGCCTGATACTGTGCTCCCCACTTCCCTCAGCCTCCACTTTTCTGAGGAGAATTCTATTGAGCGCTCTGAACTTCTTCATCTTCAGTAACAAAAGGCCAATCATAATAGCCACAATAGTCGCAGCTGTCACTCCTCGCTCCTCTTACATCAGACAAAATATAGATTTCAAGCTTATAATACTAACCCTTATGCCTCCCATACTGCCATCTATTGCTTCTGCCAGTAATGTGAAAGAAAAACGCACTGGCTAAACTTGCTGCAACGATGAGAACAACTATGAAATAAGCGGCTGCCCCCTTCATAGAAGGCTCTACTTTCAGCTTCTTCATCCACCGTCTGATAAAGATGACGTCAATAAGGTAGCTAGCGAACACAGTGGCATAAATCAAATAGGATGGGGGGCTTGTTGAAGGAATTAGGATGGCAAAGAGACTGATGGCAAGCATACAGGGATACCATAAATATCGAGACATCCCTGCCAATACTATTCCGATGGCATCTCCCCCCAGCTCCATAATAGAAGCGTTCCATCGAGTTCTCTGCCAGAAAAGCTTCCGTGAGGAGCTTGTATTGACTACATCCATTAATACCCTAGAGTCGAAAACGACTTGGTGATTCTGATGGGAAGGCATCATACGCTCATTGATTTCCCGATCAACAGATATGACTTCTGGTGAATCTCCAAAGCCGCCAAAAGCATAATAAGTACTTTTCCACATCAGAAGATTTCCGGACCAAATTCCTTGTTGGGACAGGCCAGCAGCCAAGGAGATGGTAATATCATATGCATCGCCAGCCGATAAAAATGATCTTTGTACCGGTAAACCGCCACTTCCTACGGAGTCTGAATCGCTTTGTATCATACTGGTCACCATCGTCCGTAACCACGTAGGCCGCGGCCTGCAGTCTGCGTCAATAAAGGCTATTATATCGAAGCTCGATTCTTCAACGCCTTTATGCATTTGAATCATTTTTCCGGAAGCTTCGCTGAATACGATTTTAAGGTTTGACCCACTTTCAAACATTGAGATCAAGTGATATGTCGGATCATCTTTATTAGGAAGCACAACTACTATCTCAATTTCATTTTGATAATTCTGTGCTCGTAAGCACTGAATACAAGGTTTAGCGTTAACTAGTTCATCCTTCATGGGGATAACAACACTTACATTCGGTAAATGTAGGTCACTCATATTATCCGACGCTTGTGAGTGATTTAATCTCTTGATAAATAATCTATTCACATGTATTAAGAATCGACTTCGAAAGTAAGAAAAAACTACAAGCAAAAGCAAAAGTAGCGTGAGTAACAGTGCCCAGGTATCTCCGTAGCTGGTGAATAAATTGAAATTTATCAATATCTTTTCCCTCTGACCTTTCGTTTGGCATCCATTGCTTAATGTTTCTGGTGGTTAGGTACAGATAAAAGATACCTTAACAAAAATCCTTTCATCCTGCCGACTAAGTAATAACCTCTCAAAACATATTCCACTAATCCAAAGACAACTGTTGACGTTCGTTTTGAATTACCATTGTCAAGAAAAGCAAATAACCTTCTGTTCAAAAGGAGTCGCAACAGTGGCGCTGGGAAATTGGACCAATACAATTTTAACCAGTATTTCACTAGCGTTGGCTGGTGATCTTGGTAGTCTTTTTCGTAGATTTGGCCTCTTTCATCTACTACTATCCCATCATCTTTGGCCTGCTGGTAAATCTCAGTCCCTGGAAAAAGAACTAAGGAGAAACACAAAGCGTCTTTTCGATTCGGAATCTTCAGAAGAAACTCAAGGGTTTGAATCTTATCCTTTGCGGTTTCATATGATAAAATGGTAATTCACTCTCTTGTTTAAGCTCATGCTCGGACGATATTTTTCCAATATTTCCAAGGCCTTCTCCGATTGCTTGATTGAGATATCGCGCTTATACAATCTTAGCATGCGGTCACTCCCTGTTTGGATTCCTAGTTGCATCCCGTATACACCGGCCTCAATGAGATATCTGACCTTTCTCTCGGAAATAGTGGCAGGACTGACCGAGCAACTGAAAGGAAGACCAATTCTTGCCTTATACTTTTCTAGAAATTCTCTAAGCTGTCGCGAACTCAATGCAGTAAAATTATCATC
>CAYGBL010000046.1:7253-7818 GCA_964348135.1 uncultured Actinomycetota bacterium
ACATTTCTGCAAAAAATGATATCGATGTACTTCAAATTATCATCGGCAAAAAGAATGAAGTCAACGTCTGTTATAATCCTCATCATCTCTTCTAGTTCTTCGAAAACGTTGTTTGGGCTTCTTCTCCGTAAATATCTTTGATTTGGATACATCTTTCGAAAGAAATTGTTACAGCAGTATGTGCAATGATAAGGACAGCCCCTGCTTGTCAGAATGAGATAGCCAGTACCTTCTGAGTCTGTCACTCGTTTGAAAACGTTATATTTCTGCAAGGTCGTGTCAGTTAGTTGGACTAACCTATTATTGTCGTGCACAAAATGTCCAAACAGTTCGAAGTCCGCGAATGGGAGACTGTCTAAATCCTGAATTAGGGGTCTTAATTCATTTCTAATAATTTTCCTTCCGTTTCGGAACCAAAAATTTCTAGTATCGTGGTAATCCTTTCCGGTGTCCATCTTGTTCGCCAACTCGACAAGGGCTTCTTCACCTTCTCCAATACAAATTAGATCAATCTCAGGAATTAATTGTAAAATTTCGTCTGGATTGTAAGTACTCCAACCGCCAC
>CAYGBL010000046.1:7828-8864 GCA_964348135.1 uncultured Actinomycetota bacterium
GGTTTAATGGTGGGGTGGACGCATCCCCAAATAATAGGCACATCGATTTCTTCCTTCAATCGCCTAGTAATGGCTACAGCATTAGAAAGGTAGTTGGTTAAAAAAGAAACACCTACAAGGTCAGAATCTTGACACACCTGACAAACTTCATTAAGGAGCTCTTGTGAATATTTTGACCGATACCTGTGGATGCCTGTTTTTCCTTCCCAGTCCTGGATTAGAAAAATTAATTGTATTTCGTGGCCAGCTTTTTTTAGACATGCGGATAGGCTTCTTATCCCAATACTTAGAATTTCTGCGTGCAAAGAAATCAAGGTTACTTTCATTGCAAACCTCCTTGTTAAACGAAAGAAGCTTCAAGCGAGTATCTTTGGTTCCTCAGACTATCCAAGTAAGACTACCTCTACAGGGATATCGGAAATGAGGGTTCTGATATTGGAGCCTTTCAGCGATGTGAACTAGATGGTGTCATAGTTAAGGGGATTGGGACAGTTCTGTCTCAACGTAGAAGTTTGCGCCTGTCCAATAAATAGAGGGAATGACGCTGAAGAGGCGCCTTTCGGTGGTTAATCGCCCTGTGTATATTCGATGACTAATTGTGGTCGCTGAGAAGTCCATGAGGATTCTGAGGGAGTGAAGTACTTTAAATCATCAATGGCCTCATTCGATGATATTAATATCACTCCTTCGTTACTCCAGGTGCCGTCAGACCAGTTTTGTACGGCATTGGTGAGATCCATGCGTACCAACCGACGCCAGCGTCTGGTTGTCGAAGATGTTGCAGCCAAGGATCTATCAGTGGATGCGTCAGCCCCAGGTACGTCCCACGGAATATTGTTCCCGTATTCAAGCCAACAACAAGAAGGCGGCGAGTCTGAGTTCCTATCTTCCGTTAGTTGTGTCCCCTCTATCCATGCCTTTAAGATACGATAGGCATTTACTGTCATAGGAATGCCAGAATCATCTTGGTAGCTATACATTTTCATTGTTGCGCTTATTATTCTACTTCCTGTTGGTATTGAACTCAAGTCCCATC
>CAYGBL010000047.1:0-8122 GCA_964348135.1 uncultured Actinomycetota bacterium
AAAATTAGAATGAATCCTATTTCCTATTTCCTAATTCCTAATTCCTAATTCCTTAAACCATTCTATGGTTCGCTGCAAGCCTTCTTGTAGAGATACTTTCGGCTCCCAATCCAGCAATTCCTTTGCTTTACTTATGTCTGGCCGCCTCCTCTTAGGATCATCCTCAGGTAAAGGGCCAAAGATAATCTCCGAAGATGATTTACAGGCATTCCTTATAATTTTACCCAATTCTAAAATAGTGAGTTCATATGGATTACCAAGGTTTATAACTTCTCCTTCAGCCTCTTTTGTGAACACTGCCTTTAATAAACCTTCTACCAAATCATCAATATGACAAAAGCTTCGTGTTTGCATTCCATCTCCGTATACGGTCAGAGAATGATTTTGAAGAGCCTGCAATATGAAATTAGGGATGACTCGCCCATCCTCCTCTCGCATCCTGGACCCATAAGTATTGAAAATGCGAATAATAACTGCTGGAATATTATAGCGACAGCGGTAACCCATAGTTAATGCCTCAGCAAATCGCTTAGCTTCATCATAGCAACTTCTCGGTCCTACCGGATTTGCATTTCCCCAATATGACTCCGATTGCGGCGAAACCTGGGGGTCTCCGTAGACTTCAGAAGTTGATGCTAGTAAAAGTTTTGCCGAACTACGTCTGGAAATCTCTAACGCATTATAGGTACCCAAAGCATTTACCATGAGTGTTTCAAGAGTAAACTTCATATAATCACAGGGGCTTGCTGGACTTGCAAGATGAAAAACTGAATTTGCAGGTCCGAAATCGGTGGTAAGAGGCTGCATAATATCATGCTCAACTAACGTAAAAGTGGGATGGTCCATTAGCTTCTCAACATTCTCTTTGGAACCGGTAACAAAATTATCGATGCAAATAACTTTATGTCCTCTGTGTATAAGCGCTTCACAGAGATGAGAACCAATAAAACCAGCCCCACCAGTAACCATGAACCTCATCTACCAACTCCTTGATAGTCAAAGCCGAGCTGCCTTAAAGTCTTAGGATCAAGACAGTTCCTCGTATCAATGATAACAGGATTGTTGAGCAAGTTTTTTATTTTGCTAAAATCTAACCATTTAAATTCATCCCATTCGGTTAATATTAACAAAGCATCACTTTTGTTCGCAACTTCATATGCATCGGTTACAGTATTAAGCTGTGGTAAAGACATTTTTGCATTATCCATAGCAACGGGATCAAACGCTTTAACTAAAGCTCCTTCATCCAGTAGCTTCCTGATAATAGCTAAAGCTGGCGAATTTCTTACATCATCGGTATTAGGTTTAAAGGAAAGACCGAATGCCCCTATGGTCTTCCCTGACAGCTCTCCTAATTTTTTCTTTACTTTTAACACCATCAGTTCCTGTTGAGCTTCATTTACCTCAAGAACACCTTTAAGTAACCTAAAATCATAACCGTTATCTTCGGCAATCCTAATCAAAGCCTTCGAGTCTTTAGGAAAACAAGAGCCTCCGAAACCAGGACCTGCCCGCAGGAACTCGAAACCGATACGTTTATCATATCCCATCCCTAAAGCAACTTCTTTAACATCTGCACCTACTGCTTCACACACGTTTGCTATGGCATTAATGAAAGAAACCTTTGTAGCCAAAAACGTGTTGGATGCATACTTAATCATCTCTGCACTCGCTGGATCAGTGATAATGAGGGGAGCAGTAATAGGACGGTAAAGTTCAGTCAGCAGGCTAATAGCTTTCTGGCTCGTGGTTCCAACCACAATGCGGTCGGGATTCAAAAAATCATCTATAGCCGATCCTTCCCTTAAAAACTCAGGATTGGAAATCACGTCAAACTCGTGAACTACGGACATATTTTCTTTTATAGTGTGCTCAACAAGCATTGTTGAGCCCACTGGGACAGTGCTCTTGTTGATAACTAATTTGTATCTGTTTATGGACATGGCAATTTCTCTGGCTGCATCCTTAATATAGGTAAGATCAGCTGCTCCATTATCATCCGAGGGTGTTCCCACGCAGATAAAGATCAAGTCGGAATTCTCAATTACGCGACTCATAGCGTCGGAGAAACTAAGATTCCCTTTTCTCATCTCTGTCTTTACCAATTCATCCAGACCTGGTTCGTAGATTGGAATAACAGCCTTGTTTAAACTGGTTATTTTGTCTTTGTTGACGTCGGCACAGACAACCTGATTCCCCAGTTTTGCCAAACAGGCACCTGTTACCAGGCCCACATATCCTACACCCAGAATAGCAATATCCATTCATCCCCCTCTAGTTTGTTATCAACGCTGTGTGCGACTTTCTTTGCTTTGCTGTCATTGCGAGGCGGAGCCGAAGCAATCTCATAGAATTTGGGCACGCTGTGGAATCTCGAAATCTAAGATTGCCACGGGACTTCGTCCCTCGTAATGACGTCGTTCAATAAAGTTGCACACGGCATTAGTTATTAGGAACCCGTAATTAGGAATTCGTAATTAGGTATTATAAATTTATAATTTGTCTTGTAGTTTCTAATTCCTAATTCCCAATTTTTAAGTTCTAATATGCGCCGGTTCCCGCTATTACTACTTTCACAGTTTGAAATAGAATCTTAATATCGAAGCTCAGAGACCAGTTTTCAATATAAAACAGATCCAGCTTCACCATTTCTTCAAAGGAAAGGTTGCTTCTTCCGCTCACCTGCCATAATCCCGTTATCCCTGGTATTACATCCAGTCTTCTAAGCTGCCAATCCTGATACTCTGCTACCTCTTCAGGAATAGGGGGTCGGGGACCGACCAGGCTCATATCCCCTTTAATCACATTTATAAGCTGCGGTATTTCATCCAAACTGGTTCGTCTTAAAATCCTCCCCAAAATAGTGACGCGCGGATCATTTTTCATCTTGAAAATAACCTTGTCGGCGTCATTAAATTTCTTTAACTCAGTAAGCATTTTATCAGCACCCTTACGCATTGTTCTAAATTTATAGAAATTGAAAATCTTTCCACCTTTGCCTACCCTTTTTTGAACGTAGAGAACCGGGCCCGGTGATGTAACCTTGATTAACAACGCAATCAGCATCAATAATGGCGAAAGAATAATCAAGCAGGTGATGGCTACGGTAAAATCAAAAATTGTTTTAAGAATAAGATCACCGGTCGACAGTGAGACACTTTTAACTCCTACAAAAGGAATTCCTCCAATTTCCTTAATCATGACTCTGGAAAGAAGTATCTCAAAAAGACCGGAGGACAGTTTTATATCAAGAGAGTGTCCCCGCAGCGTTTCTAGCATCTTTACCAGTTGCTGATGGGTAAATGCTGAAGATGCAAATATTACAGATTCTATTCCGTAGCTCCTAACCAAAGAAGACAGTGAAGCTGTTTTTCCTACAACCTTTATGCCATTTATTAACTCCTCACCATCCGCCAGAAAATCATCAACAAATCCAACTATTTCAACTCCGGAATAAGGAGACTTTTCAATCTGCGTAGCAATTGTTCTTCCCTCTTGATTAGCACCCACCAGAAGAGCGCGGCTTACGAAGGTACCCTTCCGCCTTTGCCAGTAAATAATTCTACGGATAAGCAACCTCCCACCTATCACTAAAAAGCAACTACCAAACCACGTCATAAATAACCAGGCTCGCGAAATAGTAGGTGCCTTTGCCATAAAGCTTACAATTACCACAGCAAAAAGACCTACTGTTACTGCTGAGACTACTCTTGTATATTCTCCTGAGCTTGCAAAGAGATGGTCCCAATCATAAAGCTTATAGAAGAAAAAGACCAAAAGTATTAAAGGAATAAAGAGATAGATTATGTGGGTATAGAAATAAAGCGTGGCTGGCGGGATGGGATAGGGTTCAAACTCAATAATCTTGCTGCCGAAGCGAATAAAATAGCTCAGCCAGAATGAGATGGCAATCATCACGGCATCTGTTGCCGTCAGCGCCGGAATCCATACTCTTCTCTTTGATAGTTTAGGCTGCACAGTTGTGCTCTGCTTAGTAGGCATTTTCCTCTTTAAAAACGCGAAATAGAGTCCGGATTAATATTTCAATATCCAAGAGTAAAGACCAGTTTTCAATATAGAAATTATCGTATTTCACTCTTTCCTCCAATGAAGTGTTTCCTCTCAAGCCATTCACTTGAGCCCAACCAGTTATACCCGCCTTGATGCGATGCCGGGCCATATACCGGGGTACAGAATTGTGAAAGCTTTCAACAAATACGGGGCGTTCGGGCCTGGGTCCAACCAGACTCATATCACCCTTCAAAACATTTATAAGCTGAGGAAGCTCATCCAAACTAAACCTTCTGAGAAAGCCGCCTACAGGGGTACAACGCGGATCTTCCTTTTGTGCCCAAACCGGACCTGTGGATTCCTCAGCATTTCGAACCATAGTGCGGAACTTATACATCTCAAAGACTCTTCCATCTCTTCCAACCCGCAATTGTTTATATAAAACGGGCCCAGGGGAAGTTATCTTTATTAAAATGGTGATCACCAACATTATTGGTAAAAAGAGAATTATGCTTACAAGAGCGAAGATAAAGTCAAAAATTGTTTTTACCAAAAGATTTAGCCCTTTTAACCTAATCTTAGTCAAATAAAGCAGTGGGACTCCGCCGATATCACGTACCGCCACTCTTGAGGTAACCATTTCAAATAGTCCTGCCGACATTTGAATCTCTACATCAACTTCGTCCAGAGCCTGCAAAATCTCTAATATTTTGCGGTGGGAAAAAGCAGAAGAAACTAAAATTATAAGATCTACATTTTTTTGGGGAATTAACTGTGCAAGTTCATTAATACTTCCTTCAACCGACAGACCGGATACTACTTCCCCGCCTTTGTCTATATCATCGTCTACAAATCCCACAAGTTCCAAACCCAGAGCTGGCATCCTCAAAATCTGTTCAGCAATAATCCTTCCCTCTTCATTTGCACCAACGATCATCAACCGGGTAACATACACTCTCATGCGCCTGAACCAGTAGATTATGTAACGAATTACGAACCGCCCTGTAAGAACCAATAGAATACAGATAAACCAAGCCAGCAAAAGCCACGCACGCGAAAGAGCCGTATCTTTCTCCAGGAAGGCACCAATCATTAACGTAAAGATGCCTAAAGTAATTGCATTTATGACGCGAGTGCTTTCAGTTGAAACACGCCAGAGGTATTGCCAATCATAAAGTTTATAAAGATAGAATATTAACAGCCAGAGTGGGATAAATTTAAAGACGCTTGTAGCATGAAAAATAACAGCAAAGGGTGTTGGCTGCTGCAAAGGTAAAATGTTGCTTACAAAGCGCAAGTAGTAAGCCAGCCAAAAACCAGCAATAATCATCGAGGTATCTGAAAGGATTAGTAAAAAAGTCCAAATTGGAGACTGTTTTGGCTTGTAAATCCTTCTTGGCTTAGTCATAGGGAAACCTACTTCTTCAAATTTTTCTGGAAATATTCAATAGTCTTCCTAAGTCCTTCTTCCAAGGAGACCGTGGCTTGCCAATCCAGCTCATCCCTAGCTTTAGCGGTCTCTAGAAATATGCGGCGCATCTCGCCAGATTTTGGTGGCCCATGCTTAGCTTCCTTTTTAAAAGAAAGGAGCTCACTTATCATTTCGTAAAGCCTGTTTACTGAGACTCCTACGCCTGTGCCAATATTATAAATCCCCTTATTTGCTTTTTCCAAGGCAATAATAAAAGCTTCAACAGCATCATTAACATAGAGGAAATCACGAACCTGCTCCCCATCTCCATTTATTGTAGGTGTTTCCCCTCTTAAAATCTGCCCGATAAATATAGCAACGACTCCCGCTTCACCATACGGATCCTGCCGGGGACCATAAACATTTGATAAAGCAAGGGAAGTATATCTCAAACCGTACTGCAAATTGTAATAGACCAAATAGTCATCAATAATCTTCTTGCTTATCCCGTAAGGAGAGAGTGGTTGTTTAAGGTGTGCTTCATCCACAGGTAGATATTTGGGTTCAGCGTAAATTGCTCCTCCCGACGAAGCGAAAACAAACTTTCTTACGTGATTCTCTACACAGCTCTGTAAAAGATTAAGAGTCCCTAAAATATTTACGCCAGCATCGTATGCGGGGTCTCTAACAGATTCGCGTACTGAAACCTGAGCAGCAAGATGTACTACCGCCTCCGGCTTATGTGTAACCATTATCTCCCCTATCTTCTTTTCGCGTATATCCATTCTATAAAACGTAAAAGTGTCCTGATATTTGCGTGCCTGTACAAGATGCTCTTCCTTTCCCGCACTGAGATTGTCAATAACCACAACCTGATGATTATTCGCGAGCAATCTGTCAAGCATGTTTGAGCCAATAAAGCCTGCACCACCTGTTAACACAATTTTCATTCTTATTGCTCCTTCTCTTGTACTTTAAGAATACCTAACCAGTAAAGTAGTCTCTTGGCATCACTTGCTATCCTTTTTGGTTCTTTAACGTACATTTTGCTTCTAATCTTTGCTTTAGCCAGTAGAGCACCGGGTCTTCTGTTGTACTTGTCGAAATCTTTTGATACTTCTGCCAAAATCTTACGAAATTCCTGAGGAGGAATTTTTGGCGTAAAGTAATTATAAGGGCTATGATGAGAAATTTTACTCCAATCTTCATTATTTGAGACAAGGCCGCTTTCAACTACCTGATTAAAAAGCTCCGTCCCGGGATAGGGAGTAAAGATACTTAACGTGCTATAGCTCGGATTGATCTCTTTCATCAGCTTCAAAGAATTTTGAATATCGTCTTCCTCCTCCATCGGGAGACCTACCATAAAATAGGCCGACCAGTATATTCCATGCTTATTAAGCAATTCTGCTCCTCTCTTCATCTGCTCAATGTCAATCCCCTTCTTAATAGCTCTTAAGACCCGTTCGCTGCCAGATTCAATCCCTATACGTATATGATTGCAGCCTGCCCTTTTCATCTGTAATAATAACTCTTCGTCAAGAAGATCAATCCGTGTAATCGCAGACCAGTTAACAGGCAGCTTAAGCGAAATAAGTTTTTGGCAAAACTCAAGAACGCGTTTACGGTTAACTGTGAAGGAATCATCTTCAAAAGTAACCTGCTTTACTCCAAAATTCTCCACCAGATGCTTTAGTTCTTCTATAACGTTTTCAACGGATCTGAATCTGACCTGTCGTCCCCACATGCTTCTTGTAGCACAGTAGGTGCATTTAAAAGGGCAGCCCCGGCTTGTCATCACCAGACCCATATCTTCGCTGTTATAGGTATTAGACCTATGAAGTAAGCTGCGGGCAGGGAAGGGTATAGCATCAAGTTCCGCCACCAGTTCTCTCTGCGGACTGTGCATTACTTTTCCATTATGCTTGTAGGAAAGACCGGGAATATCAGACAAACTTCCTCCCTCAACCAAACCTTTTACCAGCTCAGAAAGAGTAAGCTCTCCTTCCCCCCTTATAACAAAATCGATAGAGGAATTCTCTATTGTTTGTTCAGGAAGAACGGTAGGATGAGAGCCACCAAAGACAACTATACAGGAAGGATTTACGTTCTTAGCAAGATCAGCAAGGAGCAAAGCAGGCACATATTTTACGGTCATAACCGATATTCCTACTAAATCGGGATTAAATTCTTCCATTACTTCCCTGGCCTCTTGCCAAATCCTATGTTTCAAATTCTTCAGAGCGTTGAGGTAATTATTGTAACGTTCCGCTCTGGTGCTATAGCTAAGGTAAACAACCTCCGGATTATGTTCGGCATCGTATACCTTCACCTGGTGACCTTCCTTTTCAAGCACAGCAGCGAGGTAAGTCAGACCGATAGGGAAATAGTCCCGATAAAATCCGATCAGTCTTTCAAAGGGAGGTTCTATCAATAGTATCTTCATTTTATCGTTCACCGTTACGAGTTTCGTGATACACGTTAGAGCTTTCTACCACAAAGCCTCACGGTCACATAGCCGAAAACTCAGAATCCTTTTAAGGCTTGAGACTTTGAAGCTGTGCGGCTAAGACTTTTATCCTGCGTCTTGAGTCCTGCATCCTGCGACTAGCTATTAGCCATCAGCCATCAGCGTTTATCCTTGTCGCGTCCTTGCTCGATACTCCTCAAATTTCTCCTCAATAAAATTCTTAATCTTCG
>CAYGBL010000048.1:0-7362 GCA_964348135.1 uncultured Actinomycetota bacterium
ATCCACATTAGTGCTGGTAATCTGTACGGCGCTTGCAGTTATTGCCCGACCATTACTACTGGCATATTCAATCGCCATACTTACTGCAGCATCTGGATTTTCAGGTAGCTCCTGAGCACCAGCCAGCGCTGCAGCATCAGCCACTGTTTGGTTCTGCCGACGCTCTTCATACGAGGCCCCTACATCAATAACTATTGCTGCAAATCCAATAAGAACCGTAATTAGAATAGCCGCTATAACAGCTACAGCGCCTTTTTCTCCTCTCAAAATTGCTAACCTCTTCATATTACTCAATCCTCATAGTCCCTGTACTAACTAGATGTACAGGGTAAGCTCCGAAAAGCGGAATATTTATGGTTGCTGTATAATGAACTCCAACATCTATCGGTTGGCCGGGTGTTTTGAAATCAGGCCCAGGATTTATTTCTACATTACTTGAAGTAATATATATAGGTGAGCGATCATCAACAATCTGTTTGATTTCTTCATCAGTTGCCCCGGTCCCGTTTCTAACCGATGCAATCCTTGCACCTTCCCTAGCTGCATGAGTGACTGTGAGATAGATATTATAGACTCTGCCGAACTCAATAATTCCAAAGACTAAGAGGACAAGCAGAGGTAAAATTAAGGCAAACTCAACGGCTGCCGCTCCTTTTTCACTTTTTGTTAATTTGTCGCTAATTCCTCTCGATACTCTCATCTCTGTACTCACACCTATCACTAAAATTTTAAACTTATAAAGCCATTAAAATTTTGGGAGGGAGACTCCGCAGAACCTAAGCAAGCCGTACGGAGTCTCCTTGCTTTGGATTCTCACCTAAGGCGCAGCAGCACCAGCACCTGTTAACTGAGTAACGACAATACCAAACAGACGATCCAGCTGCTGACCTAGTGCTAATACTGTCAATATTATTGCTACTGCAATCAACGCTACCATAATACCGTATTCCACAGCTGTTGCTCCCTTTTCGCTACGCAACTTACTAATAAACCAGCAATAAGCTTTTAGCATCATTTTCACCTCCTTACAATATGCTCCGTCGTATCAAAATAATTAGACCTAATCCTACCGTATTTCGTATATATATCTTTCGAGCGAACTCTGATATAAGATATTCATATTTATTACTTTTCAAAAGCTCGACCTATACACCTGTTGCACCTAGAGCAACAAGAAAGTTATCAAATAGAGAAAGTACTTTCATTCCCATGATGGTTACAACACCAACAATTACAGCAGCAATAAATGCCAGCATAATAGCATACTCCACTGCTGTTGCTCCCTTTTGGTTATTCAGTTTGCTTATAAGCAGAAAGTAGGTTTTTAACATTCTCGTAACCTTTTGTGAGTATTTCAGTTTACCCATACTGCTTAGCTCCAATGTTTCTTTACACCTGTATCTTCCAGGCATACTCAGATGAGGCGGATTCATTTCTGCCAATCCTATAAAGCAATGTCCGTACTTTATGTGTCTCTTGAGAGTAGATCTTCCACTGCAACCCATGTTTATCGAAGTGATAACTCTCATCCACAGAGGGCTCGGAAATGAACTCAATGCTTCCATTCTTCTCTATGCTCGAACCGGTCATATTAAATTCCAGGACCTGACGGTCGTGTTTGCCCAGTGTTTCCAGCGACCAGTCTATGGAGCCATTCTCAACTCTTACTTCGCCTTCGCTTTCCCCTCTAATCTGCTTTACTGATAAGCCTTCAGGTAAAATAACCTTAACCTTTATTCTTTGAAGCTCTTCGCCTTTGGTGTTTTCAAGAATGAGCTTGGCTTTCCCATCTACCTCTTCTAAAGTGAGAAATGCTTTTTTCCAAAGAATTTTGGAGAGGAAAGGAGTTATTAAGAAGCCAACAACCATTGGTGACCACAACCACCAAAAGGATGCTAACTGTTCCATTCCAAACCTCCGTTTCTGCCAGGAGCACCTAAAGAAGCTCGTAAAGCAACCATGATCTCTTCTGGAGTTGAGCTTTTGGGAATCCAGCCCGCAATTTCAACTTCTTTGAACTTATTTTTGTAATCATCAGTCTGATAAACACTGAGAATAGTAATAGTAATCCCTGGATGATATTTTTTGATAGTTTTGGCTGCTTCAATTCCATCCATCCCGGGCATACTTACATCCATAATCACTACGTCCGGCTGAAGAACCCTAACATACTCGATAGCTTGTATCCCATTTTCTGCATCTCCAACTACTGAGAAATCATTTTCCAGCTCGATCAAGGTCTTCAAGCCGTCCCGTACCATCTTGTTATCATCAACAATTAGCACTTGGGTCTTATCCACATCTGTTCCTTTGATGAACTACTGATATTTGTTGTATCTAATTCTTCCCTTTCGAAACGCGGTTGTAATCAGGAGAAAGATTGAATTTCCGATGGCAAAAAGAATGAATTTGGGGTAGTAAAAAAGACTGATTGAAAATCAGTCTTTCGCAGGATGTAGAGAAAACTCAAAAATTAAAAAGTAAAAATCAAAAATTTATGAAGGAGAGGATTTTTACGGATTATGCTTCGAGCGAAGTTGAGAAGCATTTTAGAGCTAGATTCTCGACAAGCACGAACTATAAGTTAAATGTAGTAATAGACAAGCCTGCCTTGAGCCAAGTCGAAGGGTTCGAACCATAAGTTAAGAGAATCTTTTATCCATAGACTCAAAGAGTAATTTTGCCTTTTTCACCAGTTTTCAAACACATTTATAGTTTTATCAATCCTTGCTGGATGGCAAATATGACTGCTTTTGTCCGGTCTTCTTGTTCCAGTTTCTGCAATATATGGCTTACGTGGGTTTTAACTGTTGACTCACCTATCCAGAGGGCTTTTGCAATCTCTTTATTCTTATATCCTTTGGCTAAAAGTTGGAGAATCTCGATCTCCCTGACAGAGAGTGCTTCATACGGTTTCTGGTTACTACGGTTTGAGGCCACTAATCTATCTGCAATTTTACTTGCTATCGCAGGGTGAAAAACCCTCTGACCGTTTACAACTGTTCTAATGTCTTTTACTAAACGGTCCGGGGAAACATCCTTTAGAATATAACTGGAAGCGCCTGCATCCAGCGCTTCTACTATATCCTCATTATCGTCAAAGGTTGTAAGGATGACCACTTTAACATTCGGGTCAACTTCTTTTACTTCTCTGCATACTGTAATCCCATCAGCACCGGGCATCCGCAAATCCAACAAAAGAACATCGGGACAAAGATCCTTAGTAAGCTTTATTGCTTCTATGCCATCTGCAGCTTCGCCGACTATTTCTATTCCCTTTTCTAGCTCTATAAACGACCTTAGGCCATCACGCACCAGTTGATGATCATCTGCTATTACTACCTTTATCTCTTCCATTTTTTTTCCTTTTAAACGCGCACTTTGGCCTTTACGCAAACTCCACACCCGTTACTTGATTCCAGGGAGAATGTTCCTCCAAGAGACTTAATTCGCTGCCTCATATTATTTATACCCATTGACTCCTTTGCTACAGCTTCACCGTTTAAACCGCGGCCATTATCTACAACCGTAATAGTCACGTCTTTGTTTCCATATTCCAGCGTCATTTTGACCCTTGAAGCTTTAGCATGCTTAACTACATTCGCAAGAGCTTCCTGGCCTACTCGATAGAAACACTCCTCCATTTCAGAGGGTAGAGTTCTTTCTTTTCCTCCGACCGTAAAATCTATTTCCAGCCCGTTTAATTTTGCTATGTCATTAATGTGCGACTTAAGAGCAGTAACCAATCCCATGTCTACCAGAGTAGCGGAGGGAAGATTATATATATACTGGCGGAGCTCTTTGAGATTCTTAGAAGCCAGCTCTTGAAGCTGTACAAGCTTATCTCTAGTTTCTGCAGGATTATTACCCATCTTCTTCACACACGCCTGTAAATTAAGAGCTATACTGAATAGTGATTGGGCAAGACCATCGTGTATCTCACGGGCGATTCTATTTCTCTCCTCTGCTACTACAAGCATCTGGTTCCTAATCATGAGCCTGGCATTCTCTATGGCTACTGTTGCTTGATTAGCCACTGACCTTAAAACTGGAATCTCTGTCTCACTGATTGGCCTTTTGGACAAATGGTTCTCTACCAGCAGAACACCAACCGTACGACCTTTGAAAGTCATTGGTACAACAGCAAAGGGTACCTCTTTTAAATGGGAAGGTTGTATATGTGCAGAGGAATCTTCAGGATTGACCAAATATGGTTTATTTTCGATTACGCTTTTGGCTACTATACCGCCTTCTTCAGAAATAGGTATTTCCAAATCTTTAATACTCCCCATAAAACCTTTTCCATAATCCTTCGACATAATCCAGTTAGATATAGTCTTGCTCTTTTCATTATAAAGGCCTAACATAGCCCCCTCAAATCCTATCTCTCTTGTTATTTCAGAAAGGACAATATCCAAGATTTCATTAAGATCCATAGTAGATTGTAGTGCCTTGCTTGTCTTTTGAAGTGTACGCAACTGCCGATTGGCATGTTCAAAAGCCCGGTTTGTATCAGTTAGATTGTCATTTTTTGTAATAAGATTATTTACAGTAAACAGTAGTCTGTCTAAGAGGGCGGAAGGATAGGCAAAAAAGACTGCAACCAAGAAAAGCGCAAGAATATCAGTTATCAGGTCAACGGCTTGTTTGCTTTCAATCACTCCAGCCAAAGAATAGCCATTGGCAACCATACCACCAATATAAAGAATTGACACCACACCTGCCGCTGCAAAACCACCTTTCATTTTAAGGAAAAACGCAGCAGTTAAAATAGGGCTAATAGCATAGAGGAAGAAAGGACTGGTTGGACTCCCAGTAACCCAAAGCAAGAAACCGCAATACAATGCATCAACAATAACTAATGTTCGAGTAAACTGATTAAGATTTTGCAGGTCTTTTCCATAGAAGTAACTAACTGAAACGGTATAAAAAAAAGTAAAGGAAAGAAGTATATATGTGGCGAAAGGATTAAGCTCTAGCCCATTGGGTTCCAGAAATATAAAGAGAGAAGCAATAACCAGGGCTACCCAACGAAATAGAATAAGCAGAATAGAGACTCTGTGTGTCTCAGGAAATTTGGCAGACGATGAAGCGCCCTTATTGGTAGAAACCATAGCGACTCCATTTCGATAAAAGTTGTGGGGTATTGTTGGTTCGTCGAAGTGCTATGGACATTGCCAAAAATTTAACAGGACCGTTCAGTTTCTCCAAACATCAAAAATCACTACGTATTATAACAAACATTTTTAAATAAATATACCCCTGAGCCTTAATCTTTTTCAGTATGTGTCCATCTGCCGCGAAAAAAAACCTTGCACTATGTTTTATATTGGTTATTTTACCCCATATATATCCTAGAGGATATTAGTTTAAACATTGCAGACAGGATCAGTCATTATGATGGTAGAAAATGGTATCTCCTGGTATTAATCTTTCCTTATCCTCTCCTCGTTATCTAGATATGGTTTATAAATTCGTCAACGTTGATGTCTATATATTCGGCTATAAATATGGATTGTATTCTTAAATCTCTTATAATAAAATTGCTTAGGTTTAAGGCATTTTATTCATGAGCGAACAAAGTTACTTAGTAAAAATCAATAAAAACTATGATGTGGTCATCATAGGGGCAGGTCCAGCGGGGTGTATGGCTGCTTGTCATTTAGATGCGAACCTCAGTGTCCTTCTCGCTGATTCCCAAACTCTTCCCAAATATAAAAGTTGTGGTGGTGCTCTCAATCACTATGCCTGGGATTTTCTGCAAAAATTCAACCCTCCTGAAGATATACTGGTAGAGCCAAAGACCATAAACTTCCGATATGTGGACTGGAATAGAAATATTTATCGCCCCACGGGACTTATATTTCGCAACTCGCTTAGGTACAAATTTGACGCCTGGCTCCTCACTCTTCTGCCTCCCCATATAGAAGTCTCCAGCCATACTTCGCTAAAGGGGTTTGACTTTTCCTCTAATGGAATATTGGTCCACTTAACCAGAGACGGAAATAGCTTAGACGTTGAAACCAAGTATCTTATTGACGCTTCAGGTGCTGGTTCAGAAACCAGGGTCTTATTGGGTAGACTGGTTAAAGAATATTACCGTACAGTCCAGTTTTGGGTAAAAACAACAAAAAACCTTGAACCTTTCTTTGACTGTATATTGATGAATCGGATAACCAATGGGCATGCGTATTCATATATTATGCCTAAGGATGCTCAAGCTATAGTGGGCTCAGTCTTCTACCCCAACAGTCGTAACGTAGTTCAAAAACACGATTTAGTTATAGAAACTCTCAACAAGCGGCTAGGAGCCTTTGGTAAAGTTGTTAAGAAAGAGGCCAGTAAAGCGCTAAAAGTAAGTAGTGGCAGAGAACTTTTCCTGGGAAAGAAAAATGTGCTGGTAACCGGGGAGGCAGCGGGTTTTATAAGCCCTACTTCGGGTGAAGGTATAAGTTACGCTCTAAACAGCGGTATGCTTTGTGCCCAGGCAATTAATGATGGTGGAAAGGATGCTCTTAAGGTTTATAGAAAGAAAGTAAGTGGACTAACAAGAAATTTGAAAAGAAAGATGAACAAATTTACTATTTTGGCCAGGCCATCTTCCAGACTTCTTCTTTCTATCGTTCCACCCAGCATAATATCTCGAGTGACTATGAAGCTTTAAGTATACAAAGATAAATCGGCTAAACTTTCTATCTTCATTCCTAATACAAATAAATTTTTATTGTATAGTATGGTTTTGATAATTATAATTTTGCATTAAGTGTAATGCGATAAATTATACTCCTCCTTTGTTTTTTAAGTCTGCGTATTTTTTCAGATTCAAAAAGCCTTTTCAAAACTTCTAAAAAACGTTGCCGAAATAGAGCCTATCTATGGAAAGAGGCGCCCTCATGCGAGAACGCCTCCTACTCTTTCAATCACCGCTTTGACTAATTACTGCGAGTCATAAGGATACCAATATTGGTGGCAATGCTCACAGCCAGTTTCTAATACGTGTCCAGACTGTGGATAAGGCCAATTCTTAATCCCCTCATGATTATGACAGTAGAAGCAGGGTGTCTGAGTACCTGGAGGTGTAACAGTTGGTGGCACAGGATCTACTGAATGGCAATCATAGGTAAGACAACCCTCATGATAATCAGTGCTATGACAGGCCGTACATAGAGCATCTGCGCCTTTTCCTGAAATATCGGTAACGGAAATCCCAGTCTTTCCATTAACCGTTTCTTTGAAATGGTAGATATTGGAAGAGCCGTGGCTCTCATGGCAATCAGTACATACTAAAGCGGCCATTCCGCGGCTATAAGGTGCTTGCAGTGTTCCTCCCCAACCAGTTCCACTCTTTACACCGTGCCAATC
>CAYGBL010000049.1:0-6324 GCA_964348135.1 uncultured Actinomycetota bacterium
AGCCATATTTTATTTGCCTTGCTATACCACCAAGCTACCATCTTCTCTCAATCCTAATCTCGTTCTTTCTCGTCAATTTCTAGACATCTCATCCTATCTAAAAAATTGTCAAAATCGACCGGTTTCAATAAGTAATCTGCTGCTCCCATCTCCATTCCTCTCTTCCTGCGAATTCCGTTAACTACTGATATCATCATCACTGGAATTGAATTTAGCGCTTCATCTTTCTTGAGAGCTTCCAGCACTTCAAAGCCATCCATCTCAGGCATAAGCACGTCTAAGGTAATGAGGTCTGGATGACTTGCTTTGGCCTTTTCCAAACCCTCTTCCCCGCTTAAGGCAAGAATTGCCTCATATCCTTCCGCTTCTAGATTAATCTTAATCAAGTATCCCACTGGGAAATCATCATCAATAATTAGAATCTTACGCAAGCGCATGGTACTCTTCCTTAATAAAATATATGCTTCTTATTCACGCGAAGCTTGGCTTCGCTACTCCTTCCTAACCCAAGAGTGTCAAACGAAAGTTTGACTGACTGAAGTAAAGCTTTCGCTTTACACTCCAAAAGTTTAACCGTATATGAAAAAAGCCGGACTGTTCGTAACGGGTTCCCCGTACTCGTTATCGGCAGCCCGGCTGGTTCAACTGCAATGTTGTTTATCTAAGTAACCCCGAAGCTTTGCGCCCCCCGATTGCTCGTGGTTTGCCCTTTCGGAATATCAAACTATTTCAAAATTTTCGCGTCGAGAAATTCAACCCCTTGGCCCGTCCCCGGGCTGGAGCGGGGTCGGAAAACAGTCACGGAGCTACAGACTGGAGTGCCCCGATGAAATCGGAGCTCGCACATATTCCTCTCTTTCGGGAAGGCTCCAGATACATAGACCTCCCTGTTCGCACACTTTAGAGTGTCGTTTCTCGTCCAGCACCATTTGTGGTGCCATTATCTATCGACGCGAAGCTTTGCTTCGCTACCCCTTATCCGAAGCAGAGCCTTTGCTCTTCAGCTACAGATTATGCCTGGATTTCATATATCATCTTTTGATTCTCAAATTTCTGAAGACTCTCATCCGCTGGTTTTGCCCGCAGGATAATCGTCCGCTCTCTCTTTATCTGATCCAGGAGCATTGCTACTTCTTCCGGAGTGTATATATTATTCATTAACATTATCAGCCAATCAGGAACTCTACCTTCTATGGCTACAACTGCTCCTTCTTCTGCGGATAATCCCTTTGCCTCTTTCCCTGGCTTCAGCTCCATCCAGAGAATCCTCTTCATCATTTCTCTGGTCACATCATCCCTCCACATATCCCTCTTATCGGTAATAATCCTAATCCCAGGTGTACTGCCCGGAAGTCTTCTACTGATGATGGAGAGTACTGCTTTCGTGCTTATCCTGGGAGTCCTCGTTTTGTCTAATATTCCTCCTGCTCCTCTGAGTTCTTCCTCAGTAATTATCAAGCTATTATCTATCACTGTGCTTACAACCTCTGCCGATATACCACATTTAATCATAGAGTCGGTTAACATCTGCTTTATGACCTCTTCCCTCACATCTCTTATGCTGGAAACAAAGACGAACCTATCCTTAGCGAGGTTCACAGCCTGTGCTTTAATTATGCTCTTTATTACTTCAAATCCTGCACTCTTTGGCGTAACCTCAAGCATCATTTTCATCACCCAAGGAGTTCCCTTTCTGATAGACCTTATATCCCAGAAAGTGTTAACGTTGAGCACAAATAAGTTTCTGGGTTCGACCTCGCCGTCTTCCGACTTAACCTGATACTTCGATAATGGCTCACTCCTTACTACCGGCACTCTGGCAGTTTCAGCCAGCGATACCTTTCCTGAGCCAGAGGTTGCGGGTAGTCTACTCGACTTGCCAGGAGGATTGACTCTCATAGCATAACTGGCGGCAGCGGCAAATCCAGCACCATAGAATAGTGCACCTATAGCTTTCTTGCCAGGTAAAGTAATCTCCAATACGGGATTCCCTTCCTTTAGTCTCCCCATAGTTATACTCCATCTACTCGATAGCCAGGCGCGGAGTCCCCTTCTCACATTTATCTTTATGAACGCTGCATTCCCAAATCTTTCAAGACTGGAGAACTCCTCTGCCACTATGGGAATGATTCCTTTACTTTCTCCTCTGCGAAGCGAAATCAATCCTTGCCACCACTTGACAAATCCTCTCTGTTCGTTAGGTAATACCCACACTGCCTTGTTCCATCCTGCCCGGCCCATCACTTCCTGGAAGGCTGCTACGTGAGTAACCGGGTTCTCCTCAAGGTTCTTCTTTCTACGCATCTCTTCACCAATTTTAACACTCTCCAGGAATTCCTTTATATTCATACCTGTCAATGCCAATAGAACCAATAGCCCTTCAGGACCATTAAATGTCTCAAGGAACTTCCTCTTACTGGCTTCCTTAACTACTTCCTCAGCTAATGGTGCATTAGGCTTCACTATCCCTACAAAGTGCCTGCCAACCTGAGATGCGACCGCCTCACCGGAAATTCCCTGGGCTTCGTAAAATTCAGTTAACTCACTGAGGCAATATTCATATGTCGGGCCTGGAGAGGAAACCACAATCAGGGCCTTCTCCAGATTTATCTCACTCTTAATCGTCTCCTTTAATGTTTCCGAAAGTGTAGACTTCAAAACAAGGACTTTGGGATGACTTCTCATCTCGCCTGCTATGGCAGCTGCCACTTCCTTATGTTGCCCGCCTTCTTTCCCAATCACGGCCACTATCTCATAATCCCTCGCCATTCTGGCAACCTCTTGAATTTCTTTTGCCTTTTCCACCCTCAATGCCATCTCCTCAGGAAGAGATGTCCACATCGGACCAACCACTGAACTACGCTCCGCCCTCGCGACTGACCGCGGCACCACTTCCCCCTCTGCCAACTTCCTTGCGCGCCCCATTATCTTGTCAATCTCTTCCCTGGGTAATTCTTCCTGCAGATTAAGCCAGGTCCCCCTCAGTAGACCTCTATCCGGGCGCCGATGGAGGAGAGCGGCAACAAACCCCCGTCCTCTCTCTAACAAAGACTTCAGAACCTGCCGCACACTCCTGAGACTTGAATCCTCAGACAATCTGAATTGCTCTGCTCTCATCAGACCACTTCTTCCAAAACCAACCCGGCGGTACATAGCCAAGCCACCAATACCAATAGTACAAATCAATCCACCCAATATTCCCACAGGAATAAGAAGTGCAAAAATGCTACTCCATCCAGCTTCCTGTCCATTTGTTATGTACTCTCTAAACAAAGCAAACACATCATTCTGTGTTCCTTGCCCAAAAGCAACAGAAATTATAAATAGAGATAATAATCCACTGAATAAAAGTAGTCCCATAGAAGGTCCTTTTAGAATGTTACCCGAGGTCTTAGTGCCAGGGTTCTTGGCATGGTGCAAAAGTTTTTCAAAGGCATCTTTAACTTCTTTTTCATTTGGTCTGGGTACCAGCTCGACCAGCGCTGGATTCTTTCCTGCCTTTTTCGTAAACCTAACAGTAAAAATGCTTCTTGTGTTTATGTCTCTAATAGTAGGACGACCTGTTGAATCCCAGGTAGAAAGGAGTGTTTCATCTTCACTAATTTTAAAGCCGAAAGACGCGTTGACATTTTTAAATATGACTTCCTTTGTTTTTATGTTTCGCAGGGTAAGAAGGTTATCTGTATTGCATGTTGCAAGATAGTTTTCAGTAAGTTGCAGGCCTTTAAACCCGTCTATATTTTCAAATACTGTATTTTCTTGGGGGTCAAATAACCACACCCAACCAGAGGTATTTTGAATAGCTACATATCCAACTTTGTTTCTCTGTATGTCCTTAATCTTTCCTTGTTTAAATTTCGTAACGACAGTTTCTTGATGTGTTCTCTCAAAGTCACCCCAGAAGAACGAAGATAAGTTGATAGAAGCGAGCGTTAATGTAATTCCCAGCGTAACGGGTAGACCCAATGGTGAGAAGAAGGCAAACAGTATTGCAGCCAAACCTGCCAGTGGACCGACTAAACGCTGAGCTGTTGTAACGGGTAAGCCGCTTCTTCGACCTATACCAATCATCAGGCGACCTTTTTCATCACGGAAAGCGATTCGTGGCCATACCAACTGGCCAGTCTTAAGAGAGTCTGTCAGGGCAATGACTACCCAATGGGCAAGCTCGTGAAGGACGACAACAGGAATAATTCCGCCAAGGATTCCAGCAAACGTCATAAAGAAATTAAGCTCACCTTGTAAGAACGCAGGCAAAAGATGAGGTGCAAACTGCTGTAATAGAAATATCCCGATGCCCAGTGCCACGGCCGTAAACGTACCCAAAAGGATATTCCTGACTACCAGCAAGGGGGCATGTTCCCTATCTATCCCTTGAACAGGCGAGGCGAGCTTATCTCCCAAATCAGGCTGCAAATCTTGGGTGCCGTCGGGGTTTTCCGGATGTTGCAAAAGTTTTCCAAAGGCATCTTTAACTTCTTTTTCATTTGGTATGGGTACCAGAATAATTGTTTTGCGTTCGTGCTGATAGTAACTTAACTCAATCGCATTCATATATTTGGGGCTAGCTGAAATACCATATGCAAACCTTAATTTTTCGTTAAACTTCCTGGCCACCTCTTGAACACTATCAGTAGGTTCAATACTAATTGAAGTACCATTAGGTAGATTAATTGTTGCAGAACCTTCTTTTACCTGGATTTTCATCTGTTCTATATCCAAAGGCGAAGGCTCTTTCATGAGTATGCTCACATTTTTACCCCGTTGTGGTTCAGAATAAGGGATTATTTCTACCATATCAAATTGTTCTGCAATACCACCTCCAAGTTGCTCAGGTTTCATAGGTGTTGAACCAAAATCTTCTTTTGCAGCTAACTCTCCCGCAACTATAGCATTGGATAGTCCTGAAAAGAGGTTTGCTGTTTTCGCATTGGAATCGGCCGACAAATCTAATTCTTCATCAACTATATCATCAGGCAAATAATTAAATAGATTGAAATCGTCAGCCCACACACTCGGTCCGTAAATAACTGCTATTGTCGCATTCTGTGCTCTTGATAACCTTCTTGCTGCCCATGTTCCAATGTCATAAGCTGCTCTATGGTCACGGTGATGGTCTATTCTTTGGTTGGTGATTATCACAAATGGACCAATCCCACCACCCTTTCTAAATGAACAATAGTCAGATTCTATTTTCTTATAGAGTTTTTCTCTATCTTCGGGAGATATTATGGATTCGTTATTTTCATCTATGTTCTCATAAAAGCTGAGTGCTAAGAAGCACGGTTTAGTCTTAATTCCGAGCCTTTTGATTGATTTTCTTGCTTCTTGCTTTCTAATCTTTAATTTTCGCTTCTTGCTTTTAATCGGCCTTCCTCTATCATCTAACATCACCGCACGATGGCCTGTGGTTAGATATATAGGCTCAACACTACAGCCTCTGACCGCTAATTCAGATAAAAAACCAGCCCACGCCATTTCATCGTCCAGATGAGGAAGCAAAGTTTCGATCTGGCCATCTTCTATGTCTAAGGAGACCAATTCATCACCAGATTTATCGGTGCCGAATAGAAATCTGCCTTCTGGTCTTTTCTCCTGACCATTCTTAAAATATGTCATGTTATAAACTTCAGCAAATAGTTCGTCTTCCAGTTCCCTAGGTAGTAAACCGAGTGACCTCAATTTAGCCATATTGGCTATCATAGTTGCCTCAGCGGCGATGTCAAATCTACACCTCTTGAGTTGCGATTGAGGCTCGTTTGCAGCAACCATCTTCTTGTTGTAGGCATCTTGTGTTAATACGTAGATTAAGTTGTGATTCAAAGTTGAACCCATTGTGTCATATGCTAAGAGCGTCTTCTTTGAATTATCGTTGTCTGTAAGAGACTGGACTTTAAACACTATTTTTTCGTATAACTTTTTAATATCATTTCGCGCATCCGCTTTATGAGGAACCACTACCAGTTGCGGATCGAAAAGCCCTAAATCTTCCAAGACATCCTTTAGATTTTTCAGAGAATCTTCTACATAAAATACCTTAATTTTATTAGCCTGCCTGCGCAATTTTTCTACTAAACCAATGCAGGGGGCAGCGGGTTCATCTTCAACATAAACAATGGCTACCTTCTGACCATGAGGCAGAGGAACGGTCCTTACCTTTTCGGTAATATCTATATCACCCGGTTTGGGCTGGGCAGGGATTCGGGAAGTATAAGTTCTATTACCCCTAAATTCTTTTCCCAGAAGACTTGCAGAATCTCTATCAAAATAGAACCTTGCATACTTATGTCTCTTCAGTAAACTGGCGGGACAAGCGTGGGTTAC
>CAYGBL010000050.1:0-6304 GCA_964348135.1 uncultured Actinomycetota bacterium
CTTCCCTACCTGTTTTCTTTCTGAAGCAGGAACGATTAAGAAAAAACTTAAAATAAAGACTGATATAAAACTGAACACGATTACCAAAGTCAGCATTATTACCTCCCTTTAAACCTCAATAGTTACTATCTTTTTGAGCCAGAGTCCACCAAGAAGCATGAGAATGCTTCCTATAAGTATCATCAGCAAGCCAATGCTTGTTGTAAAAAGCTCAGATATATAGGTAGGATTCAAGACAGACAACATAAATATCATAAAAATTGGTAATAATACAAGGATTATTGCAGATAATCGTCCTTCAGCTGTAAGAGTCTTAATCTGTCTCTTCACTCTGTCTCTATCGCGGATAGTGTCCGCAAGAATCTCCAGGACCTCAGCTAAATTGCCGCCTACCTCACGCTGAATATTTATTGCCATAACGGTCCAATAGAAGTTCTGCTCCCCTACCCGGTCAGCCATCTTCTCTAAAGCTTCTTCCAATGGAAAGCCCAAACGGGCCTCTGCCAGTACCCTACGGAATTCATTGGACATAGGTGGAAGAGTTTCCTCAACCGCCACGCTGATAGCTTGCAGGAAGCTGTACCCCGCCCTTATTGAACCGGCAATCATAGTCAAAGTATCCGGGAGCTGGTCATGGAATTTGGCTCTCCTTCTGGTTATAAGTAAAGATAGAAATACAACAGGCAAAGCGGAAGCGAGAATCACTAATAAAATGACGTATAATATATAATTTATAAATAGCCTTCCAATTAGCCCCACGGCCAATACAAAGAGAAAGTGAAAAAAGATAAATTCTAAGGGGCGGAGAGGAAGACCAGCCTGTTCCAATTTCAACTGGATAAGCTCCGTGAATCCTCGCCAGCGCGCAAAATATTCTACTCCTATAAGAAGTTTCTCCCTTATTTTGTCAACTTGCGATTTTTCGCCAGACTCGTATTCATCCAAACGACCTCTTCTTCGTACTTTCCATGCAGCATCATAAAATTTAAGCTGTTCACGCATACCTCGGTTCTTTGAAAGAAAGATGGACAAAACAACAAAGACAAACAAAGAAACAGAAATAAAACTTAATAAGGCTACCATAATAAGTACATAAGAAGATGATATATTGCTTATAGGAAGTTGAGGTAGATTGATTGCTCTTGCTTTTTGAGACTTTGGAACAGGTTTATAATTGGGATTCATAACAACCGTTGATGTCTTTCCATATGAGCCTAATGCGTCAACTTCCAACTCAATATTTAGATTCTTCGTCTTTGGATTATTGCTTGTATATATAATCCGATATTGATTATGTAATTCTTTGGCTATTTTCAAGTAAAGTGCGTTTAAAGAACCTGAATCAGAAGTGAGAAGAAGTGTCCCTCCGGACTCTTCACAAATCTCCTTCAGCGCAGCTGGCTTATATTCCGAGGACTGCAAGCCTATACCAAAAACAGATATACCAAGGCTTTTTGCTTTTCGAATAACTTCATTGCTAGAGCTTGTGCTCATTGTGTCTCCACCATCCGAGAGCACAATAATATTCTTATGGGTAATATTACTTGAAGCGAGTACATCAATAGCAGCAGCCATGCCATCATACAGAGCCGTTTCTCCCTGTGACCTAAGTCCGTCAATTGCCCCAAACAAAGTATCCTTATCGGTTGTTAAACCTGAGAGAATGCGGGGCTGAGAATTAAAAGCAACAAAGGCTATTTTATCCTGATATCTCATCTGATTTATGAAGGTGCGCGCCGCGGACTTGGCATCTTCTAAAGGTTTACCTAACATACTTCCACTTGTATCTATAGCCAGGACAACTGCAACCGGTTCGGGAGTTTGCATTATTGGCTGCGCTTTAAACTTTGAAATTGTCCTTCTATTTTCTCTTAGCCTGAAGTCTTCGGATTTGAGAATGTTAGTTTGCAGTTCCTCTGATCCTGACACGGTTATGGAGAGTGAAGCAGTAGGATACTTGGAGGTATCAATATTTCGAATTGCAATTTGCACATCTTCGGCTAAGGCAACTCCACTGAAGGATAAAGCAGTTACTATGAACAGGCTTATAAACAGAATATGAAACTTTCCTTTACCTTTCACTTTATACATCCCTACTTTCTTGCCATCGGTTCAAGCTCAAAAATGTCAGCGGGCAGTGTAATACCGAAATCAAGTAACTTCTCAGTAAATTTTGGTCTTATACCTGTAGCTTTGATTCGTCCGAGGAATCTTCCGTTCTCATCAATACCCATAGAAAAGTCAAATACGAAAATATCCTGCAGAGTTATGACATCTCCTTCCATTCCTTGAACTTCAGTAATATGGGTTATTCTTCTGCTTCCATCCTTCAGACGCGACTGATGAATAATCACATCTACTGCTGAAGCTATTTGCTCCCGAATAGCACGGACCGGAAGATCCATCCCTGCCATCAAAACCATAGTCTCCATACGCGATAACACATCACGTGGAGAATTAGCATGTACAGTGGAAAGTGAACCATCGTGTCCTGTATTCATTGCTTGAAGCATGTCCAGAGCTTCTCCGCCTCTTGCCTCACCAACAATTATCCTGTCCGGTCTCATTCGTAGAGAATTACGCACTAAATCCCTAATAGTAACCTGTCCTTTTCCTTCAATATTTGGGGGCCGGGACTCCAACCTCAAAATATGTTCCTGATGAAGCTGCAGTTCAGCAGCATCTTCAATGGTAACGATTCTTTCATCATTGGGTACGAAGGAGGACACCACATTTAAAGTTGTAGTCTTACCGGTTCCGGTCCCTCCAGAAATGATAATATTTAATCTTCCCTTCACACACGCAGCTAGGAACTGAGCAATCTTGCTGGTCATTGTTCCAAACTCAATAAGATCGTCAACCATATAAGGCTCTCTAGCAAATTTCCTTATGGTAAGTATTGGCCCATCAAGCGCCAGTGGGTGGACAACCGCATTTACACGTGAACCGTCAGGAAGCCTCGCATCAACCATAGGTACACTTTCGTCGATACGGCGGCCTACCTCACCAACTATCTTATCAATGACTCTTCTCAGGTGTGCCTCGTTCAGAAACCTGGCATCCGTGGGATGGATTTTGCCAAATCTCTCAATATAAATTGTCTCCGGGTCATTAACCATAACTTCAGTAATCTCTGTATCATTTAAGAAACGTTCGATAGGGCCATAGCCCAATACATTGTCGGTAACGTCGTCAATTATGTCTTTCTTATCCGTCTGAGATAGCGGGGTGCTTTCAGCATTAATAAGCTCCTGGAGCTTCTCTTTTACCTTCAAGGCTAAAAGTTCAGGACTCTTTTGATGCTTTTCTAATTCTGGACCTAAATCTTCAATTAACTGAAGGTGAATTTTTTGCTTCAGTTTATCCATATCGGTTTGACTACCTTGCTTACTATCCACTTGATGATTATTTACATTATTAATTTTTGCTAATCTCTCTTGTAGAGACATTTCACTTCCCTTCTTTTAGTTTGCCGCTCTTCGTCTAAACTTAGCTGGCACTTCTCCATTGCCATTTCTAAAATGATCCACTAACTGCAAAAGGCTCCTTGAGACACCGGATCTGGGGAGATCTGTAACCAGTGGTATTCCCTTATTTACGGAAAGAGGTACAACTATATCGCTTGGAATCTTAACGGTAGGTCGCATTTCCAGACTATGCTCAACATCTCTCGGACTTAGTCTTACTTTGCTGTTGGCTCGATTAAGTATAAGATTAATCCTCTCTTTGGGATACTGCAGCATTTCCATCATATGTACCGAAAGCTTTGTATTTTTAAGACTAGGCACATCCGTTGCAGCAACTAAGCAGATTTCATCCGAATTATCTAGGGCAGCAAGAATGTTGTCGTTAAAAGAAGGTGAGGTATCAATTAGTAGATAATCACACATTCCTTTAAGCACATCAATGATCTTTAAAACATCTTTACTAGAGACAGCATCCGCCTGTTCCGGTTGTACTGGTGATAGTAACGTCTTTAGGCCTGAGCTGTGAGTTGTCAAAAAACCTTTCATCAAATCAGTATCAAGTCTCTCTATCGATGATGTTATATCATAGATAGTGCGTTCGGGAACAAGCTGAAGCATTACTGCAATATCGCCAAACTGAAGATCGAGATCAACTAGGATCACACTACTTTTAGTCTGTTGCTTCAACCCTACGGCTACATTGCACGCGATTACAGTCTTTCCCACACCGCCCTTTGCACTGAAGAAGGTTATCACTTTAGCTGACTGCTTGGGCTGTTTTTCCGCTTTGATGGGTTCCTTTTTTGACCCGCTTATAGCGCAGCGCATACGCTCTGAGTGTTGATATGCTTGTTCTATCGCCGGTAAAAGCTGCTTAACAGTTACGGGTGAGGGAAGAACATCTCTTACTCCCACTCTTAATGCGTCGCGTAGAAGTTCTGTAGTTATATCTGAAGACATCAAAACGACTCCGACCTGTGGATGTTCTCCTGAAAAAGCCTCGGCAATGGAAATACTATCCTCCCTTTTCAAGCTTGGACCTATTATTAAAACCGCATCCTGATTTTTTCTTAACAAATCCTCAAGCTCCGGTATTTCTGCTAGACCTGCTATAACTTTTACCTTGTTTTCATTTTTCAGTTTCTTTTGTATGTCCATCAAGAAATCGCTTTTGGTGTCAAACAAAACTATGGGAATCAATTCAGTCCCTCCCTTCTATTCATTACTTAAATATGCTGTCAAAGGTTTGACCACCGGTTGTTACAGGCACGGCATCCTTTGCCGGCAGAAGTGTTAGCCATACTTTGCCCTTCTCTTCAGCAAAAACCAGTTTTTCAGCATCTCCTGCGCCGAGAGAAAGCGTTATGGTTTGTTTACCCGATGATTGTCCGGATCCCATCCGCGAAGACACCGTCTTTGGTTCTTCGGCCCGTCCTTCCGACGGAGCTATGGTGCTGCCCACAGCAAGAACTCTTACTTTCTGAAGAATGATCTTACTCATATCGACTTTCTGTCCATTTGTTTGGTTAGACAATGTTGCTATAACATTCACAAAATCTCCAGCCTTAATCATCCCAGAGACTCCTTTTACTTCATCCACTGCAATAGAGATGGCTACATGATCATTAGGAATGGCAAATGAGAGTCCCGCTCGGTTGCTTACTTTGAATTTATCTTTTGTCAGCTGTTCACCCTTGCTGACAGGAACTGCTAGAACTTGACTATCAATATGATCCGGTGAGGTTATGGCCCCGTAAACACGATACTTGTTGGGAACCTCTCTATAGCTTGCCATATTCTTTTTATTAATATCCTTAAATGCAGTTCCCGCAGGTATCTTTTCTTTAGCAATCAACACCTTGACTAACTTTTGCTCATTCTCAACTTTAGACTTCAAGCCTTTCACATAGACAGCAACACCGTAGGCTGCAACAAGACCCAGGACTATAGCTACTATCACCATAACAAACCTTGATTTCATCTCGTTTTCCTCCTTTCGTTTAAAAAATTACCTTTTCTATTCGATAAGTTTTACTATCTTTATCCCACTACTAGGATCATACTTTCCGAACTTTGCTTCTTCCGCTGAAAGAACCCTTATGAACCTTCCAGTCACATAGTCACCCTCGCTTGGTTTTGCAACATAATCCTCGATGAAAAAATAGTTGAACTTCTCTACTTCAACATCTTCTGATGTTCCTGTGGGCCAAATTAAGGTATCATCATCATGAAACTCTTGTGTACCCTCAGGATTAACAACCGTGACAATAACAATGATGCGTGGGCAATCATAATCTGTAATCTGCTTAGTATCCATATCAACGACATCGCTAAAAGTGTGGGTATCTCCGTTTAAACGAGTGTCCAGCGCATTTGAGGTGTTAACCCCAAAATTACCCGTTTTCGTTGTTATAAGTTGATGAAGTTCTACGTCTGCTGCAATAAGGGGTTGCCCCTTGTTGTTCTGCCCCGCTACCAGGTCTGCATACTCAACCATTCCGGGTGATGGCTCTACATTCCCTGTATCAGGATCAATATGAGGAAGCTGAATAGCCTGAAAATTTCCAGTATCGGGGTCATTGCTGCGGAAGAGAACATACGACGTGTTAAAAACAAAATCTTCATCCATTCTTGCCCATGGCATGAGTTTTACTCCGCCGAAAGAAGTGGGAGATCCGACAATAGCAGTCCCGTGAGCGTAAACATCTCCTGAGGAAAATCCCAATACTTCTGCTAGAGTATAATTAACAGTAGACACTATAGATACCTTAATGGTGTCATTATCCACATTAGTGCTGGTAATCTGTACGGCGCTTGCAGTTATTGCCCGACCATTA
>CAYGBL010000051.1:0-5982 GCA_964348135.1 uncultured Actinomycetota bacterium
CGCGTCCTTGCTCGATACTCCTCAAATTTCTCCTCAATAAAATTCTTAATCTTCGATCTGAAAACCTCCTTGCTAAACCTTTCCGCGCTGGCTCTGATACGCTTGCTATCGAAATTACGGGTTTCCAGATTCAACACGGCTTCAACGAGACTCTTTGGATTCTGATCATTAAAAAACACGCCAGTCACTCCTTCTTCGACTATATCCAAAGCACCTCCATGAGCATATGCTACAACGGGTGTACCGCATGCTTCTGCTTCCACTGCAGTGATTCCAAAATCCTCATTCGCCGGAAAGATAAAAGCCCTGGCTTTCCTGAGATATTCTCGCAATTTTTCATCTGACACAGCACCGACGAAACTGATATTTGGTTTTGCTCTGCTTCTTAATTCCTTCTCCCATTTACCGTAGCCAACTGTTGCACCAACCAATGTTAGAGGCATCCCCAGCTCATTAAAAGCATCTATTGCCAAGTCAACCCTCTTGTAGGGCATAAAGCGCGAAACCATCAGATAGAAATTCTCCTTCTTGCCTTCAGGAGTAAAAAAGGAAGTATCGACAGGCGGCGGAATAACTTCAGCCTTCCTTTGATAGTATTTGGAAATCCGTTCTTTAACTGCAGTCGAATTGCAGATAAAATAGTTAACCCGTTTACTTGTCCTTTTATCCCAGTATCTAAGATACTTCATTATCAGCGGAAAGATTAACCTCGATAGTCCTCTGCTTGCTTCGTGATACTGCTCATAAGCGCTCCAAGCATAACGCATAGGAGTGTGGCAATAACAGATATGACAGGTATCGGGTCTCACTGAGACTCCTTTGGCACAAGCGTGGCTGCTGCTTATTACCAAATCATATTGACTCAGGTTAAACCACTCAAAAGCTTTTGGCATTAAAGGCAGATAGCGCTGCCATTTTTCGCCCGCCTGGGGAAATCTCTGAAGAAAGGAGGCATAAATCCTGGCTTGATTTATTCTGGTAGAAACCGTTTCCTGTTTATAAATTGCGGTATAAATAGGAGCTTCGGGATACAGCTCAAGCAATTGCTCCAATACCTTCTCCGAACCTCCCATGTTTACAAGATAATCATGCACCAATGCAATTTTCATATTCGTTATTAGTTATTCGGAATTAGTAATTAGTTAATTGAAATCAGTTATTAGTTATTCGTAATTAGTTAAACCCTTCCTAATTTCTAGTTTCGAATTTCAGTTTCTAATTTCTAATTGCGAATTCCCAGTTTCCAATTCCCAATTTCCAGGCCCAGTGCTATTAATCTGTGCATTTTTGTTTTAGCAAATACCTAATATATCCATTGATAAGTTTTTCGATTTCTACGCAATCTGAGCACAATCTTTGACATTTTTCAGCTGGAGCTTTTTTAAATCATTTATTGCTATAAATGGCTCTTGACCTCATCAAGCGAGCCCCTAGCCTATCTGCAAAACTGGATATTTTCCTGGTAGTGATATCTTCCAAAACCTTCTGCAAGATTTGCTGGAACCGATGAGGAAGATTTCTTAAGCTGAATAATCCGATTATATTTCTCATCGTTGGGTAAGTATTCTGTGAATTTGTATATATCTAACATTAATTTATGAGATCTTTTCCAAACTTCAAGGTCTTCAAAAGTATTTACTTGCCTCATTATCACTCCTTTAATTCTCATTTCCTAATTATCAATAACGAATTCCTAATTCCTAATTTCTAATTTCTAATCTCTTCCTACTTCCCTAAATACTTCTATTATGTCGCGGCTGGTTTTCTCCCATGAATATTGTCTTGCTTTATCTAAACCTTTTGCGCTCATACTTTCTTGCAGAGCTCGATCTTTTAATACTTTATCAATAGCATCGGCCCAATTATTAACTCTCGTGGGATCAAGAAGAATGCCTGCTCCTTCTGCAATTTCAGCCAGGGAGGAATTGTCTGAACAAATAACCGGACAGCCGCAGGCCATCGCTTCTAAAGCCGGTAAACCAAATCCTTCAAACAGTGATGGAAAAATACAAAGAGAGGCTTGGCTGTAGAGGATCGGGAGTTCTTCTTCTTGCACATAGCCGGTGAACACAACTTTTCCTTCTAATCCCAATTTTCTAACCTGGAGTCTGATTTTCGGTCTCCATTTATCATCCTCTCCTGCAAGAACTAACTGACATGATACCCCTTTTTTTAATACTAAATCTCTAAAAATTTCAATCAAAAAGCAAAGATTCTTATGTGGTCTAGCAGTTCCTACATTCAGTATGTTAGTCTTGGAGATGCCATATTTTTGCCGGAATTCCGTGATTCCTTTCTTGTCCTGATAGGATTGGTACTTCTCGCTAACTGCTGCAGGTACAACTTTTATCTTTTCTTCTTTAATGCTCAAGAAATTGACAACATCCTCTCTGGTAAAAGCCGAATCCACTAAAATTCTATCCCAACCTTTTGCCGCCCGCCTAATAATATAACGATAAAATAATCGAGCCACTATCGAACGCTGCACCTCCGGCATTCTCCACGGAATAAGATCATGAATGGTCCCTACTTTCTTGCAGGGAACATCGATGGGAACAATAATGTAGGGGGTATAGAAAATATCCAGAGAAACAGACTTAGCAATTTTGCCGAACTTCTTCTGTCCTATGGGAGAAAAAACTGGTAAATTTACTATATATGTCGAATAGTTATCTTCCTTAGGAATTCGTAGCTGGCCATCCTTATTGCAAAAAACAACATATTCATTTTCCTTATCCAGCTTCGAAAAATTCTTCAAAATATTTTTGGTATATCGACCTATTCCACTCCAATTGATCATGCGTGCATCGATACCAATACGCATTATTAGTTCACCGTTTCCCGTTCGCAGTCTACAGTTATAAATAACCCCAGAGTGTCATTGCGAGACGACCCGTATGCCGGCAGGAAGAAGCTGAAGCAATCTCCAAGAAGTTATTCTAAATGAACACACAGTATTTTGCTTTGAGATTGCTTCACTAGCGTTCGCAATGACTTCTGACTCTTGACTTTTGACTCTTGACTTCTGACTTCCTTGCATGCTATCCCGCAACTTCCTCATACACCTCTAAAGTCTTTCTGGCGGTTTCTTTCCAGGAAAATTTTCTGGCTTGTTTGAATCCTTTTTCTTTAAGAGCTTGAACGGTTTCTGGTTCAGACAGGATTTTCGTTAAAGACTGGGACAACTGCTGGATATCTTCAGGGGAAAAATAGAGAGCTGCCTTGCCAGCAACTTCGGGAATAGATGAAACATTAGAGCACACAACCGGCGTTCCACAGCTCATCGCTTCTAGAATGGGCAAACCAAAACCTTCATAGAGAGAGGGTAAAACCAGTACTTCGGCACCATTGTACAACCTGGCTAACCTCTCTCTAGACATATATCCGACTAGAATAACTTGTTCTTCTAAATTAAGTTCTCCTATATTCTGAAGCAGCTTCCCGAAGAACTGATCGGGCTGCCCCGCTATTACCAGCTTATAGGTGGATTTTAGATCATCTGGCAAATGTGCATAAGCCCGAAGCAGAGAGCTTAAGTTTTTCCGTGGTTCCATTCCTCCTACATAAAGAATATAATTCTCCAGATTCAATTCGGCTTTAAACATTTCAACCTGGTCCTCTGCTAAAAGCGAGAAAAAGGGATCTGCGGCTTCATAAATTACCTTTATCTTCTCTTCAGGAACATTTAAATAATTGACGATATCTTTCTTGGTATTTTCGGAAACAGCAATTATTAGTTCCGCTTGCTTCAGGCTTCTGGTCCACAACCAATCGTAAACAGGTCGTAGTCGATTATGTTTGTAATGGTCAGAGAATATTATTGAAATGAGGTCGTGGACTGTGACAACAGACTTGGCAGTCTTAACCCAGGGCACACTTTGCGGAAAGGTAAAATGAAAAACCCGATATTTCTCATTTCTTAGGTTAGAAGGCGTAACAAGCTGCCATTCTAGGAGACGGTTTCGTATAGCATATTTCCAGGGAAAGCTGCTAGGATTGAACGTAAAATTCGAATTTATAATTATTTTTTCTACCGGCCTAGCGGAACTACAGTAGAGAAAATACTGGTTTTTTTCATCTATTTCTGACAGATGCTTAACCAGACTACGCGTATAGTAACCGATACCTCTAAACATCTGCTTAAATTCCTGAGTGGGGCGTATGTCAATACCGATTTTCAATGAAATCACCTATATTAGTTATTCGGAATTGGTTATTCGTTATTAGTTAAACCCTTCATAATTTCTAGTTTCGAATTTCGAGTTTCTAATTCCTAATTTCCAATCACTTGCATCCAGGCTTCCCTCCAGTTATCCTGATTATAATTAAGGAGCACCTCTTGCTGCTGATTTCGGGCGATATCCTCCCTTTTTTTCCATACCTTTTCCATGGCTTCTGCTATGGCATCAATGTCTATCCTGCAGTGAAAAGTAGGAAGATCGAGCAGGCCTTCTACGTCCGTGGAGATAACTGGCGTTCCGCAGGCCATACTTTCCAGGGCACTCAAAGATGTCCCTTCACTACACCGTGTTGGTATCACAGTCATAAGTGAAGATGAATAGATCTCTGGCATATGGCTCCAGGCAATATTCCCCCAAAAAATGACCTTTGACTCCAGATCCAAGTTCTTGACCAGCAATAACACTTCTCTTTTGAAACTTAATGATTCATCCACTCCTGGAATAGTGTCGCCTACTATAATCAGATGAGTCTCTGGATGTTTTCTAACAAAAGACGCAAAGGCACTTATGGCCAGATCAGCGCCGCGAGAGTAAGTGAGATTGCGTGGCACCAGAATTGCCTTCTTTGCTTTGAGTTCTTTTAATCCTTTTCTCTTCTGAAAAAACGCTGCATCCACACAGTTAGGTATAAACCATTTGCCTTTGGAAAGCTCTTCAAACATCCTCTCTTTAGGTTTTACATCCAAGCCTAACTTTCGTAGGACAAAACTATCGTTTGCAACGAACTGTTTTGCTCTGTTAAAAGCAAAGCGAGCAAGAAATTTTCTTGTCTTGTTCGACTTAAAGCTACTGTGCCTTGTCCAGGTGGAGCCATGTGTTACAACCACAGTATTCCTATGCCAGGCAACTGAGGGAAAAGTTTCGGGATAATTTACTATCAGCAAATCCTCCTCTTTCAGTCTTGTCCGCACAGCAAGCAAACCCAGATTAAAAGAAAGAAGCATTGATAATCTGTCGCTTATAGCAGGTACCTCTACTATTGATTCATCAATATCTCCACCTTGCCGCTGATAAATCCGCTGTCTATGCCCTTCCTCGTCAAGAATTTGCACTAGAGAATGGACATAAACTTCCTGTCCCCCCACCATTGGTTTATAGCGATAAGTTATATGGCCAATGTTCATTTTTAGTTCACGGTTCCCCGTTCATAGTTTACAGTTTGATTGTTCACCATTCCTACACACAATATCAGTTATTAGTTATTCGTTATTCGTAATTAGTTATTAGAGCCAGTTCCTAATTCCTAATTCCTAATTCCTAATTACACTTCTTTCCCAAATCTTTACCAGTTTAAGAAAAACATAAAAAGCAGTAAATCCACAGACAGCGAGACCTAAAATTCCATCTCTGTAGCCTTTCCGCATAAAATATGTAGAGACAAACTTTTTCAAGGGCAGAAAAAGTATATTGAAGAGCGTAATCCTTGGAAGATTCTCGCCAAGCTCCACAGCTTCAAGCGAGGTGTACCGGTTAATCTTGCTAACAAAGTCAGAAAAATCCTTATATGTACGGTGAATTAGTGGGCTATTCAGGTAACCTGCTTCTCCCTTTATTTGAACCCTTTCGTGAACCAGTTGAGCTGCAAAATGTCCTGCACCTTTTTTAAAAAGCCTCAACTGATAATCTGGATATTGACCGCCGTACTTGAGCCATTTATCTCCCAGATAATTCTTTCGCGGTATAAAGAAACCTTCCTCTGATTGAGAGGTATTAATAACCCTTCTGATCTCGGCCTGGAGTT
>CAYGBL010000052.1:0-5915 GCA_964348135.1 uncultured Actinomycetota bacterium
ACAGAGGTGCCACTGAAGGTAAACTCTGCAAAGTCACCTGCAGTATTTGAGTACTTGGCATTTCCTCCTGAGTGACTGGGGTTAGACGCAGTACCCCAGGTGCCGGTATAAGTAACAGCCGGGTCTGTTTCTTCGTAGTGATCGGTAGGTGCTGTCTGAGTAATTGCTGAGGAAGTATTGGAGTAGTTACTGTTGTTTCCTGCTGCATCATAGGCTCTTACCCTATAATAATAAGTAGTCGATGCGCTCAGGCCAGTATCAGAATAGGTTGTTGCAGATGAGGTACCAATCTGAGCAAAAGTTACGTTATCTAAACTTCTTTCTATCTTGTAACCGGCTACCCACGTATCATCGGTAGAAGCTGTCCAGGTAAGATCTATCTGAGAGGAAGATACAGCAATTGCAGTAAGGTTAGTGGGATCAGTAGGTGGAGTAGTATCAGATGGACTCACTCCCACATCAAAAGCATCAACAACAATGTAGTAGTTAGAAGAAGCGGGGTTCTTCTGACTGGTAACCTCAATCTTCAGGGTATGAGAAGCATCAGTTAGACCAGTTTTAGTGTAGACCGCTTGCTGGAAGGCCCCTACCGGGTCATAGAGATCTACGTCTTGGTCATAGATACCATCAATATAGACTTTGGCAATACCTCTATCAGGACGGGTATTGGCAATCCAGGATACAGAGGTGCCACTGAAGGTAAACTCTGCAAAGTCACCTGCAGTATTTGAGTACTTGGCATTTCCTCCTGAGTGACTGGGGTTAGACGCAGTACCCCAGGTGCCGGTATAAGTAACAGCCGGGTCTGTTTCTTCATACCTGGGTAGAGATATTGGAGTAGCTGAGACTTCAGTAGATTTAGCGCTTTCATTGGAAGATGTGTCTATTGCGGTGATCGTGTAATAGTAGGTATCACCGCTGATTAGACCTGTGTCATAATAAGAAGTTCCCGCAATCACTAAAGTATTTACTTTGGTATAAGGACCACCGGATGTCATAGAGCGATAGATATTATAACCAGCGAGGTCAATTTCTTCGTTTGCATTCCAAGAAAGCGAAACTGAATTGCTGCTAGTAGCCTCAACAGCCAAACCAGTAGGTGCTACTGGTGGTGTAGCATCGGCGGTTTCTAAAATGTCCAAAGCATCTAGAGAAACACGATAATCTGAGGATACCGGATTTCTTGAGCCTATCTCAATTACTTCAATAGTATGCCAATCAGGTGCTAATCCTGTTTTGTTGAAACCAACCTCTTGATATAGAGGAATATTGTTATACAAATCGACATCTGGCTGCTGAACACCGTCTAAATAAACACGCGCTATTCCACTATCTGGACTCTTATAGGAAATCCAGGATACTCCAGTACCTACAAAAGTCGATTTTGCTGAAGGCCAATGTCCAAGACTATACGTCCATTTAAAAGTTCCGCCACTTGCATTTGAGTCAGCAGCACTATACCAAATACCAGAGTAAAGAATCTGAGAGCTAGTTTCCTCATATCTTGTATTCATCGGAACGGCCTCTATTTCAGAAGATTTAGCACTTTCATTTCCGGCTAAATCGATTGCGCTTATGGCAAGATAATATGTGGTTCCTCCGGTCAATCCCGTCAGTTTGTACGAAGTTACATTGCCAACATCGATCGGTGTCCCATAGATTCCACTTGCTGTACCATAATAGATTTTATAGCCAGCCAGATCAGAATCAGAATTCGCGTTCCAGGAAAGTTTTAAAGCACTATATGTAGAGATTGCCGATAAGCCAGCAGGTGCAACAGGATTCCCATCCTCTATTGGCATAGCAGAAACCTCAGTTGATTTGGTGCTTTCGTTCCTGCTTGTATCATAGGCACTTACCGCAAGATAGTACATCGTCCCGTTAGTAAGACCTTCTATCCTGTAGCTTGTTGCGTTCCCGATGTCACCTACTGTTTCATAAATTCCACTGGTAGTCCCGTAATAAACTTTGTAGCCTGCTAAGTCTGAATCTATATTGGCCGTCCACGATATGTCTATAGATGCACTCTTTCCAACTGCAACAAGACCCCCCGGTATCGCTGGCGGTATCATATCAGATGGTTTTGTTACCCCAAAAGCATCAACAACAATGTAGTAATTAGAAGAAGCGGGGTTCTTCTGACTGGTAACCTCAATCTTCAGGGTATGAGAAGCATCAGTTAGACCAGTTTTAGTGTAGACCGCTTGCTGGAAGGCCCCTACCGGGTCATAGAGATCTACGTCTTGGTCATAGATACCATCAATATAGACTTTGGCAATACCTCTATCAGGACGGGTATTGGCAATCCAGGATACAGAGGTGCCACTGAAGGTAAACTCTGCAAAGTCACCTGCAGTATTTGAGTACTTGGCATTTCCTCCTGAGTGACTGGGGTTAGACGCAGTACCCCAGGTGCCTGTCCACGAAACACCACCATTAGTCTGTTCATAGCGAATACCTGAGGCCGATAAAGCATTATATGCATCAATTCGGCCGAACCCATAGTAGTCGTCCCGGCTCGCTATGCCCAGATCTAGAGCAGTGGACTGGAGACGAGCTTCTATATCATAACTTTTGTCCTTCGGATACTTAGAAGAAATTAGAGCAGCCAAACCAGCCACAAAAGGAGCCGCAAAAGATGTTCCATCCCCAAGAGAATATGTATTACCTAAATCGGTCGATCTGATATTGACCCCAGGCGCAACTACGTCAACCCACGCACCATAGTTCGACCAAAAAGCTACAGTGTCTGTTAAATCCGTTGCACCAACTCCAATAACGCCGTTATAAGCTGCTGGATATAGAGCCTTATTAGCACCATCATTTCCAACGTTGGCGACAATCAAGCTCCCTTTACTCTGAGCATAGCTAACCGCCATGCCCAGTACCCAGCCAACGCTTTCAGCACCGAGACTAAGATTGATGACTTTTGCTCCTTTATCAGCCGCATAAATAATTCCATAAGCAACATTATAATCATAGCCATAGCCAGCTGAGCCAATTGCTTTGATGGCCAGAATCTTAGATTTCCAGGAAACACCAGCTATGCCCTTGCTATTATCAGTAGCAGCCGCCGCTATCCCTGCAACTCTTGTCCCATGTCCATTGTCATCCATCGGATCGGAATCATTATTATGATAGTCGTAACCCTTAATAATCTTGTCAGCTAAATCTTCGTGTGTATAATCGACACCTGTATCTACTACAGCAATTGTCGCGTTTTCCTCTCCTGTCGTTATATCCCAGGCCTGTTGAACATTAATTTTCTCTAAACTCCACTGGCTGGAGAAGAAAGTATCGTTAGGGACGAGGTGAACGTATCGAACATAATTAGGTTCAGCAAATTCGACTAAAGGACTGTTCTTGTATCTCTCAATGACATCCATTAAAGAGCGATTGGGAGGGAGTTTAACACGGTGGGTACGGATTTGAGGAATTTTTCCACGAAGAGTTGCATCATTTGAACGATGAAGAGAGGCAATTTCATTATCGTTGGCTGAAGGTTTAAAAGCAACAAGGATTTCATTTGGGGCATATTCAGACACTCTGGCGGAGGAAACAGCAGTTGAAAATGCAGGCAGGCCTGATAGTATCAGAAATAAAAGTAAGCTGGAAACCAAGAATCGCTTTGCCTGTAGTTTCATTGAACCACCTAGGGTCTTCTCAAAAGCTCACAATTAGTAGCTGATTACGGCTGCTTAATAGCTAATGCAAATTTTCACTTGAAAATATAAAATTTAAAAAATGAAGCGAGATCGCTCTTTCCTGACTCCGATCATCGCTTCCTTTTAATCTATGATACGTACTACATTAGCTCATGAATTCCAGCAGCTTTAGACTAACACACCAGAAACGAGCGGTCAATGATAAAGGTTTCAGTTACGCTAAATAAAGTGCGCAACCTCATAGCCAGAAAAACTATACCTCAAAGCAGCTCTTATCTTCCTGTAGTACTCCAGAGAAGAAACAAAGAAAGTTAGTAGTGCTACTTTCAAACATCAGAAGTAATTGCATTAAATCTCAATATAATATCACACTTACCATAGTGCTAGAATTCGTCATTTGACTCTAACAAATACTTGACAATTATAAAAATGGATGTAGTATGATTGTAGGTTTTTTATATTCTTATTAGAGGTAATATACATGACTGATAAGACTACTATTAAGATTCCCTCAACATTATATAAAGTTTTGAAAAAACAGATAGAAGGTACCGGATTCAGCTCTGTAACAGATTTTATTGTTTATGTAATGAGAGATATTGCTGCCAGCGGTAGCCTCCACGAAGATATATCACTTACAAAAAAGGAAATAGAGCAAATAAAAAAGAGGCTAAGATCCTTAGGATATATATAAGCTTACCAAAGTTACAGCTACAATCTCCCCATCTGAAGGATTCAAGATGTACAAAAAACTTATTCTTATAATATTAGCCGTTCTCACCCTTGTTACAGCCACTTGTACAAATAAACAGGCCAATCGTCAGTCATTAAACCATCCCCTCGTTATTCGCGTTGGGCATTTTCCAGACATTGTGCATGCAGCAGCAATGATTGGTAGGAACAATGGAATTTTTGAAAAAGCATTGGGCAAGAATATCAAGATTGACTGGAAAGTATTTAATGCGGGGCCCTCTGTAATAGAAGCATTATTTTCAGGCGATATAGATATTGCATATATAGGACCTGGTCCAGCAATAAACGGATACATAAAGTCTGACGGCAAAGCTTTAAAGATAGTTTGTGGCTCCTCAAGTGGAGGAGCTGGACTAGTCGTTAGAAGAGATGCGGGTATAAACAATATTGGAGACCTAAAAGGAAAGACGATTGCCACACCACAATTAGGTAATACACAGGATATCGCTTGCCGTGCGTGGTTGAAAAGGCAGGGCTTTGAAGTTAAAGAACGAAGCGGTTCAGTTACAGTTATACCTGTTAGTAATCCTGACCAGCTTACCCTGTTTCTTAAGAAGGAAATCGATTGCGCTTGGACTAAGGAGCCTTGGGTATCACGATTAATAAAAGAGGGAAATGGTAAACTCTTTCTTGATGAAAGAGAAATATGGCCAGATGGAAAATTCGTAACAGCACACATAATTATAAGAAGTGAGTTCTTAAAAGAGAATCCTGAGTTAGTAAGAAAATGGATAAAAACACACATACATAACACTGACTGGATTAACAAAAATCAAGAAAAAGCTAAAGAGCTTATTAATAATGAAATTAAAAATATTACAGGCAAGAAATTACATAAAGATGTTCTCGATGCAGCTTTTTCAAGGACTACTTTAACCTATGACCCTATTAAGCGCTCCCTTTTTAAGTCTTTAGATTGGGCATATGAAGCAGGATTCCTCGGCCAGAAAAAACCAGATATTTCTGAAATATATGATCTATCAATTTTAAACAAAGTTCTAAAAGAAGAGGGCCTGGAACCAATTGAGTAAGGGGGATCCCTATGGAGCTCGCGTTAAAAAATGTCTCAAAGACATTTCCCTCAAAAGATGGACATGTTTGGGCACTTAACAACATTAATTTAAACGTAGTCAAGGGTGACTTTGTTTGTCTGGTGGGACCCTCTGGATGTGGCAAAACAACTCTACTAAATATTGTCGCCGGTCTAGAAACTCCCGATAAAGGTGGCTTAGCTTTTATTAATGGGCTCCCAATAAAGAGGCCGGGTTCAGATAGAGTGGTTATTTTCCAACAAGATGCACTATTTCCCTGGCTAACTGTTATAAAAAATGTCGAATTTGGATTGAAAATCAAAAGTTTTCCAAAACATAAGATTAAGCCACTAGCTGAGGAATTCCTCAGGATGGTCAACCTACTTAGATTCAAAGACTCATATATTTATACGCTTTCAGGCGGAATGAAACAAAGAGTAGCTTTAGCTCGAGCATTAGTTCTAAA
>CAYGBL010000053.1:0-5580 GCA_964348135.1 uncultured Actinomycetota bacterium
CCAAGGCCTAAAATCTCAGTCAGACCCAACCCAACCACTTTCACCAGATATTCCCTCACAATAGAAACCTGACGATAAAATTCCTTAACCAAATCCCTCACCGACTCAATCATCTCTTCCAATCCAATAACTCTATACCCGACGGGAATTCCCATAACCCTTCCATCAATACCGATAGCCACCCCACCAAATAAAAGCATCCCCATAAACCCACTTAACACGGCTAAAGATAGCAAGCCATCTCCCGGGAAGCCAAAACCCGCTCGCAGATGAGGAGTAATTGAGCTACTTTGCGGGAAGAAACAAGCTACAATTACCGATAAAAGCACAAACATGGTAGCGCCTATAACAGGAATGTATGCAGTGCCTCTCCATCTCGGGCCAAATCCGGGCTTCGAAGAAGTTTGTGCCTTAATCTTTTTTACTATATTATTTACCCGCTTTTCATATCTTTCTTGTAAAGTTGATGCCTCACGCCGATGTTTTGCTCGCACTCGAGGTTCCAGTAATAACTCTTCCCAGCTACAATCCCTAACATATTCTGCTATTTCTTTTAGTATCTCTTGGGAGTAGTACCCTTCAGTAACAATACAATATTTCTCCTGGTAGCGTATCGCTTCAGCCGCTAAAGCGAAATCACAATATAATCTATAATCTCTCAAAATATCGTTTTCAAGTCCTGCCTTACTCTTAGAATTTCCACTTTGATAAGCTCTTATATACGCATTCCAATTTTTTTCTGTTATAGCGGTATCTTTATCGCTCCAGTGATATTTGAATATATTTTTAAAAATATCTTTTAATTCTGGATCTAAGTTTTCGTATCCTATACCATTACGCAATGCCCCGATAATCTCATTTATACATTCATAACCTATCTTTTTCTCTTCATCTTTTTTGCCTAATAAATAGACTATAACACCTGTTTTCTTATATATCTTATCAAAAATATCTATTAGATTCTTGGATGCTCCAAAATGTAGTCCTTCTTTGAGATTACATCTTACCTCCTCAGTGCAATAAACATTTTTCTTCGTAATCCCTGCCTTTCCTCCATCTTCATCGTCCATCTCTGCCCCGGGTGCTGGCCTTGCTGTCCCACAGTATGCAGAATTAGTATCCTTACGCCAATCCCAGGCTAAGGATAACCACAAACCTATAACGCCCAGGGCGATATAAGCATCGGCAAGATTAAATACTAATATCCGTCGACTGAACCCAAAAGCAATGCAATCAATTACATTATTCCGGGTAAACAATAAAGACATATTCTGACTTACCGCTCCTGCTAAAAAGACGGCAAATTGGACAAATGCCCATTTACATTTATCAAAAAACCGTTTCAAATCAGAAAAATATTTTATTATAAATAAAATCATAATGAAAAACAGTGCTTCCCGCAACCAAAGCCATTCTAAGGGATTTGGGTCATTGATTATACTTATCCCAATGGGTAGGGTTTCTCTAGCTTCTTCTGTTAATTTCGGCACATACTTTCCCACCAACAACTTAGTAATTTGGTCTAACGCAATAAGGGCAATCAAGATACTACCCATATATATTCTAAAGAAATTCCCCATACTTTTGGGGGACGGTTGCGATTGGATATCGCTCCATAAATAGATCTCGGGATTTATGATTGCAGTATCTCCTTCGCCGTCAAGTCCCATAATTATGCCATCGGACGTTAAATAAACACTTGAATCTTTGCTAGAACGTAGCTTTTTATATTCTGAAACCGTTATTCCGTTCTCTTTAAATACAGAGCAAATAGTATCTATTTTTGTAATTGTGAGTTTAGAAGAATTGAAGTCCTTGCCTATCTTCCCCGGCACAAGAAATGCGCATTCAATTGTGTCCAGTTCATAGTCTTCGCCTTTTATTTTTCCGGCTATATATTCCAACGCTTTCTTTCTATCTTTCTTTGGTTTCACTGCTGGCACTATATGAAAAACGCCATACACATATTTGCCGTCACTGGCTCTTCTGCCCCTGAAAGCACATCCCGTGCAACATGCGCAGCCCGGAGCATATACAAGATCTGTTTGCAAATCATCGGTAATAGCAAATTTGTCTCCGGGTAAAATAATATGGATTCTACCACTTTTTGCATCCTGTCTTACGTTAACATCCTTTGCTTTTATATCTCCCTTATTCATATCGTAAAAATGATATCTCCTGTCGCAATCGGCTAACACAGCTTCGCTAGGTTCTTTCCGCGCTCGTAGTGCCTTGCGAGACCCAATCTCACACTGCAATAAATCACTCAACCGGCCATACGCCCTCTTTTTCTTTAACCCGTCTTTCTCCACCGGTTTAAATTTTTGTGCTTTTGGGGACGGCTCCGATTTTCCCGCTCGCCTATACTCTGCAGCCGGCTGATGATGATACCTTTTTGTCTGCCCTGCAATTTGGCCCCTTTTGCTGGCATAATCAAAAGCTTCTTCGCCGGAAAAACCCCATTGGCTAAGTTGGAAATCGAGACACCTGCGGGCATAATAAGGATTGCTTGCCGCCAAATCATCTATTGCCGCACCAAAAGGCAATCTGTGGTAATTAACTGGACCAGAGGGCATTGTCCCGTTTACACCCCAGACACTGTCCCGATTGGATTGGACACCATCTGTAATGCACTGGTCTGGCCATGGCCCACGATCTTCATGCTTTACGTCTTTAACTTTCTGGTCATCCGCCTTTGCTGAATTGCTTTCGCGCCTAGACTTAATTCTTTTTCTTTCTTCTTCTACCAATTGCATCCAGTAGTCTGCTGTTGGCTCCTCCTTATAAAACCAGGCTTCAGTATGAACTCCTTGACGCAAGGGCAATTCCTCAGCGTGAAAAACCATTTGCTCAGGTAGGGGTTCATATCTATGATGGGGATTTATGTATATAGCACATTCTCTATCGTGAGTTATTTTATAGAGGGGCACGTCCGCAAAACTTAGATTAATTTCCCGTCCCTCTTTACCGCCTCGGCCAAACCTTGCTCCGAACTTTAATACATCCGCAATTCTGACCAGCGAACCTTGTTTAATCATCCCCAATTCATCAATAAACCCTGCTCCATCATCAAAAGAGAATACAATAATAATATCTCTGCCCTCATCATCTTGCGTTTCTTTACTTAAGTATACACAATGGCCTTTTCCCACATGCTGGGATACATTTTCTAAATTATGTTTTATGAAGCCTCTATAAACAAAGGGTGTCAAATTAAGGGCTTTCTGTACCTTACCTATCGCACTAGCAAATTTCTCTTCTTCCTTTTCAATATTTACGACATTGCTGCCGAACACAGCTGGATTCAATCTTTGGGCCTCACGGGAATTGACAAAACAGGCACGCCATCCCTGCCTTATAAGTTCGGCTATGGCAGCCTCAAAAATAGCATCATCAGCGTCTTTAGTGCCCGGCATTGCTCTATGTGCCCTATCAATAATGTCTCTAAAATTCATACCATTTAATGCTGGGTGGGTGTTTTCGTTTTTGCTGCTTTTAGATTGCAACTTTGCGTCTAAATCTAAATACCAGCAATTAGGCTCTTGTACAACTTTACTTTGTGTTACTACTAACCTATTACTGAACATAGGACCATTAGTTACTAGAGTATGGAATTGATTATATCCTCCTAACATATCAATGCCCTTTTGCCTAGCCCATTCAACAAAACTAGAATCAAAACTATGTCCCAGCCATTTTCTGCCGATTTCCTCTATCTGCGTACTTACTAAAATTGCTTCAAACCCAGCACCGCTAAAATTAGCGAAGATATCTTCAGGCTTTTGTTTGCGAAAAACTTTCGGACATTCAAGCCCTTGTTCTTTACAAATTTCCCTAATCCATTCTGGATTCAAACTATAATCAAGTTGATAATCTTCAAAGATAAGACCTTTTAGTTTTGGATCTTTATGTTTTAAATCTTTTATCATCTCCTCAAACTCTCGCGTATTGTAATAAACACCTTCAACTTCTTTCAAATAAAGCGGAATGCCTAATGCATCTGCCTGTAACTGCAATAGGTTAGGCGGCGTCCGGTGCCAACACGACCTTCCAGATTCTTTAGAGATAAAACTAAGCAGATAGGCAACTTTATACCCTTGCAGTAACGCATGATGGAGAGCGAAACAACAGTCTTTACCGCCACTCCATAAAACAACATAATGACCTTCTTTTTCTTTTCTACTCTTCTCTGAGGGCGCTTGCGATTTTCTCGTTCCCCTATACTCTGCAGCCGGCTGATGGTGATACCTTTTTGTCTGCCCGCCAAACAGAGAACCAAGTTGGCCAAGCCTGCTTTCTATCTTTTCCGCCTTATCATCAAGCATAAGCCGTGAATTGGTATCAAACACATCAACTTTGTAGTGTGGGTCCCGCGGTAGGTTTCGGTGCACCTTCCTGGTTGGTTTTCGCTTAGTTTGTCGTTTGGTTGGGGAAGCGACTGCAGTTGGTTTTTTCTTCTTTCTTTTCTGTTTTGGCCCCTCCACTATCAACTGGATACCCTCACGGCTCAGGTGCTCAGCTGGATCTATCCCCAGGTCTAGTTTAAACAGACGCAACTGTTGCATATACTTTGAATACCTCAAATTTATTTGCCTTCGTTTTAATGCCTGCCATATTTCTGCCGTTGTGATAAATCTCTTGCCCTCTTTTTCACGAATTCTTCTGGCTATTCTGATGGTTTGCTGATATGCATCACAGAGAGAGCGCAAGCTCACAAGAGATTCCATACACAGTTTTTCTCCCTGACAACAAAGCTGCCTGCGCCTTTTTTCTCTTGCTTCTGGGGTAAGATAAATGCTGCTGGGAAACTCTATTCCGCTTTTAGTTAGTTTAGGCAAAAAGTCAGCGTCCTTGCGTTCTATCGACCGACATAAGTAATCATAAAGGGAAACTCTACTTACACCCGTGCGATTTTTTAATTCTTCAATGCTAATACGCTTATTAGGAGTTGCATCATGAATGTTCAGCGCTGCGCTTATAATGCGTTTACGAAGATTATCCTTATCGAAAGCCGGCAGAGAAGCAAACGCTGTATCGGCCCGGCCATGGATTCGCAAATAACTCAAAATTTTTCTTTCATCCCAAATATGCAGTCCTGCTTGTCTATTTAATTTTACAGATATCCTGGCAAGAGTAGGATTCTTCATTTTGCCTGCGGCAGAACTGATAGCTGGAATGAGTTCTTCTTCAGAAAACGAAACTGTAGAGAGCTGGTTCCTTAACTTCTTAGGGGTATGAAAACATTCATAAAGGGTAATCTGTTCTGCCAAGGTTAATCGTAATGGAAGCCCTTCAATCCAGGCATCCATAGTATCAAAATAGTAATAGGGACAAAAACTAAAGGGCATATCATAGCTCATAGGCTGATATGGCTCTCTGCCAGATGTATAATCGGGGCTGACAAAATCATTATCACGGGAAATATCATAACGCAGCCACTGTCCGTCTATGTAAACTTCAGCGAATAGCCGTGTCCAATAGCCCTTACCAAACCTTTTCAATTTGTGATATAATGCCGGATAGACATTGCGTAGCTCATTAAACATGCTCTTTCTCATCCAGACAAGCACAAAATTAGCG
>CAYGBL010000054.1:0-722 GCA_964348135.1 uncultured Actinomycetota bacterium
AGTTCAGGAGGATTCTCGCCATGAAATTCGGTCAAAATCTTATAACATTCTTTTAAGATCTTACTAGCCAATCACATTACCTCATTTAAAATCTTGTAGTGACAGGAGATAAAAAATAAGTTAGACATAAGAATGGTGCCGGGGGAGGGATTTGAACCCCCATAAAACGGTTTTGCAGACCGTCACGTAACCTCTCCGTCACCCCGGCATCTCTTATGAGAATAACAGTCGATATAATCACGCTGAAATATACTTCTCTGGATCCTTTTCAAATCGTCTCATACAGCCATGAGCGCAAAAGTAATACTTTTTTCCCTTATATTCAGTGACTAACCCTTTTGCTTCTGCTTCTTTTTCATCTACGTCCATGTCACAGATAAGATCTTTTGCCAAAAAATTGACCTCCTCTTAGGCAATGTCTTTTATTCATATTTCAGATATAAAAAATATTTGTTCAGTACACTTTAAAAAAATAATAGAATAATTGAATTTACTTAAGAGAGAGAAGTTCAATTAAGGAACTTCTCAGGATCCTTTTCAAAGTGTCTCTTGCAACCTGGAGCGCAAAAATAGTATTTTTTGCCCTTGTATTCAGTGACTAACCCTTTTGCTTCTGCTTCTTTTTCATCTACATCCATGCCACAAACAAGATCTTTGGCCAATTACTTTTCCTCCTATATAATTATTGAGTCTTATTTTAAGTCTTGAAAAAAGTAAAAAAA
>CAYGBL010000054.1:732-5539 GCA_964348135.1 uncultured Actinomycetota bacterium
TACTTTTCCTCCTATATAATTTTACTAAGTATTATGAAAAATTAAAAAAATCATTATAAAAAAAGGGATTAGATCACACTCATCGGCTGAAATCTTTTGAGCCATAGCGAACTTGAAACCACCGAAACACTTGAAGCGGCCATTGCAGCGGCAGCGAACATGGGTAATAACAATCCAAGCATAGCAATCGGAATAAAAGCTGTATTGTAAAAGAATGCCCAGAAAAGATTCCTTTTAATAGTGCCCATAGTCTTCTTGCTCAATGCTATTGCGCCTACGACTGCGCGTAAGTCTTCTCCTATTAATGTGATATCAGATGATTCTATAGCTACATCTGTCCCTGACCCGATAGCTATCCCAATGTCTGCTTGAACTAGAGCGGGCGCGTCATTGATTCCATCACCCACCATACCGACAACTTTCCCTTCATTTTGTAATCTTTTGACCATTTTAGCTTTATCCTCAGGTAGCACCTCTGCAAACACTCTTGTGATGCCTAATTGTTTTGCGATAGCTTCTGCGGTCCTTTCGTTATCTCCAGTCAACATAATGACTTCGACGCCCATCTTTTGAAGTTTTTCTACTGCTTCTTTGGAATATTCTTTCAATGTATCAGCAACAGCTAAAATTCCGGCGGCAGTTCCGTTAATAGCAGTTATCATTGCGGTTTTGCCTTCATTCTGTAACCGCTCGATCGAATCCTTAAGTTGATCGATATTTATATTATTGTCAGTCATTAATTTTTCGTTGCCAATTAATACTGCTTCTCCATTCACCTTTGCCATAACTCCATGACCTGGGATTGCTTCAAAGTCTTTGGAATCTATGAATTGGATGTCCTCTTTTTCAGCACCCTTCACAATCGCTTCACCCAGAGGATGTTCCGATCCTTTCTCTATCGAAGCTGCATACTGTAGGAGTGTGTTTCTATCATAGTTTTTTGAGTTATTTGCAAGGATAACATCTGTAAGTTCCGGTTCTCCTTTAGTGAGTGTACCCGTCTTATCGAAAATCACTGCATTCATCTTGTGGGCCGTTTCCAGACTTTCGCCACTTTTAATCAGTATTCCATTTTCTGCACCTTTGCCTGTACCAGCCATAATCGCTGTTGGAGTCGCTAATCCTAAAGCACACGGGCAAGCAATGACTAGAACTGCTACCATTGCTAACATTGCAAAGGCAAAAGCATCACGTCCGCCTATAGGTAACCCTAGAAATTGAGAAAGTCCGAAGAAATACTGCAGAACAAAGGTTACAAGAGCTATAAGTATCACTGTTGGAACAAAATATCCTGACACGGTGTCCGCTAGTCTTTGAATTGGAGCCTTTGATCCTTGTGCTTCTTCAACGATTTTTATAATCTGCGCTAAAGCGGTATCTTTGCCGACTTTCATCGCTTCAAATTTTAGTGTTCCGAGTTTGTTTAGTGTTGCACCTATCACCTCAGCACCTACATTCTTTTCAACAGGGAGTGATTCTCCAGTAAGCATAGATTCATCAACGCTGGAGCGTCCCTCTCGAACAATTCCGTCTACAGGAATCTTGTCACCAGGTTTTACAATGACCATGTCACCTACTTCCACGTCTTCTACAGGTATCTCTACCTCTTGCCCATCCCTGATAACAGTTGCTGTTTTTGCTTGCAAGTCAAGCAGTTTTCTAATGGCTTCGGAGGTCCTTCCTTTAGCTACAGCCTCTAGGTATTTGCCTAGGGTAATTAACGTCAGAATCATGATTGCTGAATCGTAAAACACTTCGCCTCCCAAGAAGAATGTCGTTGCGACGCTATATCCGTATGCTGCTGACGTTCCCATTGCTATTAGCGTATCCATATTAGCCTTAAAATGTAACAAGCGTTTAAACGTTCTGACATAATATTGCCATCCTAGTATCGCTTGACCAGGCGTTGCGAGAGCAAATAATATCAAATTTTTGAAGAACTCTTCTCCAAAAACTTCAACAGGTATAAGCATGCCTATGCCCATTATCAATGTGCTAAGCACGGCACCTAACGCAACAAGTCGTTTCTGCACACCAATTTCTTTTTTTCGCGCCTCTTTCTCTACGTCTACCATTGCTGCTTCTTCAGGGATTTCTAACACTTCATATCCTGCATCAATAATCGCTTTTTTCAATAAATCTAGAGTCGTGACCGTAGGTAAATATTCCACAGTTGCCTTTTCCGTTGCAAAATTAACAACAGCGGATTTAACCCCATCTACTTCATTTAGGGCTTCTTCAATAGTTTGTGCACATGATGCGCATGACATGTTTCCTATTGCGATTGTTACTTTCTGAGTTGCTACACCGTACCCAACATCTTCAATTGTTTTAATAAAGTCCTTAAATCCAACTCTGCTTGGATCATATTCAATGTGTGCTTTCTCCAAATTGAAGTTGACTGCTGCTTTCTTTACACCAGGTAAATTTGCCAGTTCCTCTTCGTTAGTCAATGCACACGTTGCACAAGTCATGCCAGTGATGCCTAGTGTGATTTTCTTAGATTTTTTTTCTACAGAACTCTGAGTGGCTGTTGTCATTTTCTTCATTCTCCTCCTTTTTAATATCACAAACCGTAATAATATGACGGATTTATAAATATTTCTTTTAAAGATATATCTTTTGTGACTCCGAATAAACAATATTCTTAAATTATATTTAAACCTACCTTTAGAGGAATACTTTTATAAAAAGCCTCTAGAGTATCCAAAATCTTTCTAGCGTATTAAAGTTTTTTATTGTGTTAGCTGAATAAAATAAATTATCTTATATGTATTAACAAGACATTTAGAAGAATTAGAGTGTATCATTTTATGAACAATAAAATAGAAAGATAAATGAAACATTATGTACTTGTGGACAATATTAATTCGCATCTGAATGGAGATTTCAATAAGACGAATGATGAACTAGAAGTGATTTTATGAGCATTTTGGACCCTACCTGTGGAATGCCTGTAGATCTTGAAACAACAAATTTCAAAGTTGAACGTTGGGGGAAAACCTACTACTTTTGTAACCAGTTTTGCATGCGTAGTTTTCTAGAAGACCCTCGAATTGCATATTTCTCAATGGAAATCGGTATAAAGAGCGAAATCCCGACTTACAGTGGAGGATTAGGAGTTCTAGCCGGTGATACAATTAGATCCTGTGCTGACTTAAGAATTCCTTTAGTTGCGGTTACTTTAGTGTCGCGAAAAGGATATTTGATGCAAAAGATAACTGAGAAAGGAGAACAACTTGAAACTTCTGAAGAATGGAATCCTTCAAAGTTCATGAAACTGCTACCGACTGAGGTGAAAATACAAATCCAGGGTAGAGACGTTAAAATTAGAGCTTGGTTTTATGAACATCAAAGCCCGACTGGTGGAATAGTTCCTATTCTGTTCCTCGATACTGATGTTGAGGAAAACACCTCTGATGACCGAATGATTACATATTTTCTATACGGAGGAGATCATCGGTACCGTTTGAAACAAGAAATTATCCTTGGAATTGGCGGCGTAAAAATGCTCAAAGCACTAAATTTCAAAATAAAGAAGTACCACATGAATGAAGGGCATTCGAGTCTTCTCACCTTAGAGCTTCTAAGAAGTAATGGAATGGATCCCGACAATGTTAAAAATCTATGTGTATTCACCACACATACACCAGTTGCATCAGCATTTGATCAATTCTCTTATGATCTTGTTTTCGAATTATTAGGGAATGGGTTTCCATTAGAGCATCTGAAGCAATACGGAGGAAAAGATAGGCTAAACAAGACTCTTTTGGCTTTAAATCTAAGTAGAGCTGTAAATGGAGTTGCTAAGTCTCACATGAATCACTCGAAAAAGCTCTTTCCAGGATATCACATCGCAGCTATCACGAATGGAATTTATTCTTACCAGTGGACTTGTCAGCATTTCAGGGAACTTTATGACAAGTATTTGCCAGGTTGGGCGAATGAGCCAGAACTCCTTGTGAGAGTTGACTCAATACCAGACGATGAGATATGGGACGCTCACATGGAAGCTAAACAGGATTTAATTGATCTTGTTAGAGATAAGACAGGTAAAGAAATGGATCGTGATATATTAACTTTGGGTTTCGCTCGTAGAGCAACAGGGTATAAACGAGCTACATTAATCTTTTCCGATTCTAAAAGATTAAGAAATGTAAATAAAAGAGGGAAAATACAGCTAATTTTTGCCGGAAAAGCGCATCCACGCGATTTAAGTGGTAAAGAACTGATCAAGGAGATTTATCAATACAAGGATCGATTGAAAGACGAAATTCCGATAATTTACCTCGAAAACTATAACATGGATACAGCTGCCAAACTTACAGCTGGAGTTGATGTTTGGCTTAATACACCTTTACCCCCTCTTGAAGCTTCAGGGACAAGTGGAATGAAAGCAGCTCACAATGGTGTAATAAATTTTAGTGTATTGGATGGTTGGTGGCTTGAAGGCTGCATAGAGGACATTACTGGCTGGTCTATAGGACCTTCCCCACATGAAGTTGTTGGAGATGAAGAAAGGAGAGTCCGCGAACTGGCTGATTTATACTCAAAACTCGAATATATTATCATTCCTAAGTTCTATAAAATGAGAGATGAATGGATTGAGTTAATGCAGAACTCGATTGGTAAGATTGCTTACTATTTTAACAGCCATCGCATGATGCGAAGATATGTTACAGAAGCTTATCTTTAAATATGTTATAAGAAGATATTTCAAATCCTCTTCTGAGTGCTTAGATGCATTTAATCTGAATCCTGTTATTTATGAACAAGAAGAAGACAATTACTATTCTGAGGTCCCCTT
>CAYGBL010000055.1:0-5422 GCA_964348135.1 uncultured Actinomycetota bacterium
CAAATGCCCTTTGCTTTACTTTCTGTATTAGCCTGTCCTTCTCGCTGGTCATCACGAAATCATCAATTGCTCTGGCTATCTCCTGTTCGCTTACTGTGGATGAAATGGAGAGATCCTGTCTTAAGAATGTCTTACCAAGCTTAATCTTATTTTGGATCATAACATTATTAGATAAGGGACTCATATCAAATGGGTCTTTGAATCCAATATCTACTAATGTATACCCTGCTCTGGCAACAAGCTTACCCTTCCTTACAAGAAAGAATAATCCATAGCGCCTTCTGTCCTCCTCATCTTGTAAGTTTCTTTTGCTTACTACACCGAGGTAAGTATCTTTGTCTCCTCTCTCAAAAATACATCTCTTTGGTTTTAAGTCTTCCATTGTTTTGCCCAGCTTGCCAGTAACTATCTCGTAACCTTGCTTGTCCAACCTAGCTCTCATACTAGAAATAACCTTTTCCAAAGCTTCTATATCTGTGCTAATTATTCTCTGGTTCGAGATAGATTCAGGAACCATAAGATAATATGGTTTACCATCTTCGTCAGTCGTTTTTGTAATGTGAAACTCTCCAAGATTAGATACACAACGGCCACCAGTATCATCTACAACTAACTCGCTAATATTATGTTTTTCTATATCAGCAGGAGTTACTCTTTCACCACTGGGCCACCTTATGTCAGTTGATTTCACCAATGTAATAACTTTTTCAGCATCTTCCGGACTCTGGCCAAGTGCTTTTTTCAACATCAAAAGTCCACCAATTTGCTTTTTCCTTTGGAACTTTTCCGGCAGTTTGTTTCGTACACCTTTTTCATCAAGAATGGACTTAAGTCGCCCCAATAAATCATAAAGTATAGGTGCATTCTGTCTCCTTACTTCTCCTATAAATGTAGGTTTCTCTATCTGTTCAATTATGTGTCCCAATTCATCAGGTAAAAATTCATCTACGATAGCATCAAAAACCTGTTTTTCTCTTAATCGGTGTCTGTCTATTAAATACATAATTAAACCACCGAATGAATATCCAAATAATAGACCTGCCAAATGGGCCAATGTCCAGCTCCCAGGCAGAGCTACTAACACAGCATTGCCAACTATAATTGCCAAAATGGGCCACTTAATACTGTACTTACCTTCTGCCACAGCCCTCCTCTGAAAAGTATCAAAGATCGTACTAACAACTACCCCAACAAAAAATCCTATAACAAGAGCCGCCAATATTGGATATATAACCTCTGCTGTAGTTCCCTTACCCAATTGACCAAGAGCTTCTGGGACTTCTGTAGGTATATTTTTTACAATATCTTTTGCTAGTCCGGTTGAAGGCCAACCTAAAATAACTGCAGCAATAACATAAACAAAAGAGCGAAACGACGCCGGTGAAGTAGTCAGTGAGCCTGTGGTTTGCACTAATTCTTGTCGAGAGGCTCGGGGTTCAGCTTTGTGGCTTATCAACTCTCTTATCCTACCTTCAAGTGCTGATATGACTTCTTCAAGTTTATCTTTTATAGCTTTATCATCCCTACCTGCCCGGTCAAGAACTTCTATTGTAATTTCATCAGTTCCCACCCCAAGGTGGCTCCAGTTAGACTCAGATTGTAGATGTACAGCATAGTCATGAGCTCCTTTTATAATCCTCCCCAAGGTCTCGCTATCATAAATCCGAGCTAACAAGGTCCTTAAATTAGTCAAAGACGCATCGGGGTCGCTACCGTCCAGGAAACTTTTTACGGCAAATAAAATCTTGCGCTCTCTTACAATGCTGGCCAACTTTTCTTTTATCGCGGATATGTCCTTCGGGGGTATATCATCCAATCTCCAGCGGTCTAACCCCTTAGGGATTATCTCCTCTGCAGCTTCGTTCATCTTATCAAGGTCTTCTGCAGTAATGTCTTTATACTCTTCGGCTAATCTGACTATCCCTTGAACAGAGTCTATCAACCCCACCAGACGTAAACCTTTTATTTCATAATCAACTGTGCGGTTTCTAAACTCATTTCTATATTCTAGGAACTCTCTTCTTGAAACCTGTTTAATTCCCTGTTTCCGCAAATTTATAAGCACCTTTGCCGCTTCTAAAGGAGAGCCTTTACCCCGAGTACCTTCCGGACTCTCGCCTGGATTAGTACGGGATATGGGCTCATTTCTTTCCAACTCACTACGTACTTTTTCGCGAATAGTGGGCATAAGTGATGCTGCGTCTTCAGAAAGTCCTAAACCTTGCCATATCGAAGCAGGTGCGTTATCTATATATCCCAATAATATAAGTTCTTTCGCAACCGCTTCGTCTCGTAAAACGTTCCCTACTTCACTATATTCTTTTATTGCATCCACTTGTTTGCCTTTTGAATTTGTAACTTTTTGCGTAATTCCCTTAATTGGTGAACGTCCTACTAACATCCCTGTGATTTGACCATATCTTGCTGCTTCCAAAACCTTCTTATGAAAAGTCTCCCATCCTTCAGCAGCACTTAAAATAAGCCAGCGGCCAGGAACTATTTCGCTTAACTCCTTAAGTTTAGCCTGTCTCTCTTGTTCAGAAAACATACTCATCGCAACTTCACCAGGATATGGATGCGCAAGCTTCTGTAATGTTATTCCTTTTATTCTCTTCATACGCTTGGCTGCGTTTATAGTAGCTTCGGCATGAGCTTCCATATATTCTTGAGTTTTCTGATATCCTTTCTCCTCAGCTTTCTTATTAACCGGAACCATAAATAGTAGTTCACTCACATAGCCTATATTATTTTCTCTACATTCTTTAGCCAGCTCTTCTATAAATTGCCATTGGTCTTCGTTGAATCTTTGTTCGTACACGGTCAGCTTAGGACCACAATAGAAAAATACATTTGATTTTATCATTCTGACACCAAGTTCCATAGCCTCCTTTACTGTAAACCCATCTCTTCTTTGTGCAGGATACACATCATATACATTTATTTTTCCTTCCCTTGGAATAAGACCGCGTTTCCCACGGGTCTCTTCCATCTGGGCAACAAATGAAACATCCTTTACCACTGCTTTGAAGTCGGAAGGCAATAATCCCTCAGTTACTAAATTACTAACCCGCCCTCCTTCTGCACCTTTATCATTTAATGCCTCAAGTGCTGGACGGTCGAGTAAGAAGCCAACATTCTTACCTTTTTCCCGCAATCCTTTTGCAAGATGGTAGACTATGGTAAGTCTCAAGCGAGTAGCTGCATTTATATCTTCCTGTGATGGATTTTCTTTATTTGCATCTGGATTCGCCCAAACAACCAATGTCCCCTGGTCTAATGCGATGATTGGCACATGACCTTTCTGGTCAGCAAAGTAAAGCATTGAAAGGATTTCTCCAGATGATACATCCTCAGGCAAACTAATCTCATTATCTTTTAGAATCTCTTCAAGAATCTTACGAGTCCTGGCAAAATCTGCTGTCGCAAGAGAGGTGCCGGCGGATTCATTACTCAAGACGCCTAAATCTGCGAGTTGAGCGTCTGTTACAAGTCTTTGTCCGTCTACTTCTGTCGTGAGTGTCTTTTGTGGCAATACGTCGGCTATGGGGACAATGGCTGGTTCATCTTTAAGGGGATCCTGAAAATGGCTAAATGATACGGCAACTCCTGATAGTCCCTTATCAATCGCTTTTTTGATAGCTTTTGCAGATTTTGCAGACATTACCTCGGTAACCTTATCAGGAGGTAAGCCTCTCATCGGGAATCCTATATCTATCCTTTCTATTTGATTTGACTTTATACCACAAAATGTCTTAAGTATGGCTACTACAAAATCGCTCGTTCCTGGAAGTTTGATATTCCCAAAATCATCTACTTCAGGCTTCTTAGATAATTTCGCCTCTATATTAGGGTTTGCCTCTCTTAATTGAGGCATTAGAGGATCGTTCTCTTTAACACCCATTCCCTCTGATACCATTATTGCCGGCATCCTTCCTGTATTTTTAATCACATCATTAACTTTTGACACTATGGTAGCATTACTGGCGTATTTTTCTTTTTCAGGAACGAGGACTATTATATTCGACTTTATGTCCGAGTCATCTTGCTGCCTTACCCCTTCTGTGGCAAGCCAGCCAGCCTTCCTTCCCATACTTTCAGCTACTAACACTTTCCCCTGACTCAATGCTCCTCTTGCGGAAGCATTAAATGTTGCATTTGCAAATTTAGCTGCAGGATGAAAACCAAGCATCTGGGTCATAGCATCATTATCTATGGATTTAGGAACAACTATCACCTGGAATGTGAAACCATATTTATTTTTTATGCCAAGCGTCTTGACAAGCTGGTAGAGCTTCTCGGCTTCTTCCATGTGGTCATTACCGCCTGTTATTATAGCTCCTCTGAATTTTGAATACTCAGGCTGCTCCGCTTTCGGGTCAAGTATTATGCCCATATACCCGTCTTCGTGATTTTCAGTGTAGACCACACTATATCCTGTTAAGTTTTTGACCGTTCGTATTAAACTAGCAGAATCTTTTAACTTACCTGTTTCCTCATCTATGGCGAATACATCCTTCCTTGAACTTCTAAGTGTAGTTGAAGGCATACCAAGGATTTCATTGGCTTTTTCTTCATCAATAATGACCTGGGCTTTAGCAAAGCCAGCCTCATCCCTTGACATGCCGTCAAAAGCATTAAGTATGCCATACAGAGACGAGGGCTTTCTCCCTCTTGCTATCTCCGAGGCAACATTAGCTATCAGATCATTCAATGGACAGTCACCGCCACCTGTTCCTATTACGAAGCTATCCTCTGGTGCCATCTTAGGTTTAGAAACTGATAAATGTGGCCTATGTTCTATGGGAGTTGTGACCGGGCTTACGGGATTGTAATTCAATATATTCCCTATATTGGTATATCTAGCTGAGGCGGCTGCTGGTATCTTTTCAACCGTCTTTAAGAAGTGCTTTATGGCACTTTGTATAAATCTACCAATTTCAATATCCTCCTCAAAACCAATGATAGCCCCAGACCTGCGCCTTACGTACGCCTCAAGCTCAGGATCTGCTTGTACCAGCTCTTCCAATTTGGGGTCACTTGGCTTGAATCTGAACTTATTTGATACGAGTATATTAACCGTCTCTTCATCCCGATTTGTCAAATGATACCTGGCGAAATCAAGCACATCATCTATTGTATGTGAACTGAACCCATCAAGAACAAGCACTGTCTTACCTGCTTTAGCATAAGTATCTTTTATCCAGTCGGGAAGACCAACATAATGACTTTCGGACACATCCTTCATACTCTTAAGGAAGCTCTTACCCATGCCTTCCTCGGTTACCTGCATTATTGAAGCTCTTTTATGGGTATAGGCTGATATAACAGTTGACCAGAAAGCATCTTCGCCAAAGCGGTATGCAGCGAGCTTATCTCCCAAATCAGGCTCCAAAGCTTGGCTGCGACCAGGGTTTTCAGTAAC
>CAYGBL010000056.1:0-5109 GCA_964348135.1 uncultured Actinomycetota bacterium
CGCTTGGTAGCGCAGACTAAGGACAGTAACGGTAAGACAAGGTTTGCCCTATCCTTGAGTACAAGAGAACAGCATTATGGTCGCGAAAAGGCGACTTCCAATATATGTACAAACGCTGCATTGAATGCTTTGGCAGCAGGTATCTTTATTCTTGAGCATGGTGAAAGTGGTCTTAATAAGATTGCAGAAGAAGCCCATGATTTGGCATGTATGTTCGCAAAGCAGATGTACCTAGTCCCGGGATTCAAAGTCTTAAATACCGGTCCGTTTTTTAGGGAAGTAGTGATTGAATCTCCAATTCCAGCTGATAAACTGCAGAAGATTTTAGCCGAGAAGTATGGTATTGATGCTGGATACGACATATCTCAAGACTTCCCCCATTTAGGTAAGAATCTCATCCAGTTCTCATTCGCCGGAAAGCATACCATTGATGATGTGAATGAGCTGTACAATGCACTATTGAAGATATCGAAAGCCCTGCGTATTAAAGATACTGATAAAATACCTTCCACGTCAATCATCGGTATCGAAGATCATATTAAAAGAGAAAAACTTGATATCCCCTATATTCCTGAAGAGACTGTAAGGGAGATAATACTTGAGCTTAATAAATTAAATTACAACCCTATAGAGCAACCTTATCCTCTTGGCTCATGCACGATGATGTATAGTCCTCTGATAAATGAAATAATAGCAGCATTATTCGGCTTTGCAGAACCAAGTCCTTACAGGAGATCTGAACATATGCAGGGGATTTTACAAATACTTTATGAACTAGCGGGGTATTTAAAAGAGATAACTGGAATGGATGAGACCTCGCTTCATCCTGCAGCAGGTGCGCACGGTGAATTTACTGGCCTTACCACAATATTCCGATATTATGAAGCAGGAGGTAAGACAAAACGCAATGTAGTTATTATCACAGACTCGGCCCATGGGACAAACCCGGCAAGTTCTGCAATGGCTAATGCAGAAGTAGCAGTGGTCAAGACCAATCCAGAGACAGGCCGTTTGGATATAAATCATCTTAAACAGGTAGTAAAAGAAAATAAGGATGGAGTTGCCGCTATAATGTTGACTGAGCCTAATACACTTGGTCTATTTGAGAATATGAAGGAAGCAGCAGATTTAGTTCATGAAGAAGGTGGCCAGGTTTATATTGATGGGGCTAATCTGAATTCCATAGTAGGCAGGATAAGATTAGGTGACTTGGGGGCAGACGTTATCCATGTTAATCTACACAAAACATTCAGTACGCCTCATGGAGGAGGCGGTCCCGGCGCAGGGCCGATATGTGTAAAGTCACATCTTGCCCGATTTCTGCCAAACCCAAGGGTGATAAAGAAATCTGATGGGAGCTACGATATCCAATATACAAAAGATGGTATTAATATAGGGACATTTCTCGGCAATATCCCTGTTCTTATAAGGGCCTATAGCTATATAAGAGCGCTTGGTGAGGAGGGATTAAGAGCAGCAAGCGGAGATGCGGTATTGAATGCGAACTATCTTATGGCAAAGTTGATGGATGATTTTGATATCCCTTGTGCACCTGGCGAGCTAAGGATGCATGAGTTTGTAATTTCTATAAAGAAGATAATGGATGAGACCGGTGTTTCTGCAATGGATTTTGCGAAGAGATTGCAGGATTTTGGAATACATCCTCCCACAGTACTTTTCCCACGAATAAAAGATGTGGTCGAGGAAGCATTGATGTTTGAACCAACACAGAGTATGACCCTTGAAGACCTTAATAAGATTGCTAAGGCTATGATTGCCATAAAGAAAGAAGCGTATGAGAATGCAGATTTTGTAAAGAACGCTCCCTATGAGACCCCGATAACAAGTGAAAACAAGGTAGGAAGGGTTGATGTATTCTTTGAGCCAAAAACAGTTATATTGAAATCAGAAAATATAGCAGCGATTCTGGGTTTAGGTGAACTCACATTTGAAAAGCCAAAAGAGGTTCCAACTCTTGTCCCATACGAAGACCCTGTTCCAGGCTGGCAGGCATATAAGAGTAAATGTATCCACGTCGGACAGACATGGTATAGAATTGTAGAAGAAGGTAAGTTTGCTGTTGTAGGTCTTTCCGATGATGCAACAAAGGAAGGTGGCTTGCTTGAAGGGATTGAGCATGTAAATTTGCTACCTAAAGTTGGCGATATAGTCAATGAAGGTGATGAGTGTATGCAATTTGAAGTGCAAAAGACGGGGATATCAGCTCAATCTCCAATAACAGGAGAGGTAGTAAAAGTCAATAAGTATGCAGAAAAGGAAGACCCAGCCTGCATAAATAAAGACCCCTATGGAAAAGGCTGGCTATATGTTGTTAAGATTGACAATCCTGAAGAATATACAAAAGAAAGACCTCAACTTGGTAATATATACAAGTTCACTGGATGGGCTGCAGGAACATTTGTAGGAGTAAATATTTTTGGTCTGAGTTTACCTACATCAGCCCTCATCTCCTTAATTGCCTTCTTCCTTGGCTGGGGAATCCATGAGTTAGGTCACAGAATAGGAAGACGCTATGATGAGTCCACAGAAATCAGAGCTGGTCCTTTAGCAAGCCTTATTCTTTTAGGTGTAGCATCCTTAACTGCCCTCCTTTTTTCCTCGACAGGCTTCTCTCCAATCATTCCTTTAATCGCTGCTTCTAACTATCTCATCCATATATTCAGTGACGAACAGGTTCTATTTAAAGATACATCACTTTGGTTGCGGCATAGTAAGGTGCGGTCTTATCCCATGCCCTCCTTCGTCCGCCTGAGGCGGACTATGGAGGATAAAGCTGCTCGTCCACCGAAGCTATTAGAACGAAGGTGGGCAGGTGCCCTACTTGCCGCAACCACCTTCTTATATATAGGTATAGCACCTGGTCTTCCAACTCCTATTAGGGCAACATCTCTCGGATTTGGTTTACTCTTCTTATTTTTACCTCAACTACTTCAATCTGTTCCACTTTTATTGGCAATCCCTACCGGCAAAAGCAAACTTACATTGTTCGATTTATTGCGTATGTTTGCAAGTTCCGACACAGCGAAACGTCCCCCGGCTGATGACGCGATTGAGGATGGAGATGAGACTTTCTTATGGGAAGTAGAGCCTGGTGTATGGAAGCCTGCAATGTGGCATTATAGGTGGCTTGTTATATTAGAGGAGGATGAATCCGGTAAATACACAGCCTATAAATTTGCAAGAGATAGTGCAGAGAGTAAGCTTCTTTTAGAGAAAGAAGCCGAAAACTCTCTCTTGGGCTTATCCCTTGGCCGAAACGTCCCTACACCTGTAAAGCAAGAAGATGGAGGATATCTCTTTAGGTTCACTGGCTCACTCAAATATAAATCCACAAGCTGGAGGGCACATCCTGAGAGATGGGCAGCTGAATTTAAGGTAGATCCTAAATATTTTGACCTTGTTGCTGAAAAAGAACTTGACGAACATACAACAATAGACGACCTAAGACAGGCATTAGCCCAGGGCCTTGAAGACGTAATAGTCTATTATGAAGCAGGCTACGTCCATACATCTCTAAGCCCACTCTCTCATGATGTAGACCAGAATGAGACATGGGATATGCATATAAGAGGCTCTGACGGCAGGGTAGGCTTCATAGGAGGCTTAACAGAGAAGTTTAAATACTCCAATTTAGGCTATACAGGATTAAGAGATTTAGAACACCTGGTTAAAATCCCATCTTCCAACCCTACCTATAAACTGATGCAGGCATTCGCAGAGTGGGTGCTTGTTGCAAGCTTCTGTCTATTTGATGAAGGACAGAGTAAAGAAGAGGTTACCTCCTTTATTATACAAGAACTTGATAGTAAGTTCATTCAACTAGGTATTACTGATGCAATAGACTCTGAGGTTGAACCTAATCTTACAGATTTTATAGACAAGTTTAAGGAAGATTATCCTGATAATGTCCTTGATGATGATAATAATACAATGACATCTTTAACCCTTGATAGCCTTACTGCTGCACTCGATTTAATAGAAAAAAAGATAAGCACTACACCCGTTTATAATCTAATTAATTCTGAGTGGGAGACAGTAGATTATGCTTTACCTAGTGATATAGAAGTAGGGACAGATGGGACTCTGTACACAGTTGATGAACGGCGGATACGAATTAAACGACCGGATAGCCGATGGGAAGAAATTGAAGTGCCTGATGCCAGATATCTTAAGGGAATAACCATTGGCCCATATGGAAGTGTATATGTGACTGATGACGGCGGTGGAAACATAAAAGTCATGCGGCCTGATAGAAACTGGGAAGTAATAGGAGTAGTATCAGATGCACCCTCCGCGCTCTCTGGTATAGCCATAGGAACGGATGGAACCATATATGTACCTGATAGTCTTCATTCTTCGATGTTTACATTTCATAATAAAATACATATTAAACGACTGGGCAAGGATTGGGAGGTAATTTATATGCCTGATGCCGTTATTCTTAGCGATATAGCATTGGGGGTAGATGGAAGCATATATGCAACGGATAAGAGGGCTGGTTGTATACAGGTTGTACGACCCGATGGAAAACAGGAAACAATAGGGGAATCGGGAATTGGCCCTGGTGAGTTTAGTTCCCCCAGTGGCATAGTTGTGCAGCCAGATGGAACTATTTATATAGCAGATACCGGGAATTGCCGCATACAAATCCGCCATCCCGATGGAAGTTGGGAAGTGATAAAATTTCCAGGAGAAACTTACAATATAGCAGTTGGAACAGATGGAAGTATATACACGACTATTGGATTGCCAGGTACTCTTGAGGAACGCCGGATAGTAGCTAATAAACCTAAGACCATCCGAGACATAAAGGAAGCCTTAAATCACCAAGAGCCAGCATATCGAAAAGCCGCACTCAAGATTCTTGCTAATTGGATAGAAGATACAAGAGAGCTGGCAACTGTTATACTGGAGCACCTGAAGAGAGAAGTTGACCCCAGCGTTATCGAACTATGCATCCAGGCACCCAAAAAATCCCGCGTGAGAAAAGGCATAAGCTGGCCTGATTTTCTAGGCACTATATATGGCGTAACGGCAATATTTGTAATATTTATAAGGTGGGAATTGCTTATTGCAGGCGCTCTAGTC
>CAYGBL010000056.1:5119-5396 GCA_964348135.1 uncultured Actinomycetota bacterium
GCACCACTTTTAATTTACGGTTACACACGAGGTGATATTAAAGAAATAATTAGAGCATGGAAAAATCGATCTGCCGACAAATCCAAACCCGCACCACCTGATATGGCGAAGAAGAAAGAAACAACTCCCAAACCCGCACGCGGCTCCGGCAACCCCGCAAACCTTCTCACTTGGATGCTTGATAAAGAAATCTACAGCGACAACCCGAAAAAAGCAAAAGAAATGGCTCGAAAGAGAAATGGTGAAGCTGATTCCCTACGAAACATCCAGCGGGAAG
>CAYGBL010000057.1:0-5119 GCA_964348135.1 uncultured Actinomycetota bacterium
TACGCGTTGCTATGTGCGGTCTTTGACTACCTCTATCCGGAAAACGAGTTTTTCGATACTAAGGATATAATAAAGCTGTTTCGCGGCAAGCCCTGGCTAAAAACTATTAATAGGAACGTAGCCCATAAGAAAACATTTGATTCACTGCAGCCGGAAATCGAAGAAGCCGTAAGAATATTAGATTTGCAGGAATTAAACAGAGCAAAAGTGCTTTTGATGAATCATCTGAAATGAAAGTGCTTATCCTAACCGAAGGGGGAGAAAATATAGGTCTCGGACATATAACAAGATGTACGTCTATATATCAGGCCTTTGAAGAAGCAGGGATAGAGTCGCTGCTTATCGTCAACGGTGACCAAACTGTTCGGGACATACTGAGAGATAAGAATTGCAAGGTTTTTAATTGGCTCAATGGACGAGAAACCCTCCTCGCTACTGTAAAAAATGCAGATATAGTCTTTATCGATTCGTATCTTGCAGACCGTGACTTATATGAAAAAATCTCCAATATAGCAAAGACAGCCGTCTACTTTGATGACGATGTAAGGCTTAACTACCCAAGAGGTTTTGTTCTAAACGGAGCTATCCTTGCCGAACAGATGGCCTATCCTAAAAGAAAAAAGGTTACTTATCTTCTGGGTGCTCAGTACGCACCTCTTAGGAAGGAATTTTGGGATGTACCTTCCAAACCGATACGTGATAATCTCGAAAGCGTAATGATAACATTTGGCGGGGCAGACATACGTAATTTTACGCCCAAAGTTCTAAAATTGCTGATAGATACCTACCCAGAGCTGTTAAAAAAGGTAATCATAGCAAAGAGCTTCCAAAATACAGCAGAAATTGAAAGACTCAAGGACAGCAATACCGAGCTGATATATTATCCCAGCGCTGCTGAAATGAAAAAAGTTATGCTCGAATCTGATATTGCAATATCTGCCGGTGGACAGACTCTGTATGAGCTGGCAAGGATTGGTGTTCCAACTGTCGCTGTGGCTGTCGCTGATAATCAGTTAAAAAGTATTCTCGGCTGGAAGAAAGTGGGCTATATAGAGTACGCTGGACGGTGGGAAGATAATGGGGTGATAGGAACAATAAACCAAAAGATAGAGCTATTAAAAAGTAAGAGCTTCAGAGAATATAAACGCGTGGTTGGCAACAAACTTATTGACGGTGCTGGGAGTTCCAGGATTGTTAAGGAGCTTTTATCCAACTTTTATAGGCGGCGACTCACCTTGAGGAAAGCTGCTTTTGTAGATGCTCAGGACATATTTAATTTGGCGAACGACAACATAGTAAGAAAAAGTTCATTTGAACCGGGCCAAATAGAATGGGATCATCACCTTAAATGGCTAAGGGAGAAACTTAGAGACAGCAATTGTGTTTTTTTCATTGTCGACTGTTTGGACAAATTTGCTGGGCAAGTGCGCTTCGACACAATTTCAGGACAAAAGGAAGCAAAAATAAGTATTAGTCTAGAAAAACACATACGAGGCTTGGGTTTGTCACCGTTTATTATAAGTAAATCGATCAAAGAATTACTGAAAACATGTAAAAACGTGGATGTTGTCAAGGCTTATATCAAAGATGGTAATATCCCTTCCATAAAATCCTTTGAAGAAGCTGGCTTCAAGTTTTTAGAGAATATGAGAATTAAGGGGTGTGAGTCCAGAGTTTATGGAAGGGCGACTGAGGATGGGCATAAGTAGCATTTTTAATGTAAGAGCAAGAGAAAAACAGCCGGTTTTTGTAGTCGCAGAGGTTTCTGCAAACCATGCGCAGCATTTCGACAGAGCGGTGGGAATGATAGAAACTACCTCGGTTCGACACACTCAATGTTCATCCTTATCTCTATAAGTACAAGGGCGCAGATCCGGTAGGAAGGGCTCTTGGAGACGGCAAATTTAAGGCCAGTGTAGGCGCCCATATTATGCAGGAGCAGGTAGACGAAGGCCCAGTTCTTGTCGAAGACTTTGTAGATGTCTCAGGTGCTGGTAGTGTGCTGGAAATCTATAACAGACTCTACCCTCACTATGCTGTGGTAATCTCGAAGGCTCTCGATATAGTTACTGATAAGGTCTAAGGGAAAGGCTTAACTAAGTGGTAGAAAAATAGTGGAAGCAATAGAAAGCGGTCTAAAACATTTTATAAATAAAGGGGATGTTATACTAATTCATTCGAATATCCTTCCCATTTTGCATAAGCATGCCGACGAAAAGAAAGACCTTCAAAAAGTCGCGAATAAGCTCATAGATATTCTGATAGATATTGTGACAGAAGAAGGGACGATACTACTTCCTACGTTTAATTGGGATTTCTGCAAAGGAAAGCCGTTTAATTATAAAAAAACTAGGTCAAAAGTCGGGGCGTTAACAAACGTAGCCTTAAAGCGAGCTGACTTTAAAAGAACGAAACATCCCGTCTATTCTTTCACAATTTGGGGAAAATACAAGGATTGTGTTTGCAGTTCAGACACAAAAAATGCTTATGGCAAGGCCAGTCCTTTCGGCTTTCTCCATGAGCAAGACGGAAAAATACTTTTGATAAACGTTGATTATCAATCTTCTTTTACTTTCACTCATTATGTCGAGGAGCAGTTGAACGTTGGTTATCGTTATCACAAAGACTTTTCGGCTGGTTATATTGACGAACAGGGTAACGAGTCCGAGAAAACTTACGATATATTTGTAAGAGACCTTGACAGAGGGGTAATGACCTGGGGTAACCCTATAGGTAAGATATTAGAAGATGAAAAGATTGCCCAGGTTTTTGTAATAGAAGGAAATACTTTTGTTGTCATGAAGGCAAAAGATGCTTTTGACAGGATGAAAACTGAATTACAACGAAATCCTTTTTTAATGGTTAAATGGGCAAAGTATAATGATTATAGGATAGGTCAACAGATGCATGACTTAATGCGAAGACTCTTTTATATTCCAAGAAGCATAACCGGAAGTGGCAATAGAAAAACTTTAAAGATATTGAAAGAGTATATACCAGAACTTAATATTCAGGAAATTCCTACTGGGCGAAAAGTTTTCGATTGGAAAATACCAAAAGAGTGGAATGTTAAGGAAGGGTATATTCTAACACCCCAAGGGTCCAAGATTTGCGACTTTAAAGAATGCAATTTACATATAATAAACTACTCCGCACCAGTTGACAAGGAACTCAGCTACGAAGAATTGTTAAACTATTTACACTACCGCAAAGATTTACCAGATGCAATCCCTTATTTAACATCTTATTATAGAAAAACGTGGGGCTTTTGTATAAGTTATAACCAATTAAGGGATTTGCCCAAAAAGGGCAAATACAGAGCAGTTATAAGTACAGAATTAAAAGATGGCAGTTTAAGCTTCGCGGATGTTGTGCTCCCCGGGAAAGTAAAAGACGAGGTTTTGTTATCTTGTTATATATGTCATCCAAGCATGGCAAATGATTCTTTAAGCGGTGTTGTATTGAACACATTTTTATTTAGATATTTGAAAAGACTGCAAGATAGATACTTCACTTACAGGTTTGTTTTTGTTCCTGAGACTATAGGAGCAATAGCTTATCTGAGTTTAAACGCAGAACATCTGAAGAAATATACGAGATATGGCTTGGTCTTAACGTGCGTAGGAGATGAGGGCAAGTTCCACTATAAAAAAACGAGAGCGGGTGACAAAGAAGTAGATAAAATTCTTGAACATATTTTAAGATACAGCGAGTTCGATTATGAAATTCTTGAATTCTTTCCCACAGGTTCAGACGAAAGACAATACTGCTCGCCTGGTTTTGATTTGCCGGTAGGTTCCTTGATGAGAAGCGTTTACAGAAAATTTGATGAGTATCATACTTCATTGGATAATTTAGAGTACGTGACACCAAAAGGGCTTGAAGAGAGTTATAAAATTTATACCCGAATCATCGATGCAATAGAGCACAATCATTATTATGTAAATAGAAGGCCTCACGGAGAACCGTTCTTAACTAAATATGCTATTTGTCCAACTATCGGTTCTCAAAAAGAAGCAGATATTTCTACAAGCAAAGTTCTGTGGATGTTAAATTTATGCGATGGCAAGAACAGTCTGGTTGATGTTTCAAATAAGGCCCAATTTCATGTGTTAGAGATGGCCAAAACAGCTGAAAGATTAGAAAAAGTTGGCCTTATAAAAATAACAAATTCATAAAATGGCCAGAGCAACAAACAAGCTTACGAAAAGTAACTCCCATTGCTTTGTAGTAGCAGAGATTTCTGCAAATCATGGTCAGAACTTTAACCGGGCCGTAGCCTTGATAAAAAAAGCGAAAGAGTGCGGCGCCCATGCAGTCAAGTTCCAGGCATATACGCCGGGCACTTTGACACTAAATGTCGACAACAAGTATTTCCAAATCAAGCATCCAGAGTGGGGAGGCCAGACTTTATACGAATTATATAAAAAGGCATATACTCCCAGGAGCTGGCTCAAAAAATTAAAAAGCATTGCTGACGATTTAGGAATTACATTTTTTTGCACAGCCTTTGATAAAACTGCGGTTGATTTACTGGAAGAAATAGACGTTCCCATTCATAAGATTGCCTCATTTGAATTAGTTGACTTGGCTTTAATTGAGTATGTGGCAAAAACGAAAAAGCTACTAATAATGTCTACCGGCATGGCAAGTTTTCCGGAAATAGAAGAAGCAGTGGACACTGCTAAGAAGGCAGGTACAAAAGATATAATTTTGCTTAAATGTGGGAGTAATTACCCTGCAAGACCAGAGGATATGAACTTAAAAACAATCCCACATATGAAAGAGACGTTTAATTGTCCAATTGGACTTTCCGACCATAGTTTAGGTATAGAGGTATCAATTGCCGCAGTAGCTTTAGGCGCCGCTGTAATCGAGAAACATTTTACTTTGTCGAGAAAAATCAAGACGCCGGATAGTTTCTTTTCAATAGAGCCGAAAGAATTGAAAGAGTTGGTGGAAAAAATAAGAATTGTAGAGAAGGCTTTAGGCAAGGTTTATTACGGATTAACGAAAGGAGAAAAAAAAAGCAAAGTTTTTAGACGTTCTTTATTCGCGGTTACAGACATCAATAAAGGGGAGATTTTTACAGAAGAGAATTTAAAATCTATAAGGCCTG
>CAYGBL010000058.1:0-4573 GCA_964348135.1 uncultured Actinomycetota bacterium
CGTAATCTCCAGGGAATTATAAAGGCTTCCAGCATATCTTTCTTGGAGAGTTTTGATGTCCCTGCATTACGGTCAATGAATATTATAGGGACTTCCCCGATTCTAAACCCTTTCTTCCAGGCACGGTAAGTAGTTTCCACAATAAACGCATACCCATTAGAATGAATCGCATCCAAATTTATATTCTCCAAAACCTGACGGCGGAAGCAGCGATAACCACCGGTAAGATCGCTAAGTCCTAAGCCTGTTATTTTCCTTAAGTAAGCATTAGCACCAGTACTGAGTAAGAGACGGCGAAAATCCCAGTTGACAACACTTATACCGTGCATATATCTGGAGCTTAGTACAACATCAAAATCCTTTATTTTTTCCAAAAAGTCAGGGATGTATTTAGGATCATGTGATAGATCGGCATCCATAGTAAAGACGCAATCATAATTATGTTCCAGAGCATACTTAAAACCCTCGATATAAGCAGTTCCCAGTCCCAGTTTTCCTTTTCTGTTAATAACATGAATGCGCTTATTATGTGCAGACATTTTTTTTGCAATCTCACCCGTACCATCCGGGGAATTATCATCGACAATAACAACTTCGAGTGATGCTCGGATCTTTAGAATAGCTGGCACCAGTATCTCGATATTTTCTTTTTCATTGTAAGTAGGAACAACTATAATGGTTTTCATATTCCCAACCTTATGTTGGCCCTTAATTCTCTCATGCACCTTTAGGAACGCATTATTCCTTCCTGTTCCCCTTTAGAAAGGTAATCCCTCCAACCTCCCTTTAGGAAAGGGCGGCTTTATATGTTCTCCTCTTCCTGCCCCGCCAATGCCAGAGCCTAAAGAGAATTCCCCAATCTCCCCTCTTTTTTAAATAGATCTTAAATCTCCCCTCTTTTTAAAGAAGGGATGGGGGAGATTATATTTCATCTTTTCTATCTCCCTTTAGAAAAAGGGAATCCGTCTCAGTGCTCCTTCCGGAAACCAGCTGACTTATCTCCCTTTCACCGCAAAACTTCTGAACTTTTACTACCTTTATCTCGTCTTGATTAGCTTTTGAGAGCCTCAGAATTCTCTTGGCAAGGCCCCATATTAAGCCTAAACCATAAGCAAGGTGTTCAATAAAAAATAAGAATGGCAAAACCAAAAGAAGGCTACTCTTTTTATTGTTTAGGCTTATTAGCGCAGAAGATCCCAGATTTAATCCAAGATATAGATAAAGAGGCACCATAAAAATATTAGTACGATAGAAAAATAAGGCAAAAAGATAAAGACAAAAAACCAGAGGAATCAGATAGATCAAGTTAGCAATGAAGGGGCTTGTCAGGGAATGCTCCATCCTTCCTCGTCCGTAAGAAAATATCTGCCTGGCAAACTTTGAAAGAGACGGTCTCATGCTTTTATAAACTTTAGCTCCGGGATGATATATCAACCGGTAACCCTTTGCACGCAGGCGATTTACGAATTCGTTCTCTTCATTAGGGTATAGCTCTTCATTAAACCCGTCTTCCTTTATGAATATTTCTCTTTTTATACTAAAATTGCAGAGAATAAAACTCCGCTCTGTCCCCTCTCTTATCTCTCCGATAGAAGCGAAACGACACCTAGTGGAAAAGCAGCCAAACCATGAGCCTAAAACAAATCCGAAAGCTTTCTGCAGATAAGAATCCCCTGAAGGAGTAAGACTCGGTCCCCCAACTCCAACTACCTGCAAATTTCTATATGCTTCTATTGTTTGTCGAAAGAGATTTCCGTTAGCAATAGAATCACTATCCAAAAAATAGATTATGTCGCCTTTAGCTTCTTGAGCAGCCTGATTTCTTTGCCGGGATGGTTGCTTTCCTTCCACAACCAGTATTTCAACCTTTTCCTGAGGATAATCAATAGATTTTAGACTGTCCAAAGCCAGGTTTGCATGCTCTCCCGGTGGAACCGGTATTACCACACTTATTTTGGTTTCCAATTCTAACTACTCTCCTCAACCAAGGGCAGCTCTTTAAAACGGCTAATTCTTAAATGGTCTCTCAATGCTAGGAAATACCCCATAATAGTAGGGGGAACGGGACCCAGTAAAAAACTCATCAAGGAAAGGGATACCGCATGCTCTTTTCCCACTCCAAAGGCTGCAAAAAGCACGATTAAAGCATACTCGCGAGTCCCCATACCCATAATGGAAATGGGAAGTAATTCGACGGCAATTACTGCTGGAATAAGTAAAAGAAAGTACAGAAAGCCTACCTGAATATTTATAGAGCGTGCATAAAGAAAAGCGCGGCTTGATATTACGACCCAGGCGAGGGTTGACAATATGAAAGACTGATAGATGACTTTTTTACTCTCCATTAACTTAGAGATACCGCCATAAAAAATATTAAAACTATCCTTAAGTTGCATCCTATATCGTTCAGGTATTAAAAACCTATATATAGAACGCGAAATCCTTCGACTTATATTTGCATTCAAAACCGCCGTGCTTCCTACTAAGACTACAGCAATTAGAATTATGGGTCCAAGAAAAAAGATTTTCTGCTGAGAAGACATCAGTATAAAAGTAAGCCCAATCAAGGCTAGAACCAAAAGAGTCATCAACTCTATCAATCTCTCTGCTACCAGAATTGCAAGACCAGTTATGGTATTAAGGGAAGTTGCTCTCTTTATTACATAGATTTTAGCTAAATCTCCCACCTTTCCTGGAGTTACCGCACCAAACGGTAGACCAACTAAGTAGGTCTTAATAGTGCCTCGCCAGGAAAATTGAGCATGGGTATTCACCATAATTTTAAGCTTCCATGATTTAAGAAAGGCTTCAACCGGGATCAGAGTAACTCCCCCTAGAACCCACCAAATATTGACTCCCCTTATAATGCGAAAGAACTCATCAAATTTTATGGAAAGAATGACAAATACAAAAAGAAATAGCCCAATAAGCATGGAATATCGCATTAATCTGTGCACGAAGAATCACCTATTCGTAACTAGTAATTCGTTAGTAGTTATTAGTTATTCGGAATTAGGAATTAGTTATTTGGAAATTCGTTATTCGGAAATAATTATTAGTTAGAGTTCTCCTAATTCCCAGTTACTAATTTCTAATTACTAATTTCTATTCACTGTAGTCCCGTTCATGGCCCAGCAAAGATCTTACTCCTCGCAAAGCGAGCTTAACGTCATCTATCGAACGGCAGGTGACCAAAGACCTTAATACAAATTTGGGATGGTGATGGATAGACCAAATCCTCTTGCACCAGGAGACAGCATCTATTTCAGTCTTTAAGATAGGTTGGGATAATCCATACTTCCTATAATCGTTAGGATGTATAGCGAACCAATCGTTTTTTAGACAGTCACGATGAAGAGGGGTGCCAGGGTAAGGAATAACTACATTTGCCTCCAGTGAATCGCCGATACGGGTTCTATAAAGCGCCAGACTCTGAGCAACCTCGCAGGAGCGCTCTACATCCTCCTCTGTCTCCCAGGGATAGCCAACCATTACTGTCACCATAACTTTAAGGCCGTAATCCTTTGCCCTCTTTACTCCTTCAATTATCTCCTCAACCGTCTCGTCCTTTACCAACCTCTTTAGGCTCTCGTTATTTCCGGACTCCAGACCAATCTTAAGCAGCCTGAATCCTGAGTTCTTCAAAATACTGCAGGTCTCCTCATCCAGACAATCTGCACGGGCATTAGAAGAAATGATAACCCTGCCAATTAGATCATTCCTTTTCATTTCTTGATAGAATCCGCGCAGCCACTCTTTATCCCAGATTCCCCCCGCTTCATTATCATCAAAAATTTCTTTGACACCGTACCTCTCTACCAAGGTCTTTATTTCAGAAACTACATTCTCTGGAGAACGTAAACGCGCTTTGCAGTTCCATAACGCATACTGCCAGATACAGAATTTACAGACTCCGGGTCGTTTAACTCCTCCACATCCCCTTCCAGAGAGAATATAAGCACAAGGTCTATACAGATAAGCTTCACCGTACATATTCCATTTGGTAAGCTTCCGGTCAATAAAGGGAAGCGAATCTAAATTCTGTACCAGTTCATATTTTCCAGAATTTTTAATCTCACTATTTTCCCGATACCAGACTCCTGCCGGCATAGCTGTTTCATTCTCCAGGTAATCAACCAGCTGAGTAAGACCCATATCGTAATCTCCCCCTGTAACTACAAAATCCACTGAGCTCTTCTCCATCGATTCTTCAGGGAAGAAAGAGACGTGGTCACCGATGAGCACAGTGAGCGGAGAGCGGAGAGCACGGAGCGTAGAGTTTGATGTTGGTTCCTTCAATTCGTTGATAAGGCTCCAGTGATGGCTAATTATCGGAGCCTTAGTCTCCATTACAATCATATCAGGTTGAAAGGAAATCAATTCCTTCATAAACTGTTCTTGGGAAAGGCGTTCGTTGATGGCATCCTTATAGAGGACCTTATGACCCTTTTTAGAAAGCAGGGTGGCCGCAGAAGCTAGAACCAGAGGATAAATCTTAATGCCCTCTGAGTTGGTAAAGGTAAAAATTCGATTTTGACTGAGCAAGGGGTACCTGCCCTGATATGTTAAAGGA
>CAYGBL010000059.1:0-4302 GCA_964348135.1 uncultured Actinomycetota bacterium
ACAAATTATATATTTAATCTTTCCCTTTGATGACCTGGTAATCTCCCATTTTTTACCGGTCGGAAATCCAGCACCTCCTCTCCCTCTAAGCCTTGATTCAGTAATTATATCTATTACTTCTTCTGGTCTCATTTCACTAAGTACTTTGTGTAATGCCCAGTAGCCTCCTTTAGCAATATACTCCTCAATACTATCAGGGTTTATGAAACCACAGTTTCTCAGGGCAATCTTTTGCTGTTTTTTATAGAAACCAACCTCTTCGTAGAGCGGTATCCCATCCAATCTTGGCCTGTTTCTTTCTGCTATTTGGCATAGTGCCCATTTCTTTTTAATTTTGTGATTGGAAACATCCGATATTAGCTCTGGCACTTTTTCAGGAGACATTTCAGCATAGACTACCTTTGGCCTTCCTGGTTCTAAAACGTCTACCAATGGTTCTTTTTGGCAGAATCCAAGGCAACCGGTTTGGCCAAGGACAAAATCCAGCTTCTGATCCTGTACTTCTTCTGAAATAGTTTGTAATACTTCCCGCGCTCCAGTAGAAATGCCGCAAGTAGCCATACCTACACTAATCTTTGGCTTGTCAGAATAAATCAATCTTAATCCCTTCTCTTTGAGAAGCTCTAAATCATCCAAAGTTCTTATTTTATTTTTACTCATATTTCTTAAGTATATTTGGTATCTTCCCTTGTGTTAATCGACCATGGGTATCCCCATCAATTCTTATGACTGGGGCTAAACTACAACACCCAATGCACCTTACGACTTCCAGGCTGAATCTAGAATCCATAGTTGTTGACCCAGATTTTGTGTTCAGGTCTCTTTCGATCTTTTCAGAAATTCTTACTCCTCCTCTTATATGACATGCGGTGCCAAGACACACATTAATTAAATGTCTCCCTCGCCGTTTCAGGCTAAAGGTTTTGTAAAAAGTTGCTAAATGGTACGCAAGGCTAAACGGAACTTCTAATTTCTCTGCAACATACCTTAATACTTCCAGAGGTAAGAAGTTCAATTCATTCTGAATATCTTGCAATATACAGATTAATTGTGATTTTTCCATTCTGAACTTTTCCAGAGTCCTATCTACTCGGTCAAATTTCATTTATTTCTCTAAATCACATCTTCGGCATCTTTTCGCTTCACGGATTGCCATTTCTTCAGTGTAGCCTAATTCAACTTCCTTGAAACTTTGTAACCTCTTATCTATTCTCAGTAACGGCATTTTAGGACGCTTTAGTTCCTCCTCTTTTTTTGTCAGTTGAATAGGTTCAATCCGCTTCCTGGATCTAGGCCTCCTGTATCCTTCAAACTTTTCACCTCTGAGGTAGCTATCAATGGATGCAGCTGCCGTTTTACCAGCTGCTATAGCTTCAACTACTGTTGCATGCCCAGTTACTACATCGCCGCCAGCAAAAACGCCGGGTACACTTGTTTGAAGAGTACAAGCATCAACTACGAGGAGATTCCATCTCGTGGTCTTAAACTTATGATCCAAAAAGGTAAGATCTGGTACTTGACCGGTTGCTCGTATTATTATATCTACATCAATAACAAACTCGGTACCTTCTAATGGGATGAGTTCTCTCCGGCCTCTACTATCAGCTTCTCCAACTTGGGTACGGATACATTCCAGACCCGCTACATTTCCATCGTTATCTAAAATCTTAGTTGGCAAAGTTAGGTAGCGAATCTTTATACCTTCATTCAGAGCTTGATCGATTTCTGAGTCATCTAAAGGCATCTCTTCCCTTGATCTTCTATAAATTATATTTACTTCACTTGAACCAAGACGCCTGCATGCTCGAGCAACATCTATGGCAACGTGGTTCTCTCCCACGATAACAATCTTATCGCCTGGCTTTTTCTGGTTTCCAAGATTTACATCTTTCAAGAAATTCACACCATCAATAATGCCTTTCAGCCCATCTTCTCCAGGTAATCCCAATTTCAGGGATTTATGAGCACCAGTTGCAACAAATATCGCCTTAAATCCCTGTTGTTTGAGATTATCTATGCTTAGATTCTTACCAATTGGTGTGTTAGTCTTAATTTCAACTCCGAGGGAACAAATTGCATCAATTTCAGCCTTAATTATCTCTCTTGGGAGACGATAATCGGGGATGCCCACAGATAACATCCCACCTGCTACTGGCAGTGCCTCAAATACAGTAACTCTATAGCCTAATCGTGCTAAATTGTAAGCAGCTGTTAAACCTGCAGGACCTGATCCGATAATCGCTACACTCTCTTCTCTCATGCTTAGTACGGATGGGAGGTTATATCCCTCATTATTTAGCACATAGTCTGCACAAAACCGCTTCAGTGAGCGGATGGCAACAGGTTTATCGAATTCGCCCATTTTGCAATTTAACTCACATGGGTGATTACATACACGTCCACAAACTGCTGGAAAAGGATTGTCTTCTCTAATCAAATCAACTGCTTCATTGAATTTGCCCCATGCAATTAAAGCAATGTAGTTTGATACGTCTATACCAGCAGGGCAAGCATCTTGACAAGGAGTGGGTATTAGCTTCTTACAAACTAATGCAGGACACCATTTTTCTCTAATATGAGCTTCGTACTCATTCCTAAAATATCGTAAAGTGCTCAAGACGGAGTTACTAGAAGTCTGCCCAAGTCCACACATTGATGCATCTTTCACTACACGGGCTAATTCTTCTAATAAATCAAGCTGTTCCATAGTCCCGCGTCCTTCTGTAATCTCGGTTACTATTTCCCACATGCGCTGGATTCCTTCTCGACAGGAAAGACATGTTCCACAAGACTCCCCACGGAGGAAATTGAGGAAATATTTAGCAATATCTACCATGCATGTATTCTCATCCATGACAATCATTCCACCAGAGCCCATCATTGAACCAGCTTCAGCTAAACTTTCGTAATCAATTGGCAGATCTAATAGCTCCAAAGACATACATCCCCCTGAAGGTCCTCCAGTTTGAACTGCCTTGAATTCTTTTCCTTCGGGAATACCTCCTCCAATATCATAAATAATTTCGCGAAGGGTTATCCCCATGGGGACTTCAACTAATCCAGTATTATTTATTTTTCCAACTAAGGAAAATATTTTTGTTCCCTTGCTTCCTTTAGTTCCAATTTTTGAGTACCACTCTGCTCCTTTGTTTATTATCAACGGAACATTGGCCCAGGTCTCGATATTATTTATATTGGTTGGTTTTCCCCATAATCCTTTTTGAGCTGGAAAAGGCGGCCTTTGTCTGGGCTCACCTCTTCTGCCTTCAATAGAAGCTATTAAAGCAGTTTCTTCGCCGCAAACAAACGCTCCTTCACCCTTGCTGATGATTATATCAAAATCAAAATCAGAGCCTAGAATGTTCTTCCCCAGAAGACCATATTCTCTAGCCTGTTCAATAGCGATAGTGACGTGCATGACAGCTAAAGGATATTCATCTCGCACATAAATATATCCTTGATTGGCTCCAATAGCATAAGCTCCGATTATCATTCCCTCTAATACACAATGTGGATTACCCTCCAATAAGCTTCTATCCATGTAAGCCCCGGGATCCCCTTCATCAGCATTGCAGATTACGAATTTAAAATCAGCATTTGACTTTCTGCAGAATCCCCATTTGTGACCTGTAGGAAATCCTGCTCCTCCTCTTCCTCTTAAGCCTGAATCTTTAACGATTTCAATTACCTCTTCAGGAGTTATTTCAGATAGGACTTTGCTTAAGGCTTCATATCCTCCAATAGCCAAATAGTCATCGATATTCGTTGGGTCAACATAGATATTATTACCAGAAACAATTCGTTGCTGCTTGATATAGAAAGGAATTTCTTTTTGATAAGCAATTCTTTTATTGGAATTAGGGTCGGTATAAAGAAAATCATCAATAATTTTATTATTTAGTATTGTTTGCGTAACTATCTTTTTAATATTTGTTGGCTTAAGTTTTTGGTAGAAAATTCCTTCAGGATAAATAATGATATTAGGTTCGACTTCACAAAAACCGTGACAGCCCGTCACTCTTATTCTAACTTTATCTTGAATTTTTTGTCTCTCAATCTCTTTTCGAAAAGCCCGGACTATTTTTTCAGAACCCCGGGCCTGTCCGCATGTTCCATTCGAGATGACAATATAAATCTTATTAGGCTCATTTTTCCTTTTTATCTCATCTCTTAATTTAGCTAAGTCTTTTATTTTTTGTGTCTTCTTCTCTCTCATTGTTCCGTTTTTTTCTTTCTGTATTTTTTCAAGATTGAATCGACTTTTCTTATGTTTGTTTCTGAATAATAATCCTTATTAACAAC
>CAYGBL010000060.1:0-4190 GCA_964348135.1 uncultured Actinomycetota bacterium
AGCAGTGTCGATGTTGCTGCTCCTGGCGTGGATGTGTACTCAACTATGCCTACTTATCACGTGGAGCTTAACGATCTCGGCTATAGCCAGGATTATAGCAATATGAGCGGGACATCTATGGCTACCCCTCACGTAGCTGGACTGGCAGCGCTTATATTCTCTCAACAGCCAGGCTTAACTCCTGATCAAGTGGAACAGCTTATTGGGACTTCTGCTGATGATCTCGGGTCTCCCGGACGCGATGATTTCTACGGGTATGGTCGGATAAATGCCTATGCTGCCCTCTCCACTGCAGATACGACTGCGCCTGGCATTACCAGCCTGCAACCACCCGACAGTTCTATCGTAGGGAAGCTTAAACCTATTATAAGTGCCGCTTATTCCGATAGCGGTTCCGGAATAGATTCAGCAACCGCAGCAATCTATCTTGATGGTGCAGATAAGACCTCTGAGGCTTCCGTAACCGCAGAATCCATAAGTTATATACCGTCTGTGAACCTTTCTGAAGGATTGCACGCGGTTAAGGTCACGGTAAATGATAATGCTGGAAACTATGCCGAAGCGAACTGGCAGTTCAGCATTCTTGAAGGAGACATTAATGGTGACGGTACTGTAAATATTTTAGATCTGGTTATTATTGGGCAAGCCTTTGGGTCAATACCAACATCGCCAAATTGGAACGCTGACGCGGATCTAAATGGTGACAATCAGGTGAACATCTTAGATTTGGTGACAGCGGGTATAAATTTTGGACAAAGTTTGTGATAAAAAGTTAATTATCCACTAAATAATTTATTTTGTGGAGCTATTTCTACAAGTATTGTCCATAAATATTTTCAGCATTTTTTAGGTAAAGGAGAGAGTACTAAATTTAAATTATATTTCTGATTCTATTAGGGACATTTAATTTTTATTGATATACGTACTCTTCTTTTTCTTACTACCCTACAAACTGCTCTTCTTCAATCTTATTTGCTATCACTCTCCGGAAAGCTTCTACTATCTTGGGATCAAACTGAGTACCCGAGCTTTTCTCTATTTCTTCAATAGCCTGCCAGGGTGGTTTGCCGGTGCGGTACGGCCTGTCAGTAGTCATGGCATCGTAGGCATCTGCAACTGCGATAATCCGTGCACCCAGAGGGATACTTTCATGATTGTCTTGAAAACCAGTAGCTTCTAGCCGGGAATAAAATTTATGGTGTGCCAGAATAAGAGGAACTACTTCTTTGAGTAAGCCTCCCATGGACTGCAGAAGTTTTGCACCTTTTTCTGTGTGTTTACTCATCAACAGTCTTTCATCATCGGTAAGACTCGCTGCCTTATGTATTACATCTGTACTTATTTCGATCTTGCCTACATCATGAAGCAGTGCTGCAACCCGTATATTTTCTACCTCATATCGAGGAAGTTCCATGGCAATGGCAATATCCATAGAGTATTCCGAAACTCGTACTGAATGGCCTTTGGTGTAACGGTCAATTGAGTCAATGTACTTGGAAAGGATCTCAAGGACGCCTTCATATGCCTCTTTGAGTTCTTCGATACCTTTTTGTTTTTCTTCGTATAGTGTGCCTACAATATAACCTGTTATTATCAAAAACCCCGCCCAGATGGCTATATTCCAGTAGATTGAATTTGGCCCGGTTTCTTCAGGCTTAAACAACGAGGGTGCAAGGATGATCGAAAGTACTATTAAACAAATTGATGCTATAGCTGTTGTGACTCCAATCTTTCTTCCCAGAACGTACCCGGCAACGAGAGTGGGCAGATAATAGAAATTTAAAAAGGCAATTTTGTTAATAACCACAAAGTTGATGAGCGCAACAATACTAAGGAGGGAAAGAATAACAAATAATTCAAAGCGTTGCATTATAAGTTTTTTAAGCGATTCCATTATTTACACCTCCAATTCATAGCCAGTTTTCCCCGTATAATTCATTCGCCTTTGGAAGGATGATTCCTGGTTGAACCACTTTAATGCCACAGTATTGGCGCGGGTATTCTTAAGCGAATATTTCGTGTTATTTGCCGCAGGCAGAGAGACCTTGTGGCGTGATGGCAGATATTAACAGTTAGCAGAATTAATAGTTTTTATTCTTATAGGGAGCTGGGGTTTTCTTCTATATATTGCATCAAACAGAACAGTCCATTCTAACATCATAGTATATAAGGGTTTTAGCTTACTGACAGCACGGGAGATTTTATGGTATAAATATGAAAAACCAGAATTTGCGACGGGTGAGAAATATTGCTTTTGATGATTGATAACTACGACTCGTTTACCTATAATCTTGTTCAATATCTAGGCGAGCTTTCCGCTGTCCCCGTTGTATATCGTAATGACAAAGTAACCGTTCAGGAGATTGATAAAATTAATCCCTCCCATATCGTTATATCCCCGGGGCCCTGCACTCCCAATGAAGCAGGTATCTCGTTGGAGGTTGTCTCACACTTTGCTGGAAAGATACCAATTTTGGGTGTTTGTTTAGGGCACCAGGCCATTGGTCAAGCATTTGGGGGAAAGATAGTGAGAGCAAAACCAGTTCACGGAAAAACCTCTCTTATATATCATGACGGAAAAACAATTTTTAGCAGGGTGGAAAATCCTTTTGTGGCTACGAGGTACCATTCCCTGGTGGTAGAGAGAGAATCACTCCCGGACATTTTTGAGATTTCGGCAACCACTGATGATGACATAATTATGGGAATAAGACATAAGGAATTAGTCGTTGAGGGTGTGCAGTTTCATCCTGAGTCAATATTAACATCCGAAGGGAAGAAAATACTTAGAAATTTTCTCAAACTATCTTGAGAAAATTTGTTAACCGTTGCCCGTTTACCGTTCACAGTGAAAGTTTTTTCAATCGGTGAACTGTGAACCGTGAACTAATAACGAATCTAAGGAGGCAAGAATGATAGTTGAAGCTATAAAGAAAGTAATAGAAGGTGTGAATCTTAACTCTGAAGAGTCTACTCAGGTTATGGAAGAGATAATGGAGGGCCAGGCCACTGATGCTCAGATTGCTTCGCTAATAACGGCTTTACGTATGAAGGGTGAGACTGCAGAAGAGATCTTTGGTTTTGCTAAGGTTATGCGCGACCATGCGGAGAGAGTTCAAACCAAGCAGGAAAGCCTGCTTGATACCTGCGGTACTGGAGGCGACGGCTGCCATACTTTTAATATCTCTACCGCGGCCGCTTTGGTCGCAGCCGGAGCTGGAGTAAAAGTTGCAAAGCATGGAAACCGTTCTGTTTCCAGTAAGAGCGGCAGCGCAGATGTTCTAGAGGCTTTGGGTGTGACGATTGATCTTACTCCTGAGAATGTGGGAAAATGTATTGACGAAATCGGCATTGGCTTTCTCTTTGCACCGGTTCTTCATAAAGCAATGAAGTATGCAATAGGGCCCCGCAAGGAGATAGCAATCCGTACCGTTTTCAATATTCTTGGGCCGCTGACTAATCCTGCCTATGCCAGCTATCAAATTCTCGGAGTTTACGATCCGCGCCTCACCGAAATAATGGCCGAAGCACTCGGTAACTTGGGAATAAAACACGCCCTCGTGGTTCACGGAGCTGATAGACTTGATGAATTATCGACAACGGGAAAAAACAAGGTTTCAGAGATGTCGGGTGGAAAAACAAAGAATTACTATCTGGATCCGCAAGAGCTGGACATTCCACCGGCAAAGCTGGATGATTTTAGGGGTGGTTCAACATCTGAAAATGCCTCCATTTTACGATCCATACTCGAGGGAGAAAAGAGCCCTAGAAGAGATATAGTAATCCTGAACGCTGCAGCAGCTTTACTGGCATCTGAAGTAGTTAAGGATATACGAGAAGGAATTGTAGAAGCTCAGATGTCCATAGACAAAGGCAAAGCATTAGAAAAACTGCATAAACTAATAGATTTTTCTCAAAGCCTATCTTAATCGGTTTCTATTGCAGCTAATCTATCAGCTGCAGAGAGGAATCTTTCGGTTAGCAAATAAACTTATTTGTTTTATCTATTAACAAAAGCGAGTATGTGCAGATATAGATATAGGTCAATGCAGGCTTGTCGGGAAGATAAATTCTGGCCTTAAATACATCAGTTCTCAGTTCTTGATTAGCTTCATTCGTTTGAGCGATAAAAATCCTTATTCTCGGTCAGCCTGCTGACTTTTTAACAAAGCTAATGCAGATGCATGTTT
>CAYGBL010000061.1:0-4168 GCA_964348135.1 uncultured Actinomycetota bacterium
TGGTTAAAAAACATAAGCTTGAAATGCTCATGTGGGGCGACCGTTTGATCGATGCTGGCAAAATAGATTACGGCAAGTGGGAAGCCAGTGCTAACGACACCGCTGAAGCGATTGACCTGATTCCCAAGGATATAATAATCTGCGACTGGCACTACGAGTCTCGTGATACCTACGAATCGATACCCATGTTTCTGGAAAAGGGCTTTCAGGTGTGGCCGGCTGGTTGGCGCAAATTAGAAGCTACAAAAGCAATGGTTGATTATTCCCGAAGTTTGAGCAACAGTAGAATGCTCGGGCACCTAAATACGACATGGGGAACTGTTCCCATAGAAAAAATGGCAACATTTGAGCCGATACTTTATGCCACAAATTGCTTTAGATGACAGTCAGGTAAAAACCATAAAAAAATTGCTTAACCGAGCCAAATCGATTAATATAATGATGAATCCGCTGGATTTTGCAATGGCGGCAGAGAATTGGTTACAGAGGTTGGAGTAAAAATGGCCGTGCTAAGCGGGGTGTTAGCGGTACCCTGTACTCGCAATCCGCTATAGCGAGGCTGAATTCTTTTCCGAGGATTAATTGAGTTGAGTCCCTACTGCCATAAGCGATGTTGACAGTCGGGTCCCATGCAAACAAACGGCGTGAACCTGGTCAGGCCGGGAACGGAGCAGCCATAAGCGTTAGTTTGTTGTGCTGTGGATAAACCCGGCTCGAGTTGGCTGTGACAGCAAACTCAGCAATATCGATTCGAAGAAAAGTGCACGGCCATTTTTTAATACAAAGTTAGATGAACAGACTCCAAGAAAACTAGGAATCTACCATTACAATAAACAACTTCTGCAAAGCTACGGCTTACCCTGACCTCAAGAACTCTTCATAGGAAATCGGCTTTCCTCCCCACACCATCACCTTGACCTCGAAAGAGGACGAAAATCTGCCTTTATGCCTGGCTATAGCCTTCAAACATCGTACGAAAATGGAATCCATAGATGGCGAGTGTAACAGCCAGATGAAAATACCTCGGTCTTCTGAGTGACCAGAAGATCAGTTTCCAATAGTAGAGGCGGCCTTCACCCATTATTCCAAGATGCCATATCGATTTCAAAAATGCCTTGATATCATAAAAGCGAAGTTCAATCTTGTTATTTCTCCCAGGATTATACTCTCTCAGAAATGTCATGATCCGTTCATAATAGTTACTCGGTGAATAAATCGTGGATACAACTTTTCTATACCCTTTGAGAAGCTCCTCAATCTTCATCTTTGGAATAAAGTTCATTGAGAAATCTGTGTTATCACCTGTGGCGTCTTTCGAAAGTCTGTTCTCAGTCATGAGTCTGAGATAGAGTTTCGTTCCCCTGGGAGCATTCAGCAGTCCAACCATAGCAGTCACTACTCCGCTTTGTTGAATAAAATGAATCAGACTATCGAAAACTGAAGTCCTGTCACTATCAAAACCGAGAATAAATCCACCCTGAACCTCCATGCCAGATCTCTGGATCTTTTTGACACAAGCAACTAAGTCACGGCCTTTATTCTGGACTTTATTACACTCGGTTAGGCTGTCTTGATTGGGAGTTTCGATCCCTATGAATACACAATCAAAGCTGGCATTAACCATCAGCTCCATCAATTCTTCGTCATCTGCGATATTGATGGATGCCTGCGTATTAAACGAAAACGGGTATCGCCTCCTTTGCATCCAGCCTATGACAGCAGGAAGTAATTCGGTTTTTAGATGGGCCTTATTTCCAATAAAGTTATCGTCCACAAAGAACACTCCGTCTTTCCAACCAAGAGAGTATAGCCTCTCTAATTCATCTAACACTTGATCTGCAGTCTTCGTACGCATCCTGTGTCCGAAAAGCCTGGTAACATCGCAGAAATCGCAATCGAAAGGGCACCCCCGCGAATACTGAATGCTCATCAATGCGTATTTCTTCATATCGATAAGATTCCAAAGCGGTATCGGAGTCTCATGCAAATCGGCTTTCTCGTGCGTGGTGTACAATTCCCTGGGACAACCTTTTTGCAGGTCTCTTATGAACAGCGGCAGAGTCAATTCGGCTTCTTTGAGCACCAGGTGATCTACATGCAAATATTTTTCGGGAAGAGTGGTAAAAAGATGGCCACCTGCCACTACTTTTGCTCCAATTTTCCTGCATCGCTCAATAACTTGGTCCGCAGATTTTCGCTGGATGAGCATAGCTGTAACGAATACATAATCAGCCCATCGAATGTCTCTATCCCGCAATTTCGTTGTTGACATATCGATTAACTTTGTTTCCCAATTTCTTGGCAGCATTGCAGCAACCGTCAATAATCCCAAAGGTGGCAAAATGGCCTTTTTCGAGATGAACTTCAACGCATTTTTGAAACTCCAGAAAGTAAGTGGTATTTCCGGATTAATGAGAAGAATCTTCATATCACTGCTTCCATATTTAAAAACACTTCATGAGTAGAGGTGGGCTCTACGGAGGTTTCTTGCGATATATCAAAATTAGTAGGAGGAGAACGTTGTAATTAGGTCACTTATCTGATTGGTCAATAGATATCAAAATTCCTCTGACTATAAGTGAGATGTTACAATGCATAATTCTTCATATCTAACTATTTTTTTAAATTCGCTTGAACCAGCCTTATCTTTACTCAGGCTTTCAATATTAAAATAGCTAATTACCTAAAATTTATATCGGCATTTATATTAAGAATTATATACGAAAAATGGGAGACTTGGACTAAAAGTTGAACTTTTCTTAAATTTGCACCGGCACATTCGCTTGTATGGGTAAGCAGAAAAGGGTGAACATATAGAGCAGATTTTCCCCAAAAACATACAAGAATCCTAAAGCAATTTGTCCCCTGTGACAACTTCAGACCAAAGGTGTAACTGCTCCCGCACCCGGATGGGGGGTCATCAACATTATCTGGTCGCATCATTTAGAAAAAAGGCGCGTTGCGAAGAAATAGAAGGGCTCCTAGTATTGTCCCAAATACATTTCCTGCTGAATACGTGTATTCGCTACGAACGAGATATCTTCTCTTTGATTCCTCTCCAGCGACAGTTTCCGCTATTGCCCGGCCATATTCGTTCTCCAATTGCTCTTTGAATCGATCGAGGACCGTTCCAGCTTGCCTACTTGGCGCAATACCTTGTCTGGCTCTTCGTAGATTGTAATAGCCCCAAAGCAAGCCGGCAAGCAATGGAATGACCAACATTGCAATAGCCAGTTGAAGTTGCAGCTTATCGTAAAGGACAACAAGAGCATATACAGCGGTGATATTCGACAAGATATTGATTACTGCCCTTACTACTTCTTCCTTGAAAGGGTATAGAGAACTTGGTTGACGAAATCTCATGGTGCGACAAAGCAATATGAAGAGGAGGCAAGAAATCCACTTCACTACAAGCACAACGGCCCCGGACATAATGTAGGAGGACATAGTTGCTTTCCTTATTGCCAATTTTCAAGGCAAGTATATCTTCTCTATTTGCGAGCCACCTTTTTAACAAAGGCTAACAGAATAAGAGAAATGATGATTAATGAAAGGCGCGGGTGCAAAAATTAGTCCACGTTGACTCTGTTTTTCAACGCTTCACTACGCAATCATTTCAATTTTATAGTTAAATTATATTTCCATTGGTTGCATATAGCAAAAATATTTAATTTTTTTCAAAATATTATTCTAAAGATACATTCTACCGTAAGCTAAAATCTCTTCCGGGAAGCCGGTCGTCTTTCTTACCATCACTCCAATACGTCTACGAAGAGCGATTCCTTTCAATGCTCCTTGAACTGTGCCATCCAGGGCGCTTCGGTTTCCCAGTGAGGTGAGGGGGCATTTATATCAAAGTTCCTGCCCCATTTGACGTGCCACAATTCCTTCAACCAAACCTTCCTTGCCGAATAGTCCAAAAAGATGCCATTTATGCCCTGCTGGTGCCTGTTAATACAAAAGCGGTTCATGGATTCTACGTGAGGCGCGAACCGTTCGCCGTCATAGCTGGGGGGTGTATCGTCATTCTCCGGTCCACCGCAAAAGAACCAGCAATCCAGGAACAGCGGAATGATAGCGCCACCCTTCAAATTGATTGTTCCCCAGTAATATTTAGCGGACTGTCCATAAAGTGGATCTTGCCCGGCCACATAGACCCAGTGGTTGA
>CAYGBL010000062.1:0-3947 GCA_964348135.1 uncultured Actinomycetota bacterium
CGCACCTGCTTTGGGATGATAATCCATAAAATTCACCAAACCCTGCAGTGAACCTTCCTGAACCTCTGTGTCGCTGTTTAACAAAAGAATATAAATACCCTTTGCCTCTCTAAGACCCCGATTATTGGCACGTGCAAATCCAACATTTTCTTGGTTGGAAATAAGTTTTACCTGAGGATAAGTTTGTTTAATCATCTCAGAGCTTCCATCGGAAGAAGCATTATCAACCACTAATACTTCAAACGGCTCGCTACAGGGATGAGAGAATATCGAATTTAGACAGCGTGATAGTAATTCTTTAGTATTAAAGTTTACGATTATGATGGAAAGCTTCATTTTATTCACCGTTGACTATTCACCGCTCACGCTTCAAAATCAAAAATTAAAAGTTAAACATCAAATATCAAACCAGATATATAAAATTGGCTTACTACTAAAGGCTCATGGGTTAGCTCTCAGCCTATAGCCTTCAGTAATTTTTGCATTTTTGATATGTATTTTTGATTTTTGATATTTCACTTTTGATATTTTCCTTTCCCTTAACTCTTGACTCTTTGCTCAACCCTCTATACTCTCAGCTCGCCGCTCAACGCTCTCCACTCTCTGCCACCCTCTTAAACACCTCAAGGGTTTCTTCAGCCGCTCTACGCCAGGAGAATTTCTTTGCTCTTTCCATTCCTTTTTCCGATAAATTTCTCCGCAGTTCTTCATTCTTCAAAATTCCAATCATAGCTGCTGCAAAAGCACGCGCATCTGTAGGCTCAACAAGGAGTCCACTCTTTCCTACCACTTCGGGAAGCGAAGAACGATCACCAGTTATGACTGGTGTACCGCAGGACATTGCTTCCAAAACCGGCAAGCCAAAACCTTCATAGGAAGAAGGATAGACAAACGCAGAGGCTAGGTTGTAAAGAGTAACTAAGTCAGCTTCAGACACATACTCTATCCATTTCACCTTCTCATTCAATCCCTTACCAGTAAGAAGCTGGTTAAGTTTAAGCGGCGGGTAGGAACGGTCCTGCCCTATAAGTAGAAGCTCAACATCAGGAACCTCTTCTCTCACATATTGGAAAGCCTCAATAAGAACGGGAATATTTCGGCGGGCAAAGAAGGAGCCTACGTATAGGAAGAAATTGTTATTGAGTTTATATTTATTCACTATCCTATTCCTTTCAACAACAGCAGGTTTGAATTTTTCATTACTTGCTTCATAGATTACAGAAATCTTATCTGAAGATATTTTGTAATAATCAACTAAGTCCCTTTTGGTTGACTCTGAGACAGCAATAATATGATCTGCTCTTTTGGCAGCAACCCTGGTAAGAGTCCTCATCTTAATGCGTTCCTTGGGATGGAACCACTTAGGATTAACTTCATAGGTAATATCATGAACAGTGACTACTGTCTCAACGGGAGAAAAAATGGGAGCGGAGTAAGAGGGTGAAAAGAGAAGATCAACATCGATTCTCTGCAAATACCTGGGCAGCCAAATCTGCTCCCATGGTACTTTCTTTCGTGGAGGAAAAGGGACTTTCACGAGACGCTTGTGAAAACATTTCTGCGATAGTATGGCATCATCAGCTACCTTGTTTTGAAAGAGAAGCAAAAAATCATCTTCAGTTTCTAGAAGTGCTAATTCTCTTAGAATATTACTCAGATATCTGGCTACACCTGTCCTGATTTCCTCCTCCAGGCTGCGGGCATCTACGGCAATCCTCATGCCTTTTCACCTCGAGTTTGCAGCAAGCTAAAATCTCCTAGAGAAACCCAGGCCAAGAGAGCCACTATGAGACCTAAATAGTTATCATGGAAAAACCGTGAGAAGAAGAGAACTGCAAAAAGAACCACAGTATACCCCAAGATCAAGATTCCTACACTTTTTGTTCTAGCCTGTTTGAGCAGAAAATAGACCAGCAGAGGCAACCCTGAAACTAGCTGTAAGATCCAAAAAGGGAAATAGTCATGTATTGATTTAACTGCACCTGTATATAGAATCAAAGTCCCCACACCAAACGTTGTCGGTCCTTCTATAGACATACTCATAAAAGTCCTTCCTGCCCCATAGAGCCAGATATCATCAAAAAAGGATCTGAAATCCCAAATTATAAACGGTAATAATATCGCTCCACTTACTAAAATGAAAATTCCCACCCTTCCCTTCTCTTTCCATAGACTCTGGGATACATCAGACCACGAATAACTCCTCGGTTGTAATAAGTAAAGCCAATAGAAAGGAAGCAAAATTACAGCAAAGAGTTTATGGGTAACGGCGATTGCTAAAGCAGCTACTGATAAGCTATTTCTTCTTTGAAGTAAGAAATAGATGGAGAGAACAATCCAAAAAAGCGTAAATACATCATTTCTTCCCTCTACTACAAAAGGAGCCATAAATGGATTCAGCGCAAATATTGTAATCAAAGTCAGCTTCTTTTCTTTCTTTTGAGCAAAACGAGACACCAGCCAAAGAAGAAATATGAATAAAGACAAATAAATAAATCTCTGGTCATACCAACCTATTAACTTTCGAGAAAGGAGGTAGAAAGGAATAGAAAACAAAATATCCGAGGGCATATACACAAAGTGATAAAGAGCTGGATTCTTAACGTTCTGCTGAAACTTGACCATGGGAGTGTGCAGATAATTCTCGCTGTAAGGATTTTTGCCAGCAAGAACAAACTTAATTGCCTCTTCAGTTTGAATAACATTGTCATTGGAAAATTCCCAAAGACGTCCGCTGGAATGGCGCCTGGAAATCTGCTGAAGAGCCGGCAGAAGAACAATTACCATTGTTATAAAGATTATTATCACAAATTTAGCCCAGTAAACGAAATTCTCAAATTTTGTACTAAAGCTAAGTTTGGCCTCACCACCCTCTAAATTCTTTATAACATCTAAAACCAGATAAATTAAAAGAGATAAAACCGCCAGTGAAACCAACATCCAACGATAAGGTGAAAAAAGAGCTGCTCCTTCCGCTGGTAGGAATAATCTTACCAGAGGGACGAACGGTTGGGGAACTTTCGCTAGAATAGAGCCGGGTGGTGCAAGAGGATTAGCCAGCAAATCCCATTTTATGAAACCGGCTACGGTCAGAAGAAATAGGATCAAAGTATCCGTTGAAACTATTTGAGGATTATTTTCGCCTTTTATGTCTGCTGCGTTCATGTACCCACCTTATCCTATTTATAGTTTACAACAGACCTGTTAGACCCAACATGGATAAACAGGGGTTTAAACTACGGATAAATAACACCGACAAAATCGGCGCCTATCCACAAAAGGGGAGATTTAGTGTTGCTTCATAATATTTGTAATAACAGATAAAAGTTGCTCAATCCTGCTGTCCCAGGTATTCTTCCCTGCAATTTCTATTCTCTTTTCTGCCTGTGCGTTACCTTCACGTAGAGCTTCTTCGACCTGCTCTATAAATTTTTGAGAACGATTAGCGATCTTCAGAATATCCCGCAGTTCCACAAGGGAGGGTAAATTAGTAGTAACCACAGGTTTTCCTGCTGCCAAGAATTCAAATACTTTAAGCGGAAAACTAAAATGCGTATATTCGTTTAGCTTATATGGAATTATGCATATATCGAAAGCTTTTAAATAATTTGGCAGCTCTTCATACGATTTTATACCTAAATAATACACATTCTCTTTAACCAGGATATTTTTGATAGAAGTAGATCGATCCCCCTCAGCAACAGGACCTATCAGCACTATTGACCACTCAGGGCGACTTGACGCCATAAACGAAAGCAGCCCAAAATCAACCTTATACTCATCAAGCGCTCCAATAAATCCCACTATTGGCTTTCTTATTTTCTTCACATCCTCAGGTATTGGCAGCTTCTCATAATAAACTCTGGAAAAGTGAGCTGCATCTGCGACATTATGAACTAGATATGTATTGGAATTATATTTCTTTTTTGAATCCTGCAATGGTTTTG
>CAYGBL010000063.1:0-3714 GCA_964348135.1 uncultured Actinomycetota bacterium
GCATCAGAGGCAAAGGTACTAACTGCTTCTGCAGTAGTTGAGCCCCATATCTCACCTACGCTTGTCAAACCCGACTTCAAGACAAAGATAAAGAAAGACAAGACGACCCTGGTATCTGTTTACAAGGGAAAAGTGGACCTCATAGCCCAGGGAGAGAGAGTGACAATTCCAGAAGGATTTATGTCCCAGGCGAAATTAGATTACGCTCCAGAAAAACCTATTGCTCTGCCGCCCCCACCTGAGCTCGGTGAGGCTAAGGAGGAGCTGGCAAAGAAACCAGGAGCTCCTGAGTTAGGTGAACAGGAGTTGCCAGAAGAAGAGATTAGTTTGGAGGAGACTCTTACCGGCATGGGTTTCTCTGAAAAGAAGAGGAGACTGGGGATAAAGTATCTCCATCTTCAAGTCGCTTCTGACCCCAAATTTATGAATATCCTCGAAGATAAGAGATTGCAAAGTATCGAAGAGTACCGCAGAAGTAGACTTCCCGATGGTGAATATTTCTGGAGGGTCTCTTACGTTTATGAAGACGAGTTCGAGAGCGAATATTCTCCAGTCAGAAGTTTTACAGTGGTTACCACTCCTCCCAAGTTAGAGGTCACTTCACCCCGAGAAGAAGAAAAAATCCCGGATGAGTTCATTAAAGTGAAAGGCAGGACAGAAGAAGGTTGCACAGTCAGAGTGAATGATAAACGCATATACGTTGACCGGGAGGGGAAATTTTTCACTGTAGTATATTTGGCTATGGGAAAAAATATAATCACTGTTCAATCTGAGGACGAAAAAGGCAATGTAGCTATAGTAAAGAGAAAGGTAGAAGCAGTACCTCCGAAGAAGAAAAGTTTCTGGGGTGGAACGGGGATTGTGATTACAATAGGTATAATAACAATTATTTTAGTAAGTGTCCTTTAAAGGTTAAAAAGATGTCTAAGAAAGTGCTTGTTGTAGATAGTGATATTGATGCAAGGTTTTTGGTGAAGGTCCATTTGAGAAGATTCAATGTCGAATTTATTGAAGCCAGAGACGGTGAGTCGGGGCTGGAACTCGCCCGGTCGGAGAAGCCTGATTTAATTGTGATGGATTACGTTTTGCCCAAGGTGAGCGGTTATGAGATGATAAAAGGAATCCAGAAAGATACGGCTACCAGAAACATTCCCATAATCATAGCCACAATAGCCGGGTTCGACCTGCAGATGAAGGAATTGAATGTTGTAGAGTATCTTCCCAAACCTTTCTCCCGGGAACAGTTTTTAACGGCAGTGGAGAAAGCATTAGGAAAGATTCCCCATAAAAGAAAGGAAGCCAGAGTAGCTGCTCCAGGCGGTCAGACTGCAAAGGTAGTTCCTATCAAAAGAAAAGAGAAGGCTACAGAGATAATGAAAAAGATTGTTGTAGCAGATGATGAAGAAGATGTGAGAGAGTTCCTGAAAACTTTACTGGAAAATAGATATCGAGTAGTCCTGGCTAAGGACGGGCTAGATTTGATAGAAAAAGTGAAAAAAGAGAAACCAGACTTAATTATCTGTGATGTGATTATGCCCGGTCAGAGCGGCTATAAGAGTATCAAAAGGTTAAGAGAAAAGCCGGAATTTCTCAATCTGCCAGTAATCTTCAATTCCGGCTTAGTTAAAGATAGAGAGTTATACGAGACCTTAAAGCCAGAAGGCCCGAGCTATTTCGTGAATAAACCGTTCGCAAAGAAAGTTCTTTTAGATAAAATAGAAGAGATGTTAAATGAAAGATAGTGTGTTCGTCGGATGCCTCATACACTATCTTTCAAATGTGGTAGCTATCCCGACGAATCGGGACTAAAGTTACGGGCTCATAGCTCAACGGAGAGAGCACAGGGTTGCGGACCCTGGTGTGAGGGTTCGATTCCCTCTGAGCCCTTTAAATTTATAGGGATCGGGCGTGAGGATTTTCTTAATTTTTGCAAATGCGATATGTGTTGGATGGGCGGGATTTATATTTATCTATTTTCTTAAATACAGTTTCGTTTCCTGGATTATAACCGACGTTTATTCTCTCATCCAGCTGTTTGTAGTATTTGCTCTGATTTTCGGGAAGAAGATATTAATGAATATTTCCATCCCTTTCCTCTTATTCTATGGAGCAGGGGGATTTTTTATTTTTCATTGGTCTTCCCGGACGATGCCTGCCCAGATAAGCCACTCGATAATGGTTCTGACGGCTCTCTATATCATCTATCTTATGATTACGCGCTGGGAGATAGGGAGGTTGGCAATCGGGATTATGCTGGGAATCATACTCTTTGTACCTTTTAGAGTATGTGAGACTTATTATTTAAAAGCCCATCCAGAAGTTAAAAGTCATTTCGAATTTTTTAAAGGCAGATAGTGCTATGGAGAGATGCCGGAGTGGTTGAACGGGGCGGTCTCGAAAACCGCTATCCCGATTTTCGGGATCGGAGGTTCGAATCCTCCTCTCTCCGTCAATTAGAAAATCGGTCACTTTCAGCCACGGTTTGAAATGAAAAAACTTGATAACTCAAAAAATATATTAAGTTATAATGAATAAAAACCGTATTTTTGTCATAATACTGATAATTGTAGCGACAGCCTCGGTAGTTTTAATTAGTGGTTATTTCAAGAAAGCTGTTTACGAGAATAACCCTGATAGCGAAACATTTGGTATATACACTGCTACTTTAGACGGCAAAAATATGAAGCCGCTGATTACCAATTCCTGGCAGCAGATGTCCCATGCCCGGGTTTCTCCCGATGGTAAGTGGGTTACTTTCAGCCGTCATACCATAATAGGAAAAGACGGCTGCGCTACTGGAGACCCGAATAACTACGAACGTAAAGGCGAACAATATCTAGGAACAGAGGTTTTAATTATGCGTATAGATGGAACTGACTTGAGAGTAGTTGTGCCCGCACGTAAATTCGCCGTTGCTGTTAACAGTTACTGGACTCCTGATGGAAAAGGACTTGTATACACACATGGTGATAGTAGGAAATCTCGTGCTAGCCACCTTATTTTTGATGAAAATATGGAGATTAAAAGTGATACTGTGATTCCTACTCCTGAATACCTTAACCCGGTAGTTGACCCTCAGTGGTCCGGTGATTGGCTTGTCTTTCCCGCAGTTGATCACAGAAACAACACCCAGGGTATATGGCGAATGCGGCTTGACGGAAGCATGTTAGAGCAGCTTACTGCCCGCGACCCTCTTTTATATGATAACGACCCAAAGATTTCTCCCGATGGTTCAAAAGTAGTTTACAGCCATAAGATAAACCCTGAAGGAGCACATTACCATTTTATGATGATGGATATGCAGACAAAAGAAGAGATCGATCTATCCCAAGGCTCTCACCAAGAGCCTCGGTTACTATGGATAGATGTTATGCCTGAATGGTCAAGTGACGGTAAGTTGTTAGTCTTCTGGCATGCGTCCCGAGACGTAAAAAATAAAAGAGCTAAAAGCGTATTACATACAATCAAGCCGGACGGAACAGGAAGAAAAGAAATTCCTCTTCCTGAAGGGTATGATTACCAAATGCCGGCCTTTTTCCCGGGCGAAGGTTCAGGTAAAGACGCAAGGATTATATTTTCAACAAAGAAGATTACTGCTTTCGCCAAAAAGTATCCAACTCCAGAAGCGGCAGCGAGCGGTTCTTATAAAAAAAACAACATTACTAGCAAGGCGTCCGACAGGGAAGTTTTTGGGATTTATACCGCTACTTTAGA
>CAYGBL010000064.1:0-3563 GCA_964348135.1 uncultured Actinomycetota bacterium
CAGCAACCGGGGGCTTCGCTGGCTCTGTGGTTCTCTATACAATGAGGATGGGCATCGCCCGCGGGCTATTTTCCAATGAAGCGGGCTTGGGCAGCGCCCCTATCGTCCACGCTGCAGCCAAAGAAGACGAGCCGGTCAGAGAAGGGTTAGTGGCAATGCTCGGGCCATTCATAGATACTCTGGTAATATGCACCCTGACCGCGCTGGTCATAGTTGTTCCCGGAGCCTGGTCCAGCGGTTTAAACGGCGCTACCTTAACCGCCAGCGCATTTAGAACCTCAATGCCCGCAATGGGTGGCTTTGTTGTCGCCTTTGGCCTGGTATTCTTTGCTCTATCTACTGTCATCGCCTGGTCATATTATGGCGATAGATCCATATACTATATCTTCGGCAAAAATGCCATAATGCCTTACAAATGGGTTTATTGCCTTTTGATACCCCTGGGCGCAGTAGTCAAACTGGAACTTATCTGGAACTTAGCAGACATAGCCAATGGATTTATGGCGCTACCCAATCTGGTCGGCCTCCTGGGCCTGAGCGGAGTAGTAATAGCGTTAACAAAAAGCTATAATAAAAACTTGACGATTTCATAAAAACTTCATAAAATACTTTAAGTCCCGATAGATAAACGAAAGAATGGACATAACAGTTAGAATAGAAAATGAGAAAGATTACGTCAATATCGGAGAAATAAATAATCTGGCGTTCAAACAAAAAAATGAAGCCCTTCTTATAGAAGAGCTGAGAAAGACCAAAGATTTTATCTCAGAATTATCTTTGGTTGCTGAACTGGAAGGCAAAATAGTTGGACATATTCTTTTTTATCCTGTAAAAATAAAGGACGGGGAAATAGAGCACGTAACCCTTTCACTTGCTCCTATGTCTGTTCACCCCAATTATCAAAGAAAGGGTATTGGCAGTAAACTTGTTACAGAAGGACTAAAACGTGCCAGAGAAAAAGGATATCCTTCGGTTATTGTTATAGGGTATCCCGAGTATTATCCCAGATTTGGATTTACCAAGGCGAGCACGTTTAATATTAAAACCCCTTTTGATGTTCCCGATAACGCATTTATGGCGCTGGAGCTAGTAGAAAATGGATTGGAGAATCTAAAGGGAATTGTCGAATACCCAAAGCCCTTTCTTGAAACACTATGAAAGAAAAAATAATTTATATTACTGATACGGATAAGAAACGATTAAAAGATTTAATAAGAGAAACCAGAGCGTCTGGTAGTGAACTCGAAATATCTCTGGAGAGATTAGAAGGAGAGTTAAAGCGGGCTAAGCTGGTCAAATCGAAGCAAATCCCTAAAGATGTAATTACAATGAATTCCAAAGTTCGTCTGAAAGATTTAGATACTCAGGAGGAAATGATTTACTGGTTAGTCTTTCCTGGAGATGCCGACCCTGACCAGAACAAAATATCAATTCTGGCGCCAATCGGAACCGCATTAATCGGATATCGAGTCGGAGATGTCATTGAATGGAAAGTCCCGGCAGGATTAAGAAAGCTGAAGGTCCTGGAAGTGATTTATCAGCCCGAAGCCGCCGGCGATTATGATTCGTAATCTTGAAAATAGTAGCCGCTCCGATGAATCGGAGCGAGAGGTATAGTTTATGAATATATCTATTTTTGTTCTACCCTCATTTTTGACTGGTTTATGTACCTTGGCTCTTGGTCTACTCGTTTTATTAAAAAGTAAGTCTTCTGATATAGCCCGTAGATTCTCCATTCTTTGTTTTAGCATAATGCTATGGCAGTTTGGAAATGTTCTAGCATGGTCTTCTAAAACTTCTGATATTGCTATATTTTGGACAAGATTAGTTTATGTTGGAGTAGTTTTTATTCCCGCTTTGGTTTACCATTTTTCTGTGAGTACCAATAACTTGCGAAAACAGGAGAGATTTATTCCTTTTATGTATCTTTTTAGCTTTCTACTTCTATTTTTGGTGTTCCGTAAAGATTTTATAACTGGTACTCAGGAAACTCTTTGGGGCAGACACCATATAGCCGGGAGAAGTCACGATGTTTTTTTATTCTTTTGGGCGTTACCTTTAATTTTATCTTTCTTTAATTTTTATTTTGGGTATAGGTCAACAACTGTTCCCTTTGAACGACAACGAAGGCGTTTTATATCAATCGGCTTTTTTATAGCCTGTTTAGCAAGTATAGATTATCTTCACGCTTATGGAGTGCCTGTTCCTGTTCCTTTTCCTTTAGGTTTTATTTTCATGCTGTTTTTTATCGCCTTCACCACCTATGCTAGCGTATACTATAGAGCCTTAAATGTAGAGGTTATTCTAAAGAAAATATCGATTATAACTTTTTTCTCAATTGTCGCCGCAGTAATTATTTATATCGCTCCTTTCTACCTGCAATCCTATCTGTCCAGGCTCTGGGGAAAGAACTGGATATTTTTCCCTATCTCTCTTGCCTTCTTAGTCGGTACCGGTCTGTTTCGCCTGGTAAACGTGGTAAGGGATATGGAAGAGAGTGAACTCTCTAAAAAATTTGCATACCGTCCAATTCTCAAAAAAGAAGCTGAGAGAATTTCCAAAGCAAGAAACATAAACGAACTTTTGGCCTATCTAACTCGTGATTTAAGCTCCTGGGTTAGATTAGACTATGTGGGAGTTCTTGTTTGGGATAAACATACCAAAAGATTTGTATTACACAGGAGCTTCACCCGTACAAAAGATAGGAAGGAAATCCCTGCGGGTTTAACCCTTTCCCAGGATAACCCCCTAATTGTTGAACTTTTAAGAAAAAGAAAGCCTGTGGTATATAGTGAGCTAAAATACAACCTTGATACAGAAGGAACTCCATCCGAAGAAAGGGTTTTTCTCTCCAAGATAACTAACCAGATGCAGCGTTTGGGTGCAGAGATAGTCATACCCTGTTTTTGTGAAGATAAACTTTTAGCCTTAATCAACATGGGTCGTAAATTGGACCTCAACGATATCATTACCCATGAGGACTTAGAGTTATTCTCATCTTTATCTAACCATACCGCCCGTGCAATTCATGATTTTATGCTCAATGAGGAAAAAATCGAGCTTATTGTAGCCTCCCAGAATACTTTAATCTCAGCTATTGAAGCCAAGGACCGCTATACTCGTGGTCATACTGATAGAGTAGCTGAATATTGTACCCTCATTGGAAAGAGTTTAGAGAAAGAGCTCCGTCTTTATCCTAACGGGTTATCTGACCTTAAATGGGCTGCTCAGCTTCATGATGTAGGAAAGATAGGCATTTCTGATAAAATTCTCCTTAAAAAAGGTCCTTTGGATAAAGATGAATTGCAGGTTATAAGAGAACACCCTATAAATGGTATAAGGATTATCAGCCCTGTCCGGGAATGGCTCGGTGAAGATATCTGCGCCGGTATACTCTATCATCATGAAAACTACGATGGTTCGGGATATCCCTCGCAACAAAAGGGAGAAGAGATCCACCTCTTTGCTCAAATAATAAGAGTTGCTGATGCTTTTGATGCTATGACTCTACATAGACCTTACAGACCTGCTCTGACAAAAGAGGAGGCAATAAATGAACTTAA
>CAYGBL010000065.1:0-3325 GCA_964348135.1 uncultured Actinomycetota bacterium
GAAGGAACACAGTTTTTTCACTTATCTTATTGCTGCTTTTTTTCTTTTTCATGCGTTTTTAAATCTTATTGGTGCTCTGGCTCCTGAAACTATCTTTGATGCAATCTGGTATCATTTGGCTCTTCCCAAGATCTATCTTGCCGAACACAGGATATTCTTTGTCCCGTATGTAAATTATGCTGCCTTTCCCCGGACTGCTGAGATGCTTTACACGCTAGCTATGGGGATGAATAACGATATTCTAGCCAAGCTCATCCACTATAATATGGGGCTGCTTGCTGCTGTTGCAGTATATAGTTTCTTCCGCCGTTATTTTTCTCCCAGGGGAGGATTATTTGCTGCTGCAATTTTCTATATTATGCAACCCGTGAATATGCTATCTCAGACAGCTTATATTGATCTTGCCTTAGTCTTCTATGAACTTTTAGCTGTTTATTCTCTGGCAAACTGGTGGCTACCCACATATACAAAAAACTACTCGGACAAACAGATACCAGGTCATAGCAACAACTCTTTTTCGAAACACGAGAATGCAGAAGGAACGGCAACTTGGAACTCGAAGAGCAAAACGGGATCTGATTTCGGAACTCGCACAACAAAGAAAATACGCTGGCTAATTCTGGCTGGAGTATTTGCCGGTATCGCTCTCGGTATGAAACATCAAGCTGTTCTTTTATTTGCTACCATCACATTTTTGCTATTTTTGCATTTTCTTTTTAAGGAAAGGAGATTAAAGGTATTTCTGCTCAACATGCTTGCCTATGGAGTTCCTGCTTTCTTCATAGCTCTTCCCTGGTATCTGGACAGCTACCTGAATACAGGCAATCCTTTTTATCCGCTTTTTAATACAATCTTTGGGACAGGGGAGTCTTACGAGCAGGCTATGTTTGCTGGCACGGGAAAAGCAAGCTGGTATGCTGGCCATAGTTTGCTTGAATATTTTATCCTTCCCTGGAAATTTACTATGGGAAACTACGAGGGATGGCTTAGTCCTCTTTTTCTCTTTTTCCTTCCCGCAATCTTTTTTGTGAAAGAAAAATCTCATGTTCTAAAACTGAGCCTTTTATTCGTATGGATCTTCTATACTCTTTACTATGCGGTAGTCCCATTTTATACGGTTCGCTATTTTCTCCCTGCGGCTCCCATCCTAAGTCTTATTGCTGCTTTTCTCTTGCTTCAAATTTTCCGGAAGGATAAATTATTGCAGATACTAAGTGTAGCAGTAGTTCTCCTTACCTTTACTCTGAATTTAGGACTGCTTGCTTTCAAGACGTACCCGGCCGCAACAGCAGCTTTAGGTCTCAAAGACCGTGATACTTATCTTTCGGAGACACTGGTGTGGTATGATGTTAACCGGTTCATCAGAGAAGAGATTTCAGCAGAGCATAAGATTCTGGTAGGTGGAGCCCCACTTTTCTACTATTTTGATTTCAATTATGTATACGGTTCAGTTCCGAAAGCAAATTCTTTTTATGAATTAGCTGGAAAGCTGAAGAAGCAGGGGTTCACTCATCTACTACTGCTTGTAGGTAAGCTAGATGGTCCTGAAGCAGTAAGATATTTTAAATTAGTATATAGCAAAGAGATGCCTCCTGCAGTTAGATCAAATGCAGCGAGGAGTGCAAAGCTTTATGAGATTAGTGAATAAGTACAAGTCGGGAGTCGGGAGTAAAGATCCTATGTACCAGGATTCTTGGCGACATAGATTTTAATCGTTTTTGTTTTCAGTGCTTGGCTTGATACTACACTTGTCTGTAAACTGGCAACTGACAACTGTCAACTGAAAATTAACCATGAAACTATCTATTATAATTCCGTGCTATAACGAAAAGGATACAATCCTGGAGATATTGAAGCGGGTGGAGGCAGTTGACCTGGAAAAGGAGATAATTGTTGTAGATGATAACTCCACTGATGGAACACAGGAATTGCTGCAAGGGATTTCTCCCCGGAGAGCCAAAGTTATATCTAGAGATGGTCCTCGCGGTAAAGGGGCGGCAATCAGGGAAGGCTTAAAACACGTAACCGGAGATGTAGTAGTGATACAAGATGCTGATTTGGAATATGATCCCAACGACTATTATGAGCTGGTAAGACCTATTGAGGAGGGTAAAGCCTCAGTCGTTTACGGCTCACGTATCCGAAAGCACAACAACAAAATCTCTTACCTGCGTTACTATTGGGGTGGGAGACTGCTTACATTTATTACAAACATCCTGTATAAAGCCGGTATAACCGACGAACCTACCGGTTATAAGGTATTTAAAACTGAAGCACTGAAAGGTCTCGATTTAAAATGTATGAGGTTTGAGTTCTGTCCAGAGGTAACCGCTAAACTGAGAAAGAGAGGTTACCAAATTTATGAGGTTCCTATTTCTTACTATCCTCGCTCACTTACTGCAGGAAAGAAGATTGGCTGGCGGGATGGACTGGAGGCAATTTGGACACTTGTTAAATATAGATTCGTCGGTTAGGTTACTTGAGGATCTTGATGCCTGAAATCAGTTTTCCCTATTTAAAGCAATTTAGCAAATATCTAGTTGTCACTTTATTTTCTTCTTTGGTCGCAGGTCGTTTCGCTTACTTATCCTTATTGTATGTTGGTGAAATCAATGAATTTGCGTCTCACTTCAGGTACTATGCGTTAACCTATCTTCTTCTCTTTAGTTTTGTTTTTTTAGCGGTATCAATTCTGTATGTTTTTCTGCTTTCAGTTCTCGGTAAAATAGATTCAACCAGGGCGGCTTCAGCGGATTTATATGTAAATCTGTTATTTCTGGTGCTTTTACCCTATCTAATAGATTTTCGTTATCTTATAGATAGTTTGGGATTTAGCCTCTTATATTTTGTAGTCCTTTCCGTTATCCTTATTCGTGTTTTCCTTCTCATTAGTGCTATCTGGAAAAACCGATCAAGTCAAGAACGCATAATATACATTCTCCTTATAGGGCTGTTTTTTTTAGGAATAGCACTTCGCTTGCGTTTGTTATTTACGGTAGGAACTGTGGTTGATTCAGATGAAGCAATTTGGGGACTTATGGCAAGGCATATCCTGTTTAAATTTGAGCATCCTACTGTTTTCTATGGGCAATCATATATGGGAAGCTTATCTGCATATATAGCTGCTTTGCTCTTCTTTCTCTTTGGCGCCTCTTCGTTTACTTTAAAACTTGTCCCCTTGCTTTTTTCCATTGTTTTTCTAATATCTGCCTATTTTCTTGCCAGGCAAATTTTTTCACCTCTTGTAGCACTGGTATGCTTTTTATTGGTAGCAGTAGGTTCTCCCTTTATTATCTTTTACAGTGTAACTGCCTGGGGATACATA
>CAYGBL010000066.1:0-3239 GCA_964348135.1 uncultured Actinomycetota bacterium
TTGAGAGATTTTGCCGGAATCGCAGAAAGGAAGAAAGACAGGAATCTTGCCCGAAGGTATATCCATAGAAGTGAAGTTTTGAAAGAAAAGATAAATAGGTATGGCTGGGATGGGAATTGGTATATTAGAGCTACAAAAGATAGTGGTGCTCCCATAGGAAGCTCAAAGTGCAAAGAGGGAAAGATATTCCTCAATGGACAGACCTGGGCAATCATAAATGGCGTAGCTCCCAAGGAGAGAGCTAAAAAGGCTATGGAATCGGTGGAAAAAATGCTGGGAGCAAAATATGGACCGCTCATTTTCTATCCAGCCTACTCCCGACCGGATGAAACCATAGGTTATCTTACACGCTATGCGCCCGGCGTAAGAGAGAACGGTGGAGTATATACCCATGCGGCGGTTTGGGCAGTAATAGCAGAATGCATAATGAAAAGACAAAAAAAGGCGTGGCAGTTCTATCTAGGGATATGTCCACTCTATCGAGGACTCGATTCCAAGCTGTACAAGGCTGAGCCCTACGTAACGCCAGGGAATATGGACGGTCCTGCTTCACCAAATTTTGGTCAGGCTGGCTGGACATGGTATACAGGTTCGGCTGCGTGGATGTGGAAAGTGGGGATAGAGTGGATTCTGGGAGTAAGAGCAACATTTGACGGGTTAATTGTTGATCCCTGCATTCCCCGGGAATGGAAAGGATTTAAGATTGAGAGGAGATTTCGCGGAGCCACATATCAGATAGAGGTGGATAATAGTAAAGGTGTCTCCTATGGAGTAGGAGAGGTGATTGTGGATGGGAAGAAAGTAAAGAGAGGCAGAGAAACCCCTCCTTATGCAATCATTCCAATTTTCCCTGACGGAAAAACCCACAAAGTTGTAGTCCAACTCGGTTAATACAAAATTTTACAAAAATTTTACAATTACTTTACACGTCCGTAATATCTTTAATATATACTATTGACAAAAGGATATTCCGAAAAGGCAAACTCCGAGAGATCGGAGGGCGCAAAGCTCAGGGACCAACGCAGGGAAGGCCTAAATATTGCGCCTTCTAAGGTTAGGTTTTCCTGTTCAGTCTGCCGAGCTGCCGATAACGCTTCTAGAACGCTATAGGTAGCTCGGCTTTTTAATATATGGGGAACGAAAATAATATAAGAAAGGAGGTGAGTATCTGCAGTAGATTTTGAAAATCTTTACTCAAAAGGAGGGAAGAAATGGAAAGGAAGAGTATTTGGTTATCAGGAATGCTAACGCTGATTCTACTTCTTGCGGGCTTGGGGACTTCTTTAGCAGTAGTGGATGAGACAGACACGGTTCCCGCCACAGCTACGCTGGGAGCATCTACCTCACTGTCAGTCCAGGCTAAGAAGATTAGCGACAACGGAAATGTTGCCTCAATCGATTTTGGTTCTCTACCTGGAGGTACGGGAAATAAGTTAGCTCCCCATTATGTGGAAGTCCAGGTGGCGAGTAATTACGCAGCGTGGGAGTTAGAGATGTACACTGATAACTTCACCGTTCAGCCGGATACTACCACTTGGGGATTCCAGTATGGTGGAATGAAAGGCTCGACTGCTGGTAATCGCACGGGTATGGTCTGGCAGGCCTATAGAGCAACCACAAGTGTATCCGATCCACCAGTTGGTCTTACTGGTTGGACATATCTCAAGGATAAGAAAGACGTAGATATTCCAGGAACACCAGACAACGAGAGCTGGACAAGCGCCCATAACGATGGCTACACTAACATTGCTTATGGCGGACCCGATTATGTTATGGTGGTTGAACCGGGCACTACCGGAGAGTTAGATAGTGATAACACATTTGTAACTTATGTGGGTGGTCTATTCGGCTCTGCATCAGTAGACTCGTATAGTACGGTAATCGGTTTTGACCTCTATCACGAATAAAAGAGGATGTAGCTAGAGAGCGGGATCTCTACCCATAGCAAAGCTTACGTTTCGTTGCTACAAAGAAGAATGTAGCTAAGGAGTAGAACTCCACCCATAGCAAAGCTAACGCTTTGCTGCTACAGAATTGGATTCATACCGGAGGAGTTAATGTTAAGAAGAAATCTCTATCTCTTAATAGCGTTGGTCTTTCTCAATTTTTTTCCTTTCCTCGTTTATGCCGGGATTGGTGTAAAGCCGACAGTGACCGAGCTTATCCTTTCCCCGGGAAAGGGGAAAGCAGGGACTTTTACCGTATTAAACGATGGGGATAGGGCTGTTAAGGTGAAAGTAGAACTGGAGGATTGGAAGATAAGAGAGGAAGGAGCTGGGGTTGATTCCTGGCTTAAGGTTAAACCGCGTGAGTTCGAACTTGCTCCGGGAAAGGCAAGAAAGGTGAAATATAAAATAGAAGTACCAGAAGAAGCTAAAGGTGAAATGGTGGCAATGGTCTTTTTCGGTTCTCTTGCTCCTGCAGGCGGTGGAGTAGGTATAAAAACGCGCTTTGGAGTAAGCATTTATGTGGGTATTAAAGGAACAGAAGTTGTAGAAGCGAATATTGAAAAGTTTGATGTGGCGAAATACTCTAGCGAAAACTCAGATAATCACGGAATCAACTTTGGAGTGACTGTGGAGAATATGGGCAATGTCCATATTCGACCTAAAGGAAAAGTGACTATAGATAACAAAGAGGGCAATAGAATAAAGGAGGTAGACATCTTCCATGGGTTTCCAGTCTTCCCTCGGGCTAAAAGAACATTTCCAGCAATCTGGAAAAGAGGAGTGCTTCCTCCAGGTGAATATAAAGCGAAAGCTACTATCAACTATGGCGAACTTTATGGACTAAAAGATAAAATTTCTTCGTATGAGACTTTATTTTTCGTAAATGAACAGGGTAAAATATCGATAGAAGGAAGAGAGAATGATTAAGAAAATTTTGAACACAGCTACCATCTTGAGTTTACTCCTTTTGTTATGTGGAATCGTCTTTGCCGGAGTTGACCGCACAGCTGAAGTGAGTGTAAATAGTGTCGTAGAGGAACCGATTATTTCTGGACCGGTTCTGGACGATTTCAATGATGGTGGCACGCTTAACAACTGGGGATATAATACTGGCATATTTTATAGTACGGGAGCAAGTTGCGCCGATTCGCGGGATGCGACTTCTCCCCAGGAAGGTGCCTTCTGTTTGAAGCTCGATTACAACGTTTCTACTTCAGCAAGTTATGCTGGTTATTCCAGCCAGTTGGGAGGAGAAGATTTAAGTGGTTATACTTCTATCTCTTTCTGGGT
>CAYGBL010000067.1:0-3100 GCA_964348135.1 uncultured Actinomycetota bacterium
GAACCACCCATACTCTCAATCCTATTAAATATCAGAGATGTATTTGACATATCATTTGAACGGTGGATATTTACTCCAAGCCCCCACAAATCCATATCAACTTCGCTTTCTAATCCCAACGCAGGTGTGACCTTGCTGTTTTCTTGGCTTAGCGAACCGGTAATGTCAATAAACCATTTATCCATCTGGAAGATATTGTAACTCAATATGCTTCCATAGAATGAACCTCTACCAAGGAAATTAAATGGACCGCCTTGTGGAGTAATATCAAACTCGCTGTATCCGCCGTAGAAGTTCAAACGAAGCCGAGGTGTCAGAAGGGGAAAATCATAGCTCCCGAATAATGCATAGTTCTCCGTTATACCTGAATCCCAGGGAGCTTGATACATGGCAGAAAATCTATCATCTATGCCTGTAAAATTAGTATTAGTTAACCCTATCCTCGGACTCCATTGTCTTTCCTCTGTGCCGGAATTATCTACTTGCAGGTACCAGTGCCAGGGATCCGCTTCATAAACGTCGTACGTTAAATTTAAAGCGTTCGGGTCGGCGCTTCTTGAGATAACGGCGGATACATATCTGTCAGGATTAAGATTTAGAAGATTCACAAAATCATCCAATGGCTTTTTCTGGATTACGTCACCTTTCCTTACCGGAGACCAGGATTTAAGGATAGAGTCTTGTAGAAATCCTTTTTCCCGCTTCTGACGTTCAAAGTCATATCTTTCCACCTCAATTTCCTCGACCTTAGCCTCAAGCACTTCTATTGGCAGGATTTGACCGACTAGTCTGTCTTCTTCGTCAATTGCTTCTTTTGGAACATAGACGTAAATGCCTCTATACCCTTTGTCCTGGTATACTCCTGAGATATACTTTGTGAAACCTTGTATAGTCTTCAGCGAAACTTCACGTTCTTCGCCTGGATTGATAATTATTTCAATTAACACACGAAAATCATAGAAACCTTTAGCAATTGGAACGCCAGTTGTCGGATCTTTCTTTGGCTTACCGGTTAAAGGATCTGTTTCATACTCAATGTATGTCCAGAGCATTTTTTCCAGCAACTCTTTTGTTGATATCAAGTTGTTGCCACTTATTTTCAGTTTACTCACCAACCATCGCTGACTCGTATCCTCTGCAAATACTGATTTCTCCAAATTGTCCATATCCAACGTCTTACTTGTTCGTTCCAAAGCTTCTTTCTGCTCTATTGTCCTCGTTCTTACATTGTATTGTGCAAAACTCACGGCTGTGAAAAAAATGCACGAAACTAAGGTGAAGATTAATTTTGTTTTCTGTATACTCATATTTATATTCCATAAACAGACAAAAAGAACCATTCTAAACCGTGAAATGAAGTGCGCCCTTCTGACAGTTCTCTTGTCTCCTCCCATATCATCAGAATCCTGCTCTCGCTTGCTCTCTTTTTATCCGAGAGAAACAACTACTGCGATGTTTCCAACTGACGTAGATATACAATTTCCCTCTTTGTATACTCACTATATCATATCAATAAGGAAGAAGAAATAAAGAAAAAATTATTTATTTTCGTATTACTTTATAACAAGCTACATTGAAAAAGATTAAACATTGAAAGACGACGAAATTTCCGTATTTATTATTTCATCGGGGCTTTTCAGCCAATTATTGTCTGAAATGCTTTTTAATTCTACCTTAACCAAAAACTAAAAATTAAGGTATAAATCTGGTGAAACCTTAATTTCTTTGCTTTTACTTGCTGCACCGCAGAGGTAACTGTTCTCCGTTTCGTTGTAATATTGTTTATTGTTTGATAATACTATTGTATAATGAAACTAATAGTAGGTCGGATATGTTACGCAAAGTCAGGAAAGTTAGAAGTTTTTCTTTTCAAAATAAAAAGATTGGTGTTATTATTATAAGTTCAGTCTTGTGAGTAACGTCGGTGTAATTGATGATATGTGTTTTGCTCATCTTTATTGCAAGATAAAAGGTTATGACATATATTATTATAAGTTCCTTTTTTGTTTAAGGTAATCTTATAAGTTTTTGATAAATGGTAACGGATTTAGCCCTACAATTATTGTAGGTTTAAGGAGAATAAGGGTGAAACATAGCAAAAAAACTGGAGATGACAGCCTACTTCGAGTCAAATGCCTAACGAATGATCAACTTCAGACGTTGCTTCGGTATGTGAAGAATAGGGCCGATCAAGCCAGACGTAAGGGAACAACGAGAGCAATTGTTGACGAACTAATTGTTCTGCTTTTAGTCAACACTGGGTTACATGCCAGTGAACTTTGCAATCTGTGTATTGCAGATTTGCCTATTGAGCATAGCGAAAATGCTATATGGGTCCGTGATGCGAAGGGTGATGTAGTTAGGACTATTGTGATCGACTCGAAAATGTCAAAATGCTTGGAAAGGTTCGTTAGGCTGTACAGAAAAGCTGCAAATCCTGATCAACCTTTAATAATCAACGAACGTGGTAAGCCAATCTCTTATATGAGCGTTTACAGCAAAGTAAAAAGGATCGGTGAGAAGGCAAAGATTGGCAAACTGCACCCTCATGTACTAAGGTGTACTTATCTTGTTAGACTTTTCTTTAACAACAAAGACCTTCGCTTTGTCCAGGAACAGTCCGGACATTCAAGCCCAAAAATTACTGCCTTTTATGCTAAAATGGCAAGTGATCTTCTTCAAGACGAAGCAACAAGTGATAATGTTTCATCATCCGTAAAAGCAACAGGTGTTTCTCATGATAGACCAATACCTGTGGAGTTTTCCTCGCAAAAAACAATAAATAAAAAAGAATCCTGTTACTTAGATGAATCGCAGAAGATCGTAACTTGTGAAGCCTGCAACAATCCTATCTTAGCAGGAAACGGCACAAAAATAGATTCTGGTCAGATTCTTTGCGGCGATTGTCTAAAAGAACTTCGCCGGACATAGCAATCAAAATCTTACTGAAAGATCACAAATATTACTGGGTAGTAATGGTAACTTCTTATGCCCCTCAAGACCAGTTCGCCGTTTAAATGGTCTGTGAGGAGTTTTAAACACAACCACATCAAGAGCAGACACCCACTCAATAATCCAGACATTTTCCTTGACGTGAAAG
>CAYGBL010000068.1:0-2111 GCA_964348135.1 uncultured Actinomycetota bacterium
AAGCAAAAGGGCAAAAATAAAATTGCTGTTTACAGAGAAGAAATGTCGTCAAAAAAATGCATCTTTACAGCGTCTTCTGCGTAGTATAGAGATATACTACCTTCTTTATTACCAGCACTATGTAAAGCATCACGTTCATCTAACAGGGCTTTTAGAGCTTTCACATCAGCCTCAATATCCACCTCTTCACCCCCCTGGCAGCTAAAAGTAAAGCAAAGCATAAAGACCAAAGGAATGATTGTAATTAATTTTTTCATTTTTCCCTCCTTTTTTATTGTTTAGATAAAAGGTTGAATTTCATGAACTTCAGAGTTTGCTGGATGATATCCCGAGATTTGGCATTATCGTCATATACATCAAAAGCATGACGGCCTTCGGTATAGTTAATGAATGTTAATGGGACATTATTTGAAATAGCCCGGGAAACAAAGTAATCGTTCGTCTGGTTCAAGTCCTCTCTGTCTTTTCCTGACCTTACAATCAATAAAGGAAGGTTCTTATGAAATTTTTTTATTTTTTCAAGCCCTTCGGTGGAAAAGTTGAGTATCTTACTAAGCTTCAGAATAGTATCGCTGAATTTTTGATCGGGCGTCATCATAATACCGTAATATAAAATCGCACATTTAAGGTGCTCTTTTCTTTCATCCATTAACACTGATAAAGCGGTGAGGACATTTCCTGAACATGACCAGATTCCGATCGAATTCTTATCAAGTTTTAAATCTTCTGCATTTTCCCGGATGTGCAAGATCAAGTCATCAATATCCATTGCGGGTTGTTGAGTTGAGTAATTAATGGCAGCCATACCGAATGCAGCAAATAACTTTGCCCAATCCTTATAGACTTCCCAGTCTTTAAGCTTCTTACTGAAAACATCATCCGCGTATCCAAGTACCAGAATGACCACAGGAAGTCTCGTTTCACCTTTAAAATCAGGAGGATAATAAGCATCAAAGGTCAAATCCTTGCCATCTGTAGTCTTGTAGACAAGTTCCTGTTTTATGCTTACTTTCTCCATAGCGGGAATTTGATACACAACCCTGATTGTCGTGATATCTTGTGCAACAATCGCTCCACCCTGAATCATAGCAACTACTAAAGAAATTGTAATAATGCTTTTAGATTTCATTTTACCCCTCCTTGAAAGGTGATGCATAAATTAGACATCAATTGTCAATGCCCGTCAAGTTAAGTGTAGGTCATTCCATATTATGCAATGGGAGGATGGATAAAACGCTCTTAGAATCGCTCTCAGGCTTTTGAATGGCCTTTATATACCGCGATCTTTGGGACGATTAATTTTATATAAGCTATTCAGTTTAATTACCGCTGTTTGAAGCTAGCTTCACATCTTTCATTCTGTGTTTTACTGCCCTGCGACGTTCAACCGTTAGATATCTATTCAATAGCTAATGCAAATTAGACTTAGGAGATGATTTTATTGCAACGCGTTGCAATGATCTTAAATCATTCTATATATGTTTTTTCATAGTTAGACGTAGCTATAGACCACAGGCAGATGACGATAGAAATTTCTGAAGATACGCTTCGACGCATGAAAGAAGCTTCAAAAGAAATTGAGGAAGAAGACGTTATCCCAGAGGAATTCACGCCAGATTAGACCGACATCTCTGCTTGGGTTTCGTTCCTCAAAGATATGCTATATGTAATTATACTCGCACGTATCCGGTAATCAGGTCTTCCCCTGACAGAGCGATATTTTCAGCGACCGCCTTTGCTTTGTACGGGTAAGAAAGATCAAGCGTAATCCGTTCTTATTTCTCCCCCTCCTTCGGCTAACAGTAAGAAGACAGTAAAATTTTCCTATCTAATCACTCTTTGTAGGAACTTTAGCTTTTCTTCTTCTCCTCCAGATTGCAAGGAATAGTAATCCTGCGATGAGTGGAATCAATCCAATCCAAACGAGTGAAAAAATCTCATAACTGAGTGTCTCGTATTCACCTGTAAAAACTTGCACGGCCACAAATATAATAACAAGCAAGCCAAATATTGAAAAAAAGACACCTGCAACAGCCTCCCTTCGTAAGGCAATGAAAAGGAATACCAAACAGAGGTAGATTAGGGCAGCGATGACACCTTCACCCGTAACT
>CAYGBL010000068.1:2244-2560 GCA_964348135.1 uncultured Actinomycetota bacterium
AACAACTAGTTCCTCTGTTATCTTCCCATTTTGCACTCGGTCAATACCGAGTCCAGTGAAGCGAACCTTTTTGCCTGTAGGAGGCAATTCACCAGATGGCATACTCAAAGGACCTGTGTTTGTTCCAGTGACCGTGAAACGTGATGCTATCTTATCACCCTGAATAATGACCTCATCGAATGTCATGTGAATATCAGGAAACGAAGTGCTTGCAAATTTAGCCCAATTCTTTATACCCTCATGACCTATAATGTCTTCAGGAAAGGTGCTGGTATGAGCAACAATCTCTGGCGAATAAACATCTTCGATTAAAGCA
>CAYGBL010000068.1:2570-3009 GCA_964348135.1 uncultured Actinomycetota bacterium
TTGCCGGCAGCCGAAAGCAAAACAAAGCAGAATGACCAAAGGAATGATTGTGAGTAGTTTTTTCATTTTGACCTCCTTACAGAAAATTTATAAATCTATACAAAACTGATTTAAGAGTACGGTCTAATTCCCCTGAATATAATAGAAGCCAATTGTTTTTAAAAAACGCCTAATTTCTAACTAAAGTGCTTCTATTAAAAAATCAAAGTAGATTCACTTAGTCTTTGATACTTACCTCATATCCTTCTTTAATAGGTGGTGCTGTAAAGAAATCTTTGAACTTAGCTACCTGCTCTTGATAATAGCCACTCTGTTCATTTGCTATGGCGTCTTCTTCATTATCCCAGAAGGAAATAGATATGCTTTTGCCCGTTTCTCGGTTGGTCAGGAGTAAGATACCACGATAACCTTTCTGTGATTTTGCTGCTGGGACAACACT
>CAYGBL010000069.1:0-2683 GCA_964348135.1 uncultured Actinomycetota bacterium
AGATTACCGAGTAGTCGGAAATATTTTGATAGTTTGTCAATTTCTCCTTAATGTCTCTTGTCACCTCGTTCAGACTTCTTTTGAAAATATTGGCTTTGACCAGGACAGTCCTTTGTTGGTCGAGCCGTTTTATTTCGCTGGGACCCTTTCCCGTAGTGAGAGTAGCAACTTCTGCCAGAGGAACCTCTACGTCGATGTTTGAATGTACTGTCAGAGCCCTTAGCTTGGATACATCTGCCCTGTCTTCCGGTCTAAGTCTTACGGTGACATCTATTTCTCGACCTTCTTGTTTAAATTTAGTGGCCACATATCCTCTGATAGCAATAAGGGCAGTTCGGGCTATGTCGGTTACAGAGAGGTTATAAACAGAGGCTCTATCCTTGTCCACATGGACTTTTGTCTCCGGGGAAGGCAACGCCAGGCTGCTCCTCACTCCGTAGATTCCCGGGATTGATTCGATTTCTTCAGCTACCTCCTCAGATATTTTATTAAGCACATTCAGTCTTGGCCCCTTTATTTCAATTACTACTGGTGCAGCCACTTCTAAGGTAGACTTGAAGGCGCTCTCCTCCAGAATGTATTCAATCTCAGCATTGGCAGCCATCTTCTCCTTTCTGAGCATCGATTTCAAATCCTGGATTACCTCCGCGCTGGAACGAGCTTTGCGGGTTTTTGATTTCGAAGATATCAGTTTCTGAATTATCTCGGCTCTGGAACGGGCCTTACTGGTTTTGGTTTTTGGATTATCTTTTGTGGTTTTCGGCAATGCTCCTCGCCAGAGTTTCACTACTACCTGGGCCTGATGGGAACCCAGGACTTCCATAACATTTTCTGAAGAGGAGCCCACGGTGGCAGTGATATCTTTAACTTCTGGAATCTTGCGTAGTAATTCTTCTATCTTTCTTGTTACAGAATCAGTGACCTCGAGGCGCGCGCCTGTGGGCATGTTCACCTTTATGATGAATTCACCCTGGTCTATTTTGGGCATGAATTCTCTACTAGTGGTAAAAAGGAAGAAAAAACTAATAACAAATAGAGCCAGGACAACTGTTGTTATAAGAGATTTATGAATCAGGCAAGTGGAAAGCAACTTTGAATAAAAAAGGGGACAGGTACTTTTTTCTCTATTTGTGGAGGTTAAGGAGTTGGTGGGAGGATAAGGCTGGTGAAAAGGTGGACTATTCCCCCTTCTTTGAAAAAAGTACCTGTCCCCTTTTTTGGCGGCGAGGCGAGGGACTAAAGTTAAGGCTACTAATAGAGATGCTACCAGAGAGAAAGTTACAGCAAACAGCAAATCTTTGAACAACTGACCGGCTAGTCCCACGACAAATAACATGGGCAAGAAGACCGCTATAGTAGTTAGTGTTGAGGAGGTGATGGCTTCACTTACTTCTTCCGCTCCTTTAACCGCAGCCTCTTTTGGTTTAAACCCCGTCTGTTGGTGCCGGAATATGTTCTCGATTACCACAATAGCGTTATCTACTAACATTCCCACTCCCAAAGCCAGCCCTCCCAGAGACATCATGTTAATGGAGATTCCCTTGAAATACATTAAACTGAAAACAGCCATAATGGAAAGGGGAATCGATGTGCAGATAATTGCGGAGACTTTTAAACTTCTTAAAAATATGTAAAGTACAAAGAAAGCCAACACACCCCCGATTAGGGCAGCGTCCCTGACTCCCATAATAGATTTCCTGATAAAAATTGACTCATCGTATATGACATCTAAATTGATTTCTTTGGGCAAGGAAAGCTTTAAGTTTTCTAAACTGGCGCGAATCCTTTTTACAGTCTGAATAGTATTGGCTTCAGCTTGCTTCTGGATAGCTAAAGAAATATTATCCATCCCATTGTGGCGGGAGAAACTTTTATCCTCCTTGAGTGTATCTTTCACCGTGGCTAAGTCTGATAGGAGAATCAGGCGTTTATCTTCGTAGGACTTCGATTCTTCCTCTTCCCGTCTTAACTCTTGAGGTCGCTTTGACGAATTGATGGTATCTACTTCCACTACGGTATCCTTTATCTCAGGTACTGTTTTGAATTCGCCCATGGTTCTTATGAGATACTCATAAAGTTTACCTTTGGTTGTCCCTGCAGGGTAATTTAGATTTGAGTTCTTTAAAGCCTCTACAAGAGAGAGAATGGATACTCTGGAAGCTTGCAGTCTTCCCTGGTCAACCTCAACCAGTATTTCCCTCTCTTTTCCTCCACTTATCGTTGCCGAGGCAACTCCGGTAACTTTCTCGATTTTGTCTTTAATTCGCCGGGTAATTTTTAACAGCTCCCGGGGAGTCTCGTTGCCAGTTACGCTCAAAATCATAATCGGCCGGGAAAAAGGATTGACCGGCAGTATGGTGGGGTCTTCTGATTCCAGGGGCAACAGTTCCTTTACCGGGTCTATTTTTTCCCTTAACTCCAGATGGGCGAATCCCATATTCGTTCCCCAGTCGAATTCAGCAGTAACCATGGATACGCCTTCCCGGGAAATCGATTTTATCTTCTTCAGGTTTTTAACCGTTCCGATGGCTTCCTCAATCGGTTTGGTGATTAGGTTTTCCATCTCTTCAGGAGCTGCATTTCCATAGAGAGTTACCACGGTTAATTGAGGATATGTTATGGGTGGAAATAGTTCCTGGGGCAAACCATTCCAGGAAATAAGGCCGAGAAGGGCCACCCCACG
>CAYGBL010000069.1:2693-2938 GCA_964348135.1 uncultured Actinomycetota bacterium
TTTATTCTTCACCTTCTTCACCAATCATAGATACTTCTTCTTCGGGCTCACCATATTCTTTTACTTCAATTATTCTTACTTTCTTGCCGTCGGCTAAAGCCTCAGGCTTCTCCACAACTACCAGTTCGTCCTCCTCTATGCCTCCAGCAATCTGAGCGTAATCTGAAGAGAGATATGCCACCTCTACTGGTTGAGCATAAGCAACATTGCTCTCTCCTACAACAAAGACCCTGAACTCTCCAGTT
>CAYGBL010000070.1:0-2543 GCA_964348135.1 uncultured Actinomycetota bacterium
TTAGACCTGGATGTCATTTGTTCAGACCCATTGAAGTCATCGGAATTGACTATTCTGAACGATATTTCTTTTTGGACGACCTCATTAAAGCAACAGGCGCAGAAAGCGTATATTACAAACACAGATTACGGTGTTGTGGTGGATTACTTCGAAATGTTTCCGAAACAGTAACAGAGGCAATGCTAAGAGATCGGCTTATAGAACTTAAAGAAGGCGAAGTAGATTGTGTAGTGACAGTTTGTCCACTTTGCTTCTTGCAATTTGATCTAGGACAAAAGCTGGTGGAACGTAAGTATAAAGAGCAGTATAATATTCCATCGCTCACATATTCTGAACTTCTTGGACTTGGAATGGGCTTAAGTGCAAAAGAGTTAGGATTAAAGACCCACAGGATCAAAATTGACAAAATTATTGAAAAGATCAGCTAGAGTGATATGGAGGAAAAAATGTTGAACGAAAAAGCCGTTTTAGTTATAGGTGGAGGGGTCACTGGAATTCAAGCTGCAATTGATGTAGCAAATCAAGGAATCAAAACATATCTTGTGGAAAAAACGCCAAGTGTCGGCGGCCATATGGCTCAATTAGATAAAACTTTCCCTACACTTGATTGCTCGGCATGTATCTTAACTCCAAAAATGGTAGATGTTGCACGTCACCCAAATATTGAACTGCTTACATACAGCGAAGTAAAAGAAGTTTCTGGTACTGCCGGTGATTTTACCATAAAAATTGAGAAAAAGCCGAGGTATGTTGACGCAACTAAGTGTACGGGCTGTGCACACTGCGCCATTCACTGTCCAGTTGAGGTACTTAACGATTTTGATGAAATGATAGGCGTTCGAAAAGCAATATATGTACCGTTCCCACAAGCAGTTCCTCTCGTATATACAATTGATATGGACAACTGCATCGAGTGTGAACTTTGCAAAAATGTTTGCGAAGCTGAAGCTGTTAATTTTGACCAAGAACTAGAAGAAATAGAAGTGAATGTTGGTTCAATTATTTTAGCAACTGGCTACGATCTTTTTGATGCAACAAAACTAAAGAACTACGGATATGGGAGTTATGATAATGTGTTAAGTTCCCTCGAATTTGAACGTCTTTTATCAGCCTCTGGACCAGCAGGAGGACATGTTTTCAGACTTTCTGATGGAAAAATTCCGCGAAGGATCGCTTTTCTTCAATGTGTTGGGTCGAGAGATTCAGAACATGGCATGCCTTATTGTAGTCGTGTTTGTTGTATGTATGCGATAAAAAATGCAATTTTAGCCAAAGATCACATCCATGGCGGGTGTGAAACGACAATCTACTATATTGATGTCCGTGCCTTCGGTAAAGGATTCGAGGAGTTTTACCAAAATTCACAAACCAGATTTGGTGTAAAATTCGTAAGAGGAAAGGTTGGCGAAATAGTAGAGGACGTAAATACTAATAATCTGATAGTTCGTGTTGAGGATACTGAAACTGGACAATTATTTGAAGATGAATTTGATATGGTGGTCCTGTCTTCAGGTCTTGTGCCATCACAGGGATCTGCTGAAATCAATAAAATCCTAAATTTGCCTATTGATCAATATGGCTTCTTTGAGGAATTAAATCGGCTTTCGCCTGTAGATACAAAAATAGAGGGAGTGTATATGGCGGGTGTCTGCGAATCAGTGAAGGATATTCCTGACGGTGTGGGTCAAGCGAGTGCAGCCGCGATGCGAGCCAGCTTAAAAGCTATTTAGGAGGAAAAAAAATGGAAGAAGAACCTAGAATTGGTGTATTTGTCTGCAATTGTGGTATTAACATCGGTGGTGTTGTAAATGTAGAAGAAGTTGCAGAATACGCAACTACTTTACCGAATGTTGTTGTGTCAAGATCGTCACTGTACACCTGTTCGGATAGAGGACAAGGCATGATAAAGGATGACATTGATGAATTCAAGTTGAATAGAGTCATTGTAGCATCCTGCAGCCCACGAATGCACGAACCAACCTTTAGAAAAGTCATAGAGGAAAAAGGACTAAATAAATATGTTTTTGAGCAGGCAAACCTTCGCGAGCACGTCTCTTGGGTCCATAGTAAGCAACCAGAAGAAGCAACAGAAAAAGCTAAAGATCTAGTACGAATGGCAGTAGCCAAAGCCCGCTTATTAGAATCGTTACCACAACATCTTGTTGATGTAAAGGGCGAGGCATTAGTAATAGGTGGCGGGATTTCAGGATTAACTGCAGCAAAAAGTATTGCAGATAGGGGCTTTAAGGTTCATCTAGTGGAAAAGACGCCCAATTTCGGCGGAAAAATGGCACAACTGTATAAGGTCTACCCAACGTTTGATGAGCCTCAAGAATTATTGAATCCTCTAGTGGAGGATATTATGGCCCATCCGAACATTACACCTTACCTTTCAGCTGAAATTGCAGATATCGAGGGATATATCGGCAATTACCGCGCTATTATCCGAGAGCAGACCGAAGAAAAGGAAATTGAATTCGGCACAATTATTGTCGCTACCGGGTTCAATGCTTATGACCCTACTGGCGAATTCAACTATGGTA
>CAYGBL010000071.1:0-2430 GCA_964348135.1 uncultured Actinomycetota bacterium
ATGGGTTTTTTCATTTCTTCCCACCCTTATTGGAAGTTCTGAACTCGAGCTTTCTTTCGTAATTTTTCTAAAATCTCTTTTAATTCCGAATCAGACTTTCCTTCGATTTGGATTGTCTTAACTGACCTTACCGCTTCTCCAATTCCTATACCAATTAGTGCACCTAAGACGCCACCTATTGCTGCACCAATTCCTCCAGCTTGGGGTCTACTTATGATAACAAACCCATTATCATCCCCTTGAGGGTAACCTATTAAAAATCCAATAGCTCCCCCAATAACTAAGCCTATTATGCCGCCCGCTAATGCATTTGATTCCCTCACAATCTTGATAACTCCAATATTCCGAAAATCAATAGTCATATCTGCTCCTAAGTATTTATCCAATAATAGTATTGAGTCTTGTTTAACTGCAATCAGTTCACCTCTTACTCGGATTCCATCTATACTCTGGATGATTACATCAGCACCCTTTCTTTCTTTTGCAAACACGTTTCCTGAGAGTGCAAACAATAAGAAGATAAGGATTAAGGCGATGAGTTTTTTCATTTCAACCACCCTTGCAGTAATTTATGCTAATTATAATTTAAACCCAAGTAAAGATTTGTCAAAAGTTTGTCAAATCCCCTTATATGCTTCCAATCCATCCCGCATATCTAAGCGGGGCTTATTTTGGGCTGATTCTGGGATGGGGGGATATGAGTTCAATCGCCGATTTTAGGGCTTCCAAAGGGCTGGAAATATAGCCCAATTCACCTCATATATGTATGAGGTTTCTAATTGATTGCTATAAATAAGTTATTACGGAAGTTCAGAAATTATCTTCCTGTACTCGTCCTCTGTAAAAGCACGCAGAGTTTCAGTACGAATGCTCCCTTTTGATCCAATGGTCAAAGCTATCTTAGCAACAGTTTCATCGTCTGGAACCTCGCCAATGACAACCATATCATATGAGCCTGTCACCAAATAGAACTCTTTCAACTCTGCTCCCATAGCTTGAAAGACTTGTTTGGCAGCATCAAGTCGGGCAGGACTTTCTTTGATGTTCTCTATGCCTTTTTGGGTTAACTGGACAAGTGTAATGTAAGTAGCCATTTTTAATCCCTCCCTTTATTGATATTGTAGTTGAATATAATTTATCTCTCAGAAATCATATTGTCAAACTCAGAGCTTATTTCTTCGATCCAGCCTCTTCTCTCTCCTTTCCAGATCAATGAATTGGTTATTCTTTCTCCTTCGGCTTAAGCTCCATGCCGAGTTGCTGCATTAGACCTAAAAAATCAACTTCCTCCCTTACTTCTACTATTTTTCCCTCTTGAAAATAGAATATTGCGATGATACTCATTTCAATCTCTTTTCCAGTAGCAGGAATACCCATTATTTCTCCTTCATGAGTGCCTCTGTCAATAACCCTAACGATTACTTTGTCTCCTACAGCGAATAACTCTTCAATACTACTACGAAAATCAGGGAATGCTGTATGAAAACTCTTTACCATTTGAATTGACTGTTCGATAGAAATGGGCTCAGAGCTATTCGATGGAAGGTAGATTTTAGCAGTAGGAGCATATATCTCCCTTAATATCTCATAATTCTTTTTGTTCATTTCTTCAATGCCATTGCGTACCAGTGCCTTATTCCTCTCCTCAACCTCTGCCTGGGCTCTGAACTCTTCAAGCTCTGCCATCGCTTCCTTGTCCTGACAGCCGACCATAAGGCAGAGAATCAAAGCCAAGGGTAGAATCATACAAAGTTTTTTCATATTACCCTCCAGATTTGTTTCTAATAGTATCCAGATATAAAATCTCTTCTACCTACAATATTAAATTTCTGTACAAATCTTAAGAAATTCGAATGAAACTACGACGAATGATTTATTTCTCAGTCTCTGGAGAAAACGTGATGAAATTCCACATTGCTCGAGAAGTTTTCCAAGAGCCATCTGGTTGCCTTTGGTGGATGTACATGTCCGTGGCTTTGATTCGATTCGTTTTACCAGTCTCTTTGTGGGTAAAAGTGCCAGTCCAAGTTGCTCTTTCATATGCCCAATCGCCACATAACTTTAACTCATCAGAAGTAACGGTTACATTAAAACTTGTAATTTTGAACTCATTATACCAGTTGCGAATTGCTTCCTTCCCAACTAAGACAGGTTCGTTTGGCGGCATCCATATAGCATCATCAGCAATAAAGGACATTGCCCCCTCAAAGTCGCTTTCATTGAAGGCTCTCGTTGATTCATTCATTAAGTTGCGAATTGCTTCTATATCCGCCTCAACATCTACAGCAGGTTCCTCAGCTACCTCTTCACCCTGCTGGCAGCTAAAAGTAAAGCAAAGCAGTATGACCAAAGGAATGATTGTGAGTAGTTTTTTCATTGTCCCTCCTCTTTTTATTAAAATTGGCTTTATTATGAATATAAAGCCTAATC
>CAYGBL010000072.1:0-2412 GCA_964348135.1 uncultured Actinomycetota bacterium
CTTTGGAGCGCCCTATTCCATTACTCTTGACCCCGCGAAATTGGAAGAGGGCCTTTACTATTTGAGGGTAGGAGCTGAGGATTTCTGGTCCAATGTTGGCTACAGCAGGCCTATTAAAATATCGGTTAAAAAATGGTGAATTTATAGGCGACTAAAATTTACAACTTTGTCCTTGACAATTAATAAAAGTTATGATAACATAATATCGAAAATAGAATACGAACTCCGACAATAGCAAACCACACCGAAAGGGTGGGACGCAAAGCTACGGACCCCTATAATGAGGTAGCCGGGCCACCGAAGAGTCGAGCCGAATTATCAACCCACACTTACGGTGAAATGCCGAGGGCGGGGTTCGAGAATTTTGATAATTCGGCTTTTTTATTAATAGATATAATTAAGGCCAGACAAGAAATAAAAAGCGCGTTCGGAAACATTCAAAAAAATCTTTGAAAATTGAATAGGTTACTCCGATAAAGGCAAACCATACCGAAAGGGTGGGACGCAAAGCCACGGGTCCCGATTAAAATCGAGATAGCCGGGTTACCGAAGAGTAGTTCTGGAGTATAGGTAAACTATCTGAGAGAGGTATATTTCTGTTCAGTTAGTTAACCTAACTCGCGTAAATGATGCCGAATTGACACATCGCCCTGGCGTGGGGTGCCTTTAGGGAGATGTTGTTAATTCGGCTTTTTTTATTTCATTCCTCTTTCACCTTCTCCCTTAGGGGAGAGGGAGGGGTGAGGGGGGTAAGGAGAAAATTATGAAGAAAAAAATTAAAAGAAAAGAGTTCATCATTTCCGTTATCGGAAGAGATTTGAGAAAGACTCCAGAAGCAGAAGAGAAGTGCAAGGATGACTCTCCAGGGTCAGCCTCCCGCAAAGAAGACTCTGGAAAGGACAAAATTTTGAAGAAGAATAAGACACACTATCGCATTGAGTATACCAAGGATGGACCCAAATTCTGGACACTACATTAGGGAGAAAAATATTTTGAAAGAAGAAAATCCCAAACCGCAGTGGAATAGAAGATACTTGCCACAAGACCTCGAGGAGTGCTTTTCTAATTCTCTAGCTCACCGCAATATTTTCCCGCCTTTAAGCCGAACGCGCAAAAGAAGAGAATCTTCAATTCAGACCATCCACCTTGGTGGTAGTTCTTCTATCGTTTTCCTTGTTTTGACACTGCTCTGTGTATTGGGATTTATCCTGTTTACCCAGAAAGCACTCGTGGGAGCAATAAATATGAGGGATTTGGAAAGCAATGGGGTTAATAGAGTAATCGCTACTGCACCACCAGCTCTTGAATATTTCGGAGAGGAATAATGGACGAGAGCCCAGGAAATTGGCATAAAGAGAAAAAAATTGAAAGCTTGCCGATTTCTATCTCACGCAGGTCCGATAGGACTCCGAAGATACGTCGGACTCCTTCGGAGCTGAAGCTCCCAAGGAGTCGAATGTCTCTGGGGAAGGGTGTGGCACAGGCAACTACGATTTTATTTTTACTTTTCTTTGCATTTCTGCTTTTTAATTGCTCTTCTGTGGAAGCAGGCACAGCGTTTGTCAGCGAAGGCCATACCCAAATGTCCAATCAGAGAAAGGTTATTGCCAATGAGTATGGATTCTGGGTATTCTTTAGTTCAAATCCTACTCTGGTATCTAATCCTCCTGGAGCAGACGATCAATATTCTAGTGGCAGTTATCCAGACCAGGATGCAAGTGCTGGTGGCGGTGGATTTATGGTATCCTATAGTGCTGATGGTTCAAACTGGCAAGCACCGACTGAGGTTTTTCCTAATAGGCCAGATGCTTTTAGATGCGGTTCGGTTACTTATGACCCCACAACCAGAACTGTCTGGGCGATTACTGGCACACGGAGATGGTCATATGCTTTATATTTCAGGAAAGCAACCCTAAATCAGGGAGGAACGCCCAGCTGGGGTTCAATCAAGACAACGACAAACCTGAATGAAGGAACCTCTAGCACCAATGAGAACGTCTTAGCCAGGGGTTACGTTACAATCTGTAAGGTTGCGGGTGGGGATTATGTTGCCTATGCATCTCCTATTGGTGACGGAGTCGATGATGATGACCGAAAGGTGGCCTTTTCTTTTGTAGATGGTGACCTTAATACTTTTAGTAGTAGCTACGGCCAGCTGGGTGGAAATATAGATGATGCACATTATTATGACGATCCTGTTATTCTCCCGGCAGACTCTAGCACCCAGCTCTTTGGCATATCTGATGCTGGTGATGGTAATGGAGACCAAGTAGAGTCTGACCTTGATATTTATGGATCGATAAGAGTAAGCCCCGCTGATTATGGTGAAGCAACCCAGACTGGTGATAAGTACCTTAACAGGAATAATGAGTACCATATAATCTCAGCAGTGGCTGATGCAAATTATGAGGC
>CAYGBL010000073.1:0-2276 GCA_964348135.1 uncultured Actinomycetota bacterium
ACTTACATTGTTCGATTTATTGCGTATGTTTGCAAGAAAAGGTGAAGGACAAGAAAATACAGAGCCGTCTGGGAAAAATCGTGAAGATAGCCCTCAAACCCCCGATGAAAGTAAAAGTGCTCTTAAAACAGTGCTTTTTGAAGAGCATGGACGGCGCGGGGCAAAGATGTTTCTCTTTGCTAATAAGTGGTGGATGCCTCTTTGCTATCCTGATCCCACACTTCGTGATGCCCCACTTAAAGAAGCGCTTCATACAAGAAGGGGTGTTTCTATATTTGATGAGAGTCATATGGGGCTAATAGATATAAAGGGTGCGAAAGCGGAAGAATTCGTAAATTATATATCATCGCTTAATGTTGATAAAGATGGTATTAGGCCATTTAAAGACGGAGATGTCCAATATAGGTTTATATTGAGTAAGGATGCTGATGTCCTTGATGATTTGCAGGTAATTAGAATCTCAAGAGACCAATTTAGATTAGTTGTAAATGCGGCAAATACAGAGAAAGTAAAGGAATGGTTAAATAAAAATGCAAGTGAACATATAACAGGAAGAGATTGCGAGATTATGGACCTGCGCGATGTGCCTGAAAAGAAAGACAGGCGAATAATTTTGGCTTTACAGGGAACAAATGGTTCACAAAGAATACTGCAGCAACTCGTTACTGATTTTGACCTTAAGGAATTGGGATATTTTAAATCTGCTTTTATGACCTTGGATATGAATGGCAGGAAAGTAAAACGGCTCATTCAGAGGACAGGATATACCGGCGAAGATGGATTTGAGATACACCTTCATCCTGATGAAGCTGTCTGGTTCTGGAGGAGGGTTATTAAACTCGGTGCAAAGACAGCTGGATTAGCGGCAAGGAATATTTTGAGGCTTGAGGCAGGGTTTCCCCTGCATGGAAATGAGTGGCTAAAAAAAGGCGGGCCTATGCCATCTGAATATAAATATAGTTTTGCTCTAAATTTGAGAGAGGACGGCCCCTTTAAGGCAGATTATTACGGTAAGCAGGCAGCAATAAAGAGAAGTTTGAGATCAACCAAGAGGCTGGTAGGTGTAAGAATGCTGGATGCGAAGAGAAAGATCAATGACGGAGATAAGGTATATGATATTCAGGGAAATGAGATTGGTTATATGACAAGCGGTCTCTTTTCTCCCAATTTGAATGCTGATATAGGTTTGGCTTATATAAATAAGGAAAGCGCCAAGATAGGAAAAAGATTGTTGATAAACGGCAAGAAGGCAAAGGTAGTAAAGACGCCGTTTATAAATCATATTATCTCAGATAGGGTTAAGGATAAGAGAGAGACTGCGCGTTTCTATCTGCTCAGCACTGATGAAGATAGGAAAGAAAAACTTGATTTTATAAGAGAGAAATTTAGTAAATCAAAAATAGATTCAATAGATGACCTCTACGGCGATTTACAAAAATATTTTTATAAAGGGAAGCTGAATCTTCCTAAGGCGATAACATCTAGGAGAGAGCTTTTTAGAGAGCTTTATAAGTTGAGCCTTAAGAATAAGCAAGGGCTGAAATCATTCCGGGGCGCAGGCTATTATGATGAGCCCCACTCTGATCTTGCCTTGTTTTTAATGAGTCTACTAGGCTTTTTAACATCATACACACCATATCAGCCTGAATCAAGCCAGGGAAATCTAACCCTTATGTTCTTATATCAATCGGTTATGGCTAAGCTTCTGGGTATGGATGTCGTAAACGCATCGCTTTATGATGGCTCAAGTGCGCTTGCGGAAGGTGTTCGTATGGCTGTGAATGCAACTGGAAAAAAGAAAGTAATTATATTTGGCGCGATAAATCCCAGACACAAGAAAGTCCTTGATACGTATATGAAGAACATCGACCTCGAGGCCGAATATATATTGCCACATAAACAAACAACAGAAATTGACATTGATGCGTTAAGAAGTAAAGTTGATAAAAATACAGCATCTGTAATTGTGCAGCAGCCGAATTTCCTTGGTGGGCTGGAGACAGAAATAGACAAAATAACTGATATTGCAAATGAAAAAGGCGCCCTGCTTCATATACATTCAAACGACCCTATGGCATTTGTTAAGATTAGACCGCCCGGAAGCTATGGCGCTGACATTGTAACAGCAGAAGGCCAGGCCTTTGTAGGCAGTCCTTATTCCGGAGGCAATAATCTTGGCATAATAGCCTGCAAGAGAGCATTTACTAATTACATGCCCGGCCGCTTGGTAGCGCAGACTAAGGACAGTAACGGTAAGACAAGGTTTGCCCTATCCT
>CAYGBL010000074.1:0-2174 GCA_964348135.1 uncultured Actinomycetota bacterium
TACCTTGGGCACCTATCGCTCTGCGGCTACATGTACATTAACATTCCACTACGGGCTCGATGAATTGAACCCCTGCATTTTGGTGTCAGCGGCCGATGCTTTTGTAGATAAAGCCCAGAGATTTCATCTTTTCAGGCTCAAAGATGTTCCTTCCGTCAACTATAATGGGAGATTTCATTAACTTTTTAATTTTCTTAAGATCCAGTCTTTTAAACTCCTCCCATTCGGTCAGAATTACCAGAGCATCACATCCATTTGCAGTTTCGTATGAATCTTTACAAAAGGTAACTTCTTTCAGGATTCTTCTGGCAACTGGAATTGCTACCGGGTCGTAAGCCTTAATTTTTGCTTCTTCTCCCTGGAGCATTTGAATTATCTCAATTGAAGGTGCGTTACGCATGTCGTCAGTTTTGGGCTTGAAAGCAAGTCCTAAAATCCCGATTGTCTTATCTTTTATATTCCATACTGCATCCCTGACTTTACTTACCAGAAGTTCCCTCTGTTGGCGGTTTATCTTTTCCACCACCTTGAGGAGCTCAAAGTCATAACCTAACTTCTGGGTAATCCCTACAAATGCCTGCAAATCTTTAGGCAAACAGGCTCCGCCAAAACCGACCCCGGCATTAAGAAAATCGCGGCCGATCCTTTTATCGCAACCTATCCCCTCAGCAACTTTTTTTATATCGGCACCTGCCTTTTCACAAATATTAGCAATGGAGTTTATGTAGGAAATCTTTATTGCTAAGAAGGAATTGGAGGCGTGTTTGATTATCTCTGCACTCTCAATATCTGTGACCATGATGGGAGCATCAAGAGGCTCGTATAGTTCTCTCATAATCCTTTCTGCTTTCTTAGAGCCTACTCCCAGGACGATGCGGTCAGGATGCATAGAGTCATAAACTGCTGAACCTTCACGCAGAAATTCGGGATTGGAAACAATGTCGAAGCTGATATTTTTCTTATTGTTTAACTTTACTGTGCGGGAAATCCATTTCCCTGTTTCTACCGGCACAGTGCTTTTCTCCACTATTATCTTATAGCCCTTCATTGTTTGAGCTACCTCCCGGGAGACAGCTTCAACATAACAGAGGTCTGCCTCTCCGTCCGGTTTGGGAGGAGTGTTAACGGCAATAAAAATAATTTCTGAATTGCTAACTCCCTCCTTTATGCTCGTGGTAAAAGAAAGCCTTCCAGCACGAACGTTTTTCTTTACCAGTTCTTCCAGACCGGGCTCGTATATGGGCATCTCTCCCCTGTTCAAAGCGGCTATTTTCTCGACATTATTATCCACGCAAATTACTCTATTTCCCAATTCTGCCAGGCAAGCACCGGTGACCAATCCCACATGGCCAGTACCGATTATGCTGACTCTCTTGCCTCCTCGCTTTTTCTTAGTCTTTTTCTTTCTTGGCGATTTAACCATCCCTTTTGTCTCCTTTATATTTTTACAAAACGCTCAGAGTAATCAGAGTGGCTATCATTTTATGATTCAAACGCAGGCCGAAGCCTGCTATTGCCGTTCTTCAAATATAGTAACTGCAACCTTCAGGTTGCGAATTCAAGCACTCCGATGAATCGGAGCGACTACCTGATTTCTTTTAGATAATCTTTTAAAGCTTCCTTCCAGTGCCTTAGCGGCTTCCAACCCTGGAGTTTCCTTACACTATTTTCCAGAGCGGAAAACCTGGGACGTTTCGCCGGTCTATTTAACTCATCGGAAGTAATTGGTTTCACAAGCACATCTGAGTCCTGAAGAATCTCTCCTGCAAATTCATACCAGGAACATTGTCCACTATTTGTAATATGCCAGATTCCATATAGACTTGCCCTGGTGATGGAATCCTTGCTCTCTCCTCCTATAAGTTGGGCGATGGCCTGGGCGAGGTCTTTTGTATAAGTCGGTGAACCTATCTGGTCATTTACCACTTCTATTTCTTTTTTCTGTTTTGCTAGATCTAATATTGTAGATACGAAATTTTTTCCGTTTTTTCCAAAAAGCCAGGAACTGCGAACTATATAAAATTTGTTTACAAGAGATTCAACATACAACTCGCCCCAATACTTAGACTTACCATAGATGTTCTGGGGGTTGGGTCTGTCAAACTCTAAGTATGGCTCGCCCTTCTCCCCATCAAAGACAAAATCTGTACTGATGTAGAGTAGCTCTGTATCGA
>CAYGBL010000075.1:0-2126 GCA_964348135.1 uncultured Actinomycetota bacterium
GAGTTTGCTGAGAATGTGGGGCATTGTTGGTGGCGACCAAGCATCCTTTTTTGGAGTATTTCCGGTTGATAAATTCTTCGCTGTCGCCTGCGTGGCAGCCTTTACCTATATCAACTACAAAGGTACATCAGAGACTGGCAAAACTGGCAATGTCGTAACTTTCATTCAGCTTGGAACGATTGGCGCATTGATAGCCGCTGGTTTTTGGAGCATGTACCTTCATCCCAATTGGACTGACAACTTTGCAGATTTCATGCCAAACGGGATTGCCGGACTCGTAGCGGCCATGGCCTTGACGTTTATTGCTTTTGAAGGATACGAAATCATAGTCCAAACAGGAGAGGAAGTAAAGAACCCAAAGAAAAACATACCAAGGGCTATTTTCATCTCACTTGGGCTCGTAGTAACTCTATACAGCCTTGTGGCATTTGTCTCAATTGCAGGTATATTTCCAGAAGGCAAGCCTGCATGGCAATTCATTGGAGAAAATCAAGAGCTTGGAATAATGGAAGCAGCAAGATTCCTTCTTCCATATGGTGTTTTCATAGTTCTTGCAGGCGGTATCGTATCAAGTCTAGCAGGACTCAATGCCACTACATTCTCTTCAGCCAGAGTTGCATTTGCAATGGGTAGGCATTACAATTTGCCACATATGTTCAGTTCGATTCATGGCAAAAACAAAACACCACACATTGCTGTCGTCATATCAGGTGTTATTATGGCGGTAATGGCTTATGCACTCCCTCTAGATCAGATTGCACTTGCGGCCGGTGTTATCTTTCTGCTGTTGTTTACTCAGGTAAACATCTCTGTTATTACCATACGGAAGATGCACGGAGATAGACTAAATTATGGTTGGAAGACACCCTTGTTTCCGGTAATTCCAATTATTGGAATTTTCTTAAAGCTCGGGCTTGCGATGTACATTCTTGCTACGCAACCGTTAGGCTGGGGCATTGCTGTCTTATGGATTCTAATCGGCTTTGTGATATATCGTGTTTATACTTTCAAGCAGGAAATACAACATTATGCACCTATAGTAACATCCGAAGGCGACCTATTACGGAAAGATTTTCGCATATTGCTTCCATACACACCTGAAAACCCTGATAGACTGTTAAAGTATGCCATCAGAATCGCTAAAGAAAAAGACGGAGAAATCAGCATTTTAAGGGTAATCACTGTCCCCCATCAAACTCCACTTTCAGCAGGAAGTGCATATGCTGATACAGCAAAAAGAGCCTTTGAACCGCTGGATGAGATTCTGGATAGACAGGATGTGCTAAACCACTATTTTGTCAGAATCTCTCACGATACTACAGAAGCAATTTTGGCAACGATTGAAGAACAAAAGATAGATTTATTGGTGACAGATTTTGAAACGTTGAGAACTAATAAGAAGCTACGCACTCTGGCCACGTGTGACATAGTTGCAGTCCAAACAGTAGGGACTGAAATGGATGACGTTATATTATCCTCTCCTCGCTCTACCGACAAACCTGAAAAAAAGAACCTAGTTGTGGTATATGATGGAGGGAATCATTCAAACCTGGTACTGAAAACTACAAGCTGGCTTGAACATTTGGGCATTTTCAATGTCAATGTTTTGGCTATTACGAATAGAGACAAACTCCTCAAGCAGGAAGAAGAATATGATACTACTGCTAGTAGGACAACTCAGAAAAAAGATCATAGGGACGTTGAGCGCGCAGATATTGCAAAAGGGTTGGAAAAAGAAGAATTTCTCTCCAGGATAGGTGTCGAATTTAACAGGATTATCCTTACTGAAGATAGTGAAAAAAATGCAAATGAGTCCGCTCGTCTTATTCATGTAGCGGTCAATGCGGCTCAACCAGACGTTGTAATAACTGGGGCCAGTATAGGAAAATTTAATGTGTTTGACAGTGAGCAATACGTATCGTTGATAGAGGGATTTAATTGCCCAGTTGTAATCGCTAGGGACTTTACAATCCCCGGTGTAAACAAGCTCATAAGCGGGTTTATGAGACTGATCGGAAAGTAGGGTAAAAACAATATCCACTTCATCATCTTAATGCCTACGTACAGCTACAGTCACCCAAGAGTATTTTCAACAGCATAAAGATAGTAGCTATTTAACATGTCAT
>CAYGBL010000076.1:0-1940 GCA_964348135.1 uncultured Actinomycetota bacterium
TGTAAAACTAGATGAGCTTATACTCAAACCAGGTGAATTGTTCCTCTACTTTTATACCCTAGAGGGGTCCCAAAAGGCTCCAGGGCTTGGTTTAGGTAAAAACAAAGAAGTAAGTGTGGTTTTCCGAAATTTTAAGGTAAAATTCCGAACTGATTATACTTCTCAAGAAAAAGCTGAAATAATCAAACAAAAAATATTTAATTTTATAAACAACATCAACTATGTTTACACTTCAGTCGTTGCTTTCATATTTCTACTAATTGCGTTTGCTTTACATGCTTATTTAGCTTTGAGCTCAGAGGAGAGAGCATAGAGGTAAGAGCTCAGAGCTTAGAGGAATTAGCTCATAGCTCATGGTTCTAAGGGAAAGACCTGGAGCCTGCATCTTGCGTCCTGTGTCCTGCTAACTCTTCATTTCAATTACTTTATTATTATATTACGCTATTACCTTAGGCCATCAGCTGTCAGCTCTTTACTCCTGACTCATAACTCTCTCCCCTATACTCCACGCTAAACCGGGCTATTAACTAGCCGAAGATTAGTACCTAAGTTATAATTTTAAGCGTTATGATTAAACCAGAAATCAATTTGTGAGACTGAAACTATGTCTGTTTCAGTTATTACCACCTTCAAAAACGAGCAGAGGGCTATTGCACCTTTCTTAGAAGGTCTTCTTGCTCAATCTCGAAGACCTGATGAAATCATTATGGTTGATGGAGGGTCTACCGATCATTCCATAGATAAGGTGCAGAGGTTCATTCAGCAAGGAGCTCCCGTTAAGGTACTTCTTTTCCCTGGCAATAGAGCCGTTGGAAGAAATGCAGCAATTCAGGAAGCGAGATTTGAGTTGATTGCGTCTTCTGATGTGGGCAGTGTTCCCGATAAAGATTGGCTGAGAAGCTTGGTTGCTGCATTAGAGAAAAATCCGGATATTGGTGTCGCTTCAGGTGTGACATTACCTAAAGCAGAGAATCTCTTTGAAGAATGCGTTGCAACCATAAATTTGCCTGACCCCAAAGAGATAAATCCTGAATACTTTCTTCCCTCTTCCAGATCAATGGCTTTTAGAAAAACCGTATGGGAAAGAGCAGGAGGTTATCCTGAATGGCTTTCCTGGAATGAAGATACATTGTTTAATTTCTCTCTCAGAAAAGCAGGTGCACAATTTAAATTTGTTCCCGATGCAGTAGTATATTGGCAGCCTCCAGGGAATATTTATCACCTTTTCAGGCAGTTCTATTATTATGCTCGAGGTGATGGTCAGGCCGGTATATACCTCTGGGAGTTTTATCTGCCTAAGAAATTTCTTCTTTACGGAGCAGGTCTTGTTCTGCTCATATTTGGTTTTATGTCTTCATGGGCCTGGTTGGCTTTGTTGGCAGGTATGGTTTTATATTTTCAAGGACCTGGCAAACGTGTATTCCAGAAAGTAAAAAGCATTGGTGTGCTTATGCTTATGCCTCAAGTTATGATAGCTAGAGATGTAGCTGAGATGTTTGGTTATTTTATGGGGACTTTAGACCGGTGGTTTAATCCCAAATATTTTAGGCGACCCTGGTTTGACGGTAAAAAGGCGATAAATGATTGAGCTATCAGCTGTGGTTATAACCAGAGACGAAGAGAATAATATAGAGGAGTGTCTTTCCAGCCTGCGCTGGGCGGATGAAGTTGTAGTCGTTGATAGTAGAAGCCGTGATAGGACAGTAGAACTTGCCGAAAGATTATCCGCTAAAGTCTTTGTGTATGGAAGTGAGCAATTTTACGAGTCTAAAAACTATGGGATTGAGCAGGCTTCAGGTAGATGGATCCTCAGCATTGATGCAGATGAACGGGTAACTCCGGAACTCCAGGCCGAGATCAGAAGGGTTATTAATACCTCTCAATCGAAGGAAGGCTTCTTTATACCGCGAAAAAATTATCTAGGAGATAAATGGCTAAAG
>CAYGBL010000077.1:0-1723 GCA_964348135.1 uncultured Actinomycetota bacterium
AGATGATCTTGAAGATAGAGACGCCGCACGCCCAGCATAGCGAGGTGGCTAAAGCCGCAAGAATCCCAAGTTTTGGGTGTTCCCGTTTGCCGACTTCATTTTCAACTCGACCAGCCACCAACCAAATCCCTGAGACCACAGCTGCAGTCCCGAGCATGATCGGAGTAGTCAGTGACTCCTTTAGGAAGATGATGCTGATTATGGCGACGAAAATTGAATAAGAGTAGGCGATTGGAACGGTCTTAGCTACCCCAGCAGATTTCAATCCAGTAAAATAAAGTATGTCTCCCACAGCCAAGACCAAAAGAGATGAAATACCGATGTATGCCAGGGACACCATGTTCAACTCAGACAGGAGACTCCATTTTCCGAGAAGATATAATACCAAGAAAGCGTAAATGGTTGCAGGGAAGCTTCGAAACAAGTTAAGCGTTACCGGCCGTACGTTAAGCAGACTCTTCCTGTACAAAGAAGCGCCTAAAGCCCAACACAGGGCAGCTGCGATAGGCAAAAGTTCCTCTAACATTGTCTCTCTTTCGTTACCATGCTCTCTTTTCAATTTAAGTTCTTTGTCGATTAGCAGCGTGACTGAAAACAGGCTAAAATAGTAATCTATATATGTCTTAGGTGTTCTGCGCTGGAACTGGTTCAAGAATTTGCCAAAAATGATCAGTAAGATAAAAAAAGGGAAAGTTAGCAATCAGCTGTAAATTTACGCTATTCGATTCCCCATCGTGTGGTGACCTTGACTATTAGGAAAATTACAAAGGCTACGATAAGAAAAGTTATCAACGCCGCTAGGAAATCTCCTACGCCAAACAACTGGCCAACATAACCAGGGTCTAGCGGTTTTCCCTCGCTATCCAATTCTGTTGGCGGGATTGGAATTTTGTAGGTTGCCAAATTTCCAAGGCCGGGTATTGCGAGGCCTATTACTGGCATTATTAGGCCTGCGACGAGTGCTTGAATTAGGTTGCCGAGATAAATGCCCATGATGAAGGCAACAGCCAGACCCATGACTTTGTATTTTGAAAGGAAGTCCATGAATTCCTTCCAAAGTCCTTTCGGCGGCGGTGGAGCGGGCTTGGGCTCTAGCAACTCTCTGATTTGCTTCAACTCCTTTAACATTGCATCTTCTTTTGACATTTTTCTTCACATTTGTTCCTTATCTTTAATGCTTATATGGCTTGTGCGCCCTGTAGAAGATTTTTCATTAATGTTAAATGAGTTGTGCTCTGATTATGCGCACGCTTTGTCATTCTATCTCTTTGGATCACAAATAAAACCAAAAACCTCAGCTATTTGATCTGGGGTCAAAAGATTCTTTGCTCTTATTGTTCTCTTGCCATCTTTATAGGTCGTTTCTATACAGTCTTCATAATTCATACAATTTCCTTTGTTATCTTTTACAAAACCTTTACATGCCCTAAATACACTAGTACTAATTTCATCTATTACCATTACTTTTCCATCAGACTTTCTTTTTCCCACTTCTATTTTTCCATCAATTAAATGTAAATTCCTTTTTGCAAATTCTTCAGAAATTATATCAGCAACTCTTTTTGTCAATGCTTTAACCTCTCCTATCTCTTCGAGTTTCATAACTCCCATTTCCACCAATGTATCGTCGCGCATCAAAATATCAGGTTCGTTTGGCAAACCTTTCGAATATATTTCCACAAGATTGTTTAAAAAACTACTTGGTTTTTTATGCGGATGTCTT
>CAYGBL010000078.1:0-1618 GCA_964348135.1 uncultured Actinomycetota bacterium
TTTCTTCCTGCCGCCTCTTTTCTTTTTTTATTAGATCAAAAATCTTATCTTTCATGATTTTTATTTTAACAGATATAAAATAGCACAAGAATTGCCAAAAAGGAATAAGAAAAAGCGGGGTTCCGTAATTGTGTCTTATGGCACTCACACGAATCCCCACCCAAACTAAATAAAACAATTAACCTTTATCTCGAAAATCATTAAGATTCCCGTGTTCCTCATACCATGAGTTAATGTCGTCGAAAGCACTGGAAAACTGGGTTACGATTAAAAGGATTTGTCGGAAGCACTCATGAATCTCCCATTGAGCATGGGTAGTAAGACGTTTTTTAAACATATGTCTTAGCTCTGCAAAGTTGGGGGAGATCACAATTTCAGACTGAACCGCGTTAGGAATAACAAATCGGGCATCTTCATTTACCTTTCGATGTTTTGGAATCCGTCCTTCATCAAGAGCAGATTTAAGCTTTTTCTGAAGCTCAAGATAATTCTGCTGACATTGTTCCATTATAGCTACAAATTTTTTTTCTAGCCCAGCTTCCTTAATTGAAGGAGGAATTATATATCCAAAATTCCCTTCGTCACAATACCGCTGCGATTCTTGAGAATAGCCAGTATGACGATGTCGTACGAGTTGATGAGTAAAGGCCCGACTACCACCTCGAATCCGGAAGACTGAAACCACATGCTCTAGAACTGAATAATGACCAATTGCCCCCATATGAGCTACTAATCGTCTGTCGTTTTCAGGACTAGCCTTATCAAAACTCTGATAGCAGGTTCGACCCGCTTCTGCAAGAAGAGCATCGCTGTTATAGTCCCTTACATTTATCCCCTCATTATCCATTTCTACTGGCAAGGAAATACCGATTAGTTTAACTTCCATGGTCATTTCTTTTATACCAGGACTTTTATAGGGTCTTTCTTGTCTCAATTTCATTCCCCCCTTTAATTGCGGCTTCGCCGGTTGTATCTATTTTTCTTTGTATCCCAGCTTTATCGAGCCGTTCCTTGACTACACTAAAAATTTCGCTCTGAATCTCTTTTTTTGATTTTGTCGCATCAATAACCACAATTCTTTCGGGAAATTTCTTGGCAATCTGGCGAAATCCCTCATTTACTAGCTTATGAAAATCTGGCCCTGCCTGTTCGATACGATCACGAGCTCCTTTTATTCGTCTAAACCCAATTCCCGGCTCAATATCTAAAAGAAAAGTTAGGTCTGGTTCAATACTCTCTGTCGCTTTTAAATTCAGATTATTTACAAGAAAGAAATCTAGTCCTCGCCCAAAATGTTGGTAAGCAAAAGTGGAGTCACTATATCTATCGGATAAGACTATTTTACCTGCTTTAAGACTTGGTTTAACTAAACTAGACACATGCTGAACCCGATCTGCTAACACAAGGAATAATTCGGCCATACTTACTAAGGAAAGGTCTGAATTGTGCAAAACTCCTCCAATCTCAACACATTCTGGAGAATGCGGAGATCCAAATTCTTTAGTAACAACAATATCAAGCCCTAACTCTTCAAGTTTGTTTGCGAGAAGCTTAATTTGAATAGATTTACCACATCCTTCGCCGCCTTCAAAGGTAATGAAATACCCAGGATAGTTAC
>CAYGBL010000079.1:0-1606 GCA_964348135.1 uncultured Actinomycetota bacterium
GTCGTCTTACTGGCTGCATTATATCTGGCAATTGCTCCCACCTTGCCATCAATCTCAAGCGTAAGAATAACGTTGGCACGCGGATAGACATACTGACTTTCCCTATTCTGTTTGCCTTCAGTAACAAGCTCCTTAACCGTGTTCTCAAGCCACCCATCAGGCCAGGATAGATAGGGATTTGGCATCTCCTTCTTCTGCTCTATCGCATCTTTCCATTTAGTTTTAGCCTTTCCTATCAATTTAACCGTTACCTTTACGTCTTTCACTTTCTTCCTATAACCTTCTAGGGCTCTGCCTCGCAATTCTCCTCCCCCTGCAGGCGTAAGCTCTACATGCCATTCTTGAGGAACTCCCTCTTTTGTACCCCTCTGCTGCCACGCCTTTGCACATTCTGCTGCTTCTCTATTGTTACCCAGTTTCTTATCGAAAGCCTTTTGTCTAAATAGCGAGCACCCTGCTAGAAAAACAACTGCAAATAAAGATATCAAAATGAAGAGTGCGACAATACTTTTCGTTACAGTGGAATTCCTGGTATTGAGCATTTGTTTTGCCATATTTTTACGGTATCTACTCCATACAGATACATTTTGAACACGGTAACACATAAAAAATATTACTGGATTTGAAAAGCTGTAGCAATAGCTTCAACCAGTAGTCACTTTAGACTTAAAAGTAAATTTATACCAGCTGACATTCTAGCCTGTCGTTTAAAGACAATTTTTAATATTCTTCACACTTAATTTCAAAATGATTTCTCGAATGTCCGCAAGCTGGACATTTCTCGGGTGGCTCATTTCCTTCATGCATATATCCACACTTTCTACATATCCAAAACACCTTTCTTTCTTTTTTGAATACAGTCATCTCCCTGACTTCTCTTAGCAGTTTTTTATATCTTTCTTCGTGGTGTTTCTCCGCTTTGGCGATTGCCCTCAAGCGCTCGGCAATATCAGCAAACCCTTCCTTTTCTGCTACTTCAGCAAATTCGAGATACATCTGCGTGTTTTCATAATTCTCTCCTGCAATTGCCGCTTTTAAATTATCTACTGTGTTACCGAGAATTGTTGGTGCTGTAGCTTCCGCTTTAATTTCGTCTAAACTGTTATCACTTTTCTTTTTAATATCATTTATTAATCTGAACAACCACTTCGCATGCTCTCTTTCATTATCAGCGGTAACCAGAAAAATATCACTAATCTGCTCAAACCCTTCTTGCTGAGCAACCTTTGCGTAGAAAGTGTATCTGTTTCGCGCCTGGCTCTCATCAATAAATGCTTTTGTCAGATTTTCAATCGTGCTTTTCATAGGTCATACCTCCAGTTTGTATTTTAGAACTCAGCAATCCAAGCTATCCTATCAAATCATTATCTCCTACATAATAATTGATAATAACAAAAAATAAAGTGTTCTACTAACAAGTTAGGTTGACACTTGACTAAACAGAGATGAAGGGGCGAAGGTAAAGCATGGAGAAGACCGTGTCGCAGCCTCGCTATCTACCTTCCAGGTAAAGCCTTTTGTTATGCGCGATGCGAGACTCGAACGGCGGCCAAGTTTAAATATTGCTGGATTGAGAAGGTGCCGACCGCGTGTCTTCGACTGCTTT
>CAYGBL010000080.1:0-953 GCA_964348135.1 uncultured Actinomycetota bacterium
ATCTAGTTTACCGATCTTGTTTTCTGTCCATTCACTGAACCATAGATGATTGTCAGGTCCTGCAGCAAACTGCAAGACATTTGCAATGCCGCATGTCGCTGCTTTAGGGGGGCAAAGACTCCAGGCGCTGTTTTGAGAAGGGACCCAATATTCGATTAGTGCAAGCTCATTTGGATCAAAGCGGGCCATCTTATTGCCTGTATGCTCGTTAAACCACAAGGAGCCGTCCTCATCTTTATCTATCCAGTATGGAAGCGTATATGCGTTTGAAGGGGTACTTCCACCATAAATCTTCGGTGATGCTAACGAGGTTACGAATCTTGTTATGTTATCCGTGATGGGATCGTATTTGAAGAATTTGCTTGTGCCGTGATCTGCCACCCAGACATTACCATAATTGTCAAGCGCCATTCCAACGGGTGATCCAACATCGGGGGGAAGATCCACGGTTCTGACAACTCTGTCAGTTTCAATATCATACTGAAACAGCTGCCCTTTCTTTTCTTGGAAAGAAAGGAGCGAGATCCATACGTCATTTCTCTCCTTGTCAACTGCCAGTCCGCCGGATGTGACCAAATCCATACTGATGCCAGCAAACCCCGCGAGTGGGAGCGGGATCTCTCTAAATCCTTCAGAGGTTCCGTTTCGCATCTCAGATACATTGCCAAAAAAAAGGGACTGAGAGTTTATTCCTATGAAGTACAAGTTGCCAGTTGAGTCAAAATCCATCGTGGAAGGATATTTGGCTGGAACTTTGAACATATCAAAAGATTGCTTTGACTCGTTAAAGCGCCATATTGTATCATTCTGGTCAGTGAACCATATATTTTGACCGTTGCCATCCAGCTTTACTGTCCATGACATTGACCATGAAGGTACTGCTGTAAAAGGCAGTGAACGGGTCGGCCATGACGGTATTTAATGATAGCTCGAAGGACTCGTTGCGGGACATG
>CAYGBL010000080.1:963-1574 GCA_964348135.1 uncultured Actinomycetota bacterium
TTACTATCATAGCTGCCTAGAAGGCCACGTTTCGTTGATATATACCATACCTTTCCGCCATCTATGGCGATGCCCACCGGCATTTCGCATTCTGTAGGCAAGCTAACTTCAACAATGTAAGAATTGGAATTTGGCATTGTATTTGTTCCGCAGAATTGTTGTTTGAAACGCTCCTCCATTGCTTGTTCATTTTGCGTATTTTCTGTAGAAGAAGTAGTGCTATTTTCAGGTACGCTGCGAGAATATAGGGCAAAATAAATAGCGGCAACAGCTACAATGCCAATTACAGCATAAACAATAATCTTTTTTGACAATGGGGTCATGGTTTTCTTTCGAGACGAATTTGGCAATCGCTAGGAAGACACCGGAGCTTTACCAACTTATATCTCTTGTCGGAAGCTATATGCACAAATACTGATAAGGATTATTAGCTGAGTTCAGTGGTTACAGAAAAAGGCCAAGAGAGCCATAAGCAGCGACTTCTCATAGGTTACATGTCTGTGTTGTTTGCTGCGGTTCTTTTTGGCTCCGTATTCAGTCTAGCAAAGGTTCCTCTTGCTACGATAGATCCGCTTGCTCTAACAGCAATAGTCTATACTATCTCGGGGTTA
>CAYGBL010000081.1:0-217 GCA_964348135.1 uncultured Actinomycetota bacterium
TTCGAGGGTCAATAGCCCTAACAATGCTTAATCGGAGATCAGAAAGAGGCAGGGGGTAACAAGTTCTTAACATGGAGGTCGGATAAATATCCGCCTCAGACCTGACCCCGGTTATCCCCCTACCAACCATATTTTTATCGTTATGCTGCAAGTAATGCGATCCCTTTTTGATTGTATCCAACTCCGTCCCTTACCAATGCAAATAATACACGGAGAA
>CAYGBL010000081.1:227-1537 GCA_964348135.1 uncultured Actinomycetota bacterium
CAAGTGCTTTTGTTTTTAACATCTGATTTGTTTGTGTAAGTCGCATATAATCTTCTCGAAAAGCACCACCGGTTTTTACTGTCCTCAATGCGGCGAAAAACAGACACTTGCGAAGCAAAGGACGTCCTCTTTTCGTTATATGTCTCCGCCCCTGGTGTTTACCTGAGCTAATTTCATAAAGATTTAAGCCAGCAAGTTTTAAAAGCTCTTCTGCTTTCTGATATCGTTTTAAATCCCCTGATTCACCTAGAATTATGGATAACGATATGGGCCCAACGCCTGGAATGGTTGAAAGCTTAGCGGCATAAGGAATATTCATCAGTTCTCTCTTTAATTCTTCTTCAATTGCAGCAATATCTTTTTGAATTCTCTCAATTGAGCAAACAGTATTTCTTACGGCAAAGGATGTTGCCTCTATGCCTTCTTTTAACCCTACTGTGGTAGATGCAGCTTCTAGAAGTTTTGCTGCACATGCTTTGGAGAGTTTGCCGTAGCTTGCCTTGCGTATTACAGATGTCAATCTATTAAAACCGGCCCTTAACATTCTTTAAGGGGTTGTATACTGCTTTAAAATCATCAGTGATGTTTTGCTCTCAATCTTTTTGAAGATACTTCCATATTCCGGAAACACTCTATCCACAAGACTATGCAAGATATTTCTCTGTACACCGAGCTCTACAATTTTCTGTTCACGAAGTTTCCCGTAACTGCGAAGCTGGGCAAAATAACCGCGGGGTAAAACCAGTCTTTGAAATCTCCCCATACGTATCAACATTGCTATTATTCCTGCATCCTTACTGTCCGTCTTTCCTGGACTGTTGTCATAGAGTTCTTTGGTCTTCTTAATATGCTTTGGATTTACTTGAACTAATCTTATGCCAGGCACCGTATCCAGAAAAAATGCTAAAGGCTCCCAATAATGTCCTGTAGATTCAATGCCTATCATTACTGAAGTATTACTGGCATTTGCCTTGAATGAAAAAAGCCAATGAAGAAAAGCCTGAAAGCCTTTCCGATTATTTAAAAATTCAAACGCAGAAGATTCACTGCCATCTGGAAACAAGATTCTGGAGATATGCTTGTGTTTTGCAACATCAATACCCGCTATCATATCTCCTGCATTGCTGAATTTCCCTTTTTGTGATTTACTAATATTCATGGTGGTCCTCCTTTAGGTTAGTTGTTTTGGTGACTCAACTATATCCTAACAGGTTAAGGGCCACCTGTTTAAACCATTACTTTGTTATAGCATTCTTGACATGTGACTTAAATATCTCCAAATGAACTCCAAACCCAGCCTCAGATATAAC
>CAYGBL010000082.1:0-1524 GCA_964348135.1 uncultured Actinomycetota bacterium
AGCTACTGCTACTCCAAGTGGGATCGCTCGCATGTTTCTTCGCTCGTTTTTTTTCTTCATGGTTATTGGCTCAAGACCATAACCACCACCATACAATATTTCTTGGGTCACAGATTAAGATACCAAAACCTAAAGATTAGCTGAGCTTTGAATCGGAGGTCATAGTGAAGGCTTCTTCAAAAGAAGTATACAACGCATATAACAAATAATAATTCATTTCAGTTCTTCTTCTTAATTTAAGAAAATCATGCGGGGATGTCGATGAGTCGCGCGTGGCGACCTAGGAATAAAGACCCGATTACCTTTGATTGTGCCTAGCTCAGGCCAAATCTCTGTATTTCCTGCTGATAAATTTTATATCTATGTTTAAAGCCCAAGCCAAATGTATCGAGGTACTCTTTTGCATTGCGCGGCTCGGATAATTTAGCAAGTATGGTAACTAGCTCCCTTGAGATTGACCGACCTGTCAAGCCCCAAAATATGAAAACAATGTGCAAGGAAGAGTCGTGCATCTGTAAGATCTTGATCAAGTAAAGTCAAACAAAAATCAAATAGCAAATAACCCATTGGATATGGAAACCCTAGCTCCCTCAACTGCTTCAACCTTTGATCATTGATTAGCACCTGCCATCCATCATTCTGCTTAGAACCGATTACACCAGTAGTTATACTGCGCCTCAAGGTCCGAATTAGGAATCTTAGAACAACTCTAAAGGTAACGGAGCGTTCAATAACAGTGTCTGCCACAGTTACCGTCCCCGCTATTGGAATTGGAGAATCAATCGAATTATCCTTCATCAATTTGGCGTTACTTGGAATATCACTATCCAGGGGGATATGATCCATTAATTTTGACAAATCTTCCAAGACGTTTGAATAATTAGATGCACACAAACCTAGCACTGAGTGTGCCGCTGCTCGTTTATCAACTTGTCCCTTCGATTTATTATTCTCAACTAGTATTTCGATCACTTCTTGATATTTTCATCAATTTCGACTACATATGCTGAATTATTTGCAACAATCCATGACTATTGATAGCTTCCAGCCGGGAAAAGCTTCTAGAATAACGAAAGTGCCATATTATTCCCTTCGTCATCCAATGTATAAGATGTATTAGGGATTATGGATGAGGAACCAGTCCGTTACGACGAATCTCTTCGTGAAGATGGCCCATTTGGCACTACCGCAAAGACATTCTTTGAATTGGGCAGTTCTCAACGACCTGGCATTCTGTTCAAGGTCGCGGAAGGAAAACGTAATCTAGCCTCTTTATCGAAAGATCTAGATTCTACAATGCCTGAGGTGCGCAGACATATCATTAGGCTCATTGAGAATAGGATGCTCCAGAGATACAGAGAGATGTGTTCCTTCTTACCACATTTGGCCAGACAGTACTGCAAGGAAAAATCACGGTACATCTCTATAGATTTGCGAGCCCAATGCAAAAGTCAATAAGCTGTGTGAGTTTTACAGTTATTGAAGAGTATAATAGACACTAGACAAAAGATGTTGAGCATTATT